>CAJTVK010000212.1 GCA_910579645.1 uncultured Lachnospiraceae bacterium | reverse complement strand
CTCAAAAGGCGGCTGTAAAACAGACAACAAAAACAGCTGCAAAACCTGCTGTAAAAACAGGGACAAAACCTGCAGTAAAAGGAACGGGAAAAGCACCAACGCCCGGCGCACAGCAGAAAGCGGCATCCCCTCCGGCATCCGGACCGGGAAAGGCCGCCCCTGCCGTATCCTCCGGCACTCCTGCCGGAATTATATCTACGGACAAGGATTCCATCATGTCCTGAAACCAGACTGCTATGGAACGGCCCGTTTCCGGGCGGTGAAATAAAATAACTACACTATGGAGGTAAACACATGGCAAGAAAAAAAGAACTTATGGAACTGGAAAACCCTTCGATGGAAGGAAACATCCCTGTGGAGACAGCGGATACAGAAGCCGGAGTTTTCCCCGGCGAAGAGGATGGCATACCGTCTGAAACGGACGGGGACGGCATGGACTTAAATGAACTCCTGGGCAGCATGGACCAGGAACCGTCTGACACCCCTGATCCGGCAGAGGGAGAGCTTCCGGAACTTACAGAGGAAGAAATGTTTGGGGAAACACCGGAAGATGCGGCTGTTTCTGGTGAAGCACAGCCGGAAGCGATGTCTTCCCCCGAAACAGAAAATCCCCCGGCAAAGGCCAGACGCACCGCCCGCAGGAAAAAGGAAGAAACTTTCGAAGGCCCTGCAGGGGAAGCACAGGATACGGATGCCGGGAAAACAGACCTCCCGGAAACCGCTCCTGACAGCGTACTCCCCTCCCAGGATACTGCAGAAGATGCAGATGGAGCGGAGAAAACCATTCCCCAGGAAGATATGGAATCCACCGGGACGGAAGATATATCAGAATCCACTGCTCCCTCTGCTGCTGCCCCTTCCCGGCGTACTGCGGCCAGAGGCAGAAAAGAAGACGCCCCTGTACTGACACTGGAAGTGCGCGGGGAAGTGGAAACGGAGGAATCCCGTGAAGATGCCATCTGGCATGAGATTCATAACGCCTACCGTACCCGGCGTATCCTTACTGGGCAGCTTGGCGGGATCGAACAGACTGACAACGGAAAGACCATCACCATTGTAGACTATAAAGGTTTCCGGATTGTGATCCCCTTAAAAGAGATGATGATCAATGTGGGCCGCAGCCCTTCCGGCCAGGAATATGCAGAACTGATGCTGCGCCAGAACAAGATCCTCGGCAATATGCTGGGAGCGGAAATTGATTTTATTGTCAAAGGCATTGACTCCAAAACCCGCAGCGTGGTTGCCAGCCGGAAGGAAGCCATGCTCCGGAAACGGCAGATCTTCTATCTGGATACGGATGCGGCAGGCATGTACCGCATATATGAGGGCCGTATCGCCCAAGCCCGTGTGATCGCCGTGGCAGAAAAAGTTATCCGTGTGGAAGTTTTCGGGGTGGAGTGCTCCATCATGGCCCGCGACCTGGCCTGGGAGTGGATCGGGGATGCCCATGAGCGCTTTTCCGTGGGCGACCAGGTGCTTGTACGCATCCTGAACGTGCGCCGTGACAGCCTGGAGGATATGGGCATCAGGGCTGACATCAAAAGCGTGTCCCAGAACACCAACCATGACAATCTGAAAAAATGCCGCATCCAGAGCAAGTATGCCGGCAAGGTCACGGATGTACATAAAGGCGTGGTCTATATCCGGCTGTCCAACGGCGTGAACGCTGTGGCCCACTCCTGCTATGATTACCGGACTCCCGGCAAGAAGGATGATGTGAGCTTTGCCGTCACCCGGATTGATGAAGAGCGGGGCGTGGCTGTGGGGATCATTACCCGGATCATCCGGCAGAATCTGTAATAATTTTATAGACATGGCATAAAGCATATGGAGCTGGAACTCTGATTGTTGCAGCTCCATATGCTTATGATTTTCATATCATTACAGACATCCCTTCTAATCCCTCTCTTTTGCACTTTCCGCCATTTTGATAATCTCTGAATCCTGAATTTCCGCAGGCTTATATTCCAGAACATAACTGATTTCGGGGGAATAAGTCCAGCAAAGATACGCCATTTCTCCTTTCTTATAGAGGGCCGCCGGCCATTCCTGGATTTTCATTTCTTCACAGCTGTCCATGAATTCAACCGGGAATAAAACACCAAAAGCAACCGTATTGAGCCCTGTTATTTCAGAAGCGCTTTGTTCGTAATAATCCGTTTTTAATATATGGTAATAAATTTCAGTTTTGTCATCCTTACTCCCATATGTGAGTGTTGCGGCAAGCGTAGTTTCAGACTGTTTTTTATATTCATCGCCTAATGCATCTTCTACTTTTAAAATATCCTCTTCGAGTGTGCTTTTTTTATTTGGGTTCCTGTATATCAATACTCCTGCTGTTGCTGTGCAGATCACTGTCATACAAACGGCAATCCCTATGGTTTTCTTTTTCAGCATACATATAACCCCCTCTTGTCTTTTTATAAACTGATAGCTAAATTACTGCGATTACCACACTTCTATATAGTTGTGTTTATCGCATAAATTATACGATATAAATGATTAAAATACAACGATTTATCAAAGTATAATTTACGAAGTACACAAGCAAAGAGGCGGATATGATGAAAACTGTACTTTCTACTATAACAGCATACAGGGAAGAGAGAGGCTGGACAGAATACCAGCTTGCAGAACGTTCCGGCCTGCCCCAGACTACGATATCCTCCTGGTACTGTAAAAATGTAGTACCAACCATACCTTCCCTGGAAAAAATCTGTACTGCATTTGACATTACACTTTCCCAGCTTTTTTCCCACGGTGGTGAGCCTGTTCTGCTGACAGAATCCCAACAGGAACTGCTGAAGCGTTGGGCAGGATTGAGCAGCGAACAGCAGGCGCTTATTTTTTCCCTGATTGATCATATGAGATAACAAACCTTCCCTCTTTCATTGCAAGAATCGTTAAAATTATATGATTCAAATGATTAAATTCTAACGATTTATCAAAGTATAATTTACGAAGAACAAAAGTAAAGGGGTGAATTCATTTGGAAGATATTCTTGCAACCATAACGGCATACAGACAGGAAAGGGGATGGACAGAATATCAGCTTGCGGAACATTCCGGCCTTCCCCAATCCACAATTTCCTCCTGGTACCGGAAAAACATGATTCCAACTATTCCTTCTTTAAAGAAAATCTGTCTGGCTTTTGGAATCACGCTCTCCCAATTATTATCCGAAGGAGATGCCCCGGTTTCCCTGACAGAAGATCAAAGAAAACTGCTGGAACGCTGGGCAAGGCTAAACAAGGACCAGCAGGAGGTTATCTTTGCTTTGATTGACAAAATGCAAGTGTAAAAGGACAACGGTTCATCTATTATAGGTAAATAACTTTGTATTTTATATGTTAATTGCCTCCCACTCCATAACTTCCCTCACAGGCAGTTTGTAATATACTCATGAAAAAATTACATAAAGATAAAAGAAAAGGACAAAACCTTGTCGGTTTTCAGTTTCCATATCTGAAAATCAGCAAGGTCTTTTTTATACTTTGCAAAAGTATTGAAAAGAAGTACAGACATAAAAAGAGAACTCCATGAACCACTATTTTCAAAAAGGCCGAATCATCATCATTCTCCAGCACGTTTGCGGAAGGATTCGAACCTTCGGTGCGTTGCCGCACACCACCTTAGCAGGGTGGCACCATAGACCTCTCGGACACGCAAACAGAAAATGGATGGGGCAGGACTCGAACCTGCGGTGTTTCTTTGTAACGGATTTACAGTCCGCTGCCCTCGCCACTGGACATACCCATCCATGGGGTGACCAGGGGGAATCGAACCCCCATAAGCAGAGCCACAATCTGCCGGACTACCATTGTCCTATAGCCACAGTAGCTCCTGCGGGGCTCGAACCCATCATCTCCGGCTTGAGAGGCCGGCGTCCTGACCTTTAGACTAAGGAGCCATAATGATCCCCATGGGACTTGAACCCAATACCTCCGGCTTGAAAGGCCGGTGTCCTGACCTTTAGACCAGGGGACCTTACTGCAGGCATTTTCAGCCTGCTGATCAATCATTCTTTTTCTTTTCTATTCATGCGCCAATCTGCATCTGAGCCGCTGCATCTATAACCAGAATATCGTCCAGCCGTACCTGCAGGACAGCAGCCAACACTACCAGATTATCTATGGTTGGCAGAGCTGCGCCCTGCTGCCACTTGTATATGGCCTGCGGTGTGGCGAAACCAAAAATATCCTGTAAATCCTTTACGGACAATCCTGCCTGCTTCCGCAGCCTGTTGATATTCTGTCCTGTTCCCGTCATATCTATGGTTGGCAAATTCACCATGTCTTTCACCTCCTGTTATCAAAATTCAATACCCAGGCGGTCATGCTCCATATGGGACTCGGACCCATGGCCACTCGATTAAAAGTCGAGTGCTCTTCCATCTGAGCTAATGGAACATAAAAAATACCGCCAATCTTGTAAAGATTTTCTCATACAAGATAAGCGGTAATAAATCCATGTTCTGCTTCCGGCAGACTTTTTACCGTTCTGCCTTCCGAATGTCACACAGTTTTTCGCCTTTTCCTTACCTTACATGAGCGCATTTTAACCAGACTCTGT
>CAJTVK010000211.1 GCA_910579645.1 uncultured Lachnospiraceae bacterium | reverse complement strand
ACGCACTTTTGAAGCACTGTCATTTTTTGATGTAAACATCAGGATTGGCAGGCTGCTTTCTTTTCTGATCTGCTCCAAAGTTTCAAAGCCGTCAAAGCCAGGCATCATGACATCCAATATGACAAGCTGGTATTCTTTTTCCCTCAGTTGCATTAGACCGGATTTCCCGGAATAGCAGCAGTCGGCTTCTATGCTTTCCTGTAAAACACTCTGCTTGATTAGTGCACAAAGCTCCTTATCATCATCTATAATCAAAACCCTGTTCATTATTGACGTTGCTCCGTTCATTAAATTACACATCCATATGCCGAGATTGCAGCCACATTACAATTATATGTGGAGATTTTGGCAATGACAAGTACCTAAAATTGCATTATAGATATATGCCTAACTGACTATTCCACAAATTCCGGTTACAGTGGAATCCCACTTATTCTAAATATATCCATCTGTCTGCAAACCTTCCTCGTCCCGTTTGGCTTCTTCCGCTATAAAGCCGTGGATCTGATTCCAGTATTGGGAAGAAACCACATGCATATTTGTCATCAGAAAATACTGATTCAGCCGTTCGAAAGCAGCCGTTGCGCCGCCTCTGCGGCATGACACAACCGAAGCCGCCAGCATCCCTCTGAACTTTGTCCCATCTATGCTGAAGAACAGACGGTCAAGGAAAGATGTCAGCCTTCCGTTCGGGCCACCATAGTAGACGGGCGAGCCTACAATCATTCCGCCAAACTCGTCTAAACGGGCAGCTATCTCATTTACCTGATCATCAAAAACGCACTTACCCTTCTGCTGGCACTGGTAACAGGCAATTCAGTCCTGCATCGGCTGTTTCCCATTCTGTGCCATAACACCTGCAAGGGCGTGCGGAACATACAATTCCTCTAAATAATCCGTTTCTTCCTGTGTAAGTTCCAGCTCCACGGCTTTGACCGCTCCGTCAATGTTGGACTTCTTCGTCACTCCCATAACGGGAGCCGTAACCTTCCTAAGCAGCCATGCAAGGGAAATCTCCGTCATGAGTACATTTTTACTTTCTGCCAGTTCCTTAACCCTTTCGATAATACCTGCATCCGCATCCTTCGACTTGTCATATTTGAACCTTGCATACGCATCCAGTTCGAGCCGTTTTGTCGTTTCACTAGCCGGTCGGCAGAGCCTGCCGGAAGCCAAAGGGCTGTACGGAGTCAATGCAATACTCTGATCTTCACAGAACGGTATCATCTCCCGTTCCTCCTCACGGGCGATCAGATTGTAATGTCCCTGAACAGAGATAAATTCTGTAAAACCGTTCTCCCCTGCATAAAAGTTTGCCTTGGCAAGCTGCCACGCATAGCAGTTGGAAATGCCGACATATCTTGTCTTTCCTGCTTTCACTGCGTTATTCAGTCCCTCCATGATTTCCTCCATTGGTGTGTGATAATCCCACATGTGGTAGATATAGAGGTCAACATAATCCAGTCCAAGGCGTTTTAAGCTCCTGTCGAGACAGTCCTCCACATACGCCTGTCCAGGCACATTTCTGTCAAGTTCCTCCTGCGACCTCGGCAGGAATTTTGTCGCAACTATATAATCATCACGCTTTGCAAAATCCTTGAGAGCCTTGCCGAGAACTTCTTCGCTATAGCCTTCCTGATAAGACATGGCAGTATCAAAGAAGTTGATCCCCTGATCTAGCGCATAACGAATAATCTCTCTGCTTTCTTCCTCCGGAACAGCCCACTTGTTCATGTCCTTTGAAGGAGCACCGATACCCATGCACCCCATACAGATACGCGAGACATTCAAATCTGATTTTCCAAGTTTTGTATATATCATTATACACCTCCACGACTTCTGATTTGCCGTTCTCTCCCGGCAACAAAATTATACCTCATTTATTCGCACATTTCCATGCACAGTAACATCCTATTTCCAAGCACAGAAAAAGCGGCCGGAGACATCTTGAATATTATCCTCCTTGGGAGCCACCCGGAATTGATATTTCCCACCTTCAGAGCCCCCAAAACATATTGTGCTGCCATGTATATTTGATTTTATTATAGATCTCCTTATAGTTATTTGCGGAAAACTGCAAATGCAGTATCATCAAACAATCTACAAGGAGGTCTTTTTATGCTTCAGAAGGTATCCAGAAACACCGTTGCCGAAGTTCATGCATTGTTTTACAGTCAGTCAGGTCATGGGATGATATTTCTGAATGGGATGACGACAGAGTCTATGGACTGTTTTATCTGGATAAGTTTAAATATAAGCCCAGCATGGAAGAAAAACCATACTTGAAAGCCCTGCCGCTTATCCCCTATGAAGTCTGTGAATGGTCTTATGGGCATAAAGACGCCAGCAACCCCCATATATGGTGGAACAAAGGTCAGTATTCCGTTCCATACAGGTATATCGGATACAGGGGGGCTCTCAAGCGGGAAACTGGTGGCTCCCAAGGAGGATAGTGTTCACTATGACAGCCAAAGCAGATTTACCGCAGCATTTAAAACATATTTTAAAATCCTGCCGAAAGAATACCACAAAAAATTCCCATCTTGACAATTAGTACAGTTATGGACTATACTGCAATTAGTACAGAGCTGTACTAATTGCAGTCAGATTTGAGGAGACAGACTATGATAAACAACACCATTCTTATGGAACAGCTAAACCAATACTACGATGCATGGCTGCAATATAATAATGTGTACGAAGAATGGGCAAAAGCACACGGGCTGTCCGTCAACTGCCTGCTAGTGTTGTGTGCAATTTATGATAGCGGGAACGGCTGTACACAGAAAAAAATCAGCGGGCAGTGGCTCATACCCAAGCAGACAATCAACATGGTTTCCAAAGATTTGCAGCGCAAAGGGTTCGTGGAACTGTCTCCGCTGCCAGAGGATAAGAGGAATAAAATAATCCGTTTTACAAAGGCAGGAAAAGAATATGCGGACACCATCGTGAACGCGCTGCGGAAGGTGGAACTCTCTGTCATAGAGGAAATCGGCATGGAACGTATGCAACAGCTGAACGATAGTATGTCTTTATTTGCAAAACTTTTCTACAAAGCAGGAGGCATAAATGACAATGAAACAAACCCGTGATATCAGGATTTTCTTTCAATATGTCATCCCGTCTGTATTGTCTTTTGCCCTGTCGGGAGTCTACGCGATTGTGGATGGTTTCTTTATAGGGAACCGCATAGGTGACTTAGGGCTTTCAGCCGTTAATATCGCTTATCCAATCGTTGCGGTGATTCAGGCGCTCGGCACAGGGATCGGAATGGGCGGTGCCATCTACTATTCCATTTATAAGGCAGTGGAAAAAGAAAAACAGGCAAAAAATTATATCGCTGGTGCGTTGTGGGTGCTGGTGATTTCAAGCGTCCTTGTGACGGTCCTAACTTTCCTTTTGAATGGCACGCTGTTACGATTGTTAGGTGCGGACGGCGAACTGCTTGCATTGGGAGAAGAATATATCGCGGTTATCGCTCTGGGGACTTCCACACAGGTGATTGGCACGGGGTTAGTGCCTTTCATCCGTAATCACGGCGGTTCCTTTTACGCAATGGTTTCTATGATTATGGGCTTTGCCACCAATATCGTTTTGGATTATCTGTTCGTATGGATATTGGGACAGGGTGTTTCGGGTGCGGCATGGGCTACGGTCATCGGGCAAGGTGTTACCATGCTGACTGCGCTTGCCTGGTTACTGCGCAAAAAGCAGTTTACGCTGAGCATTCCTTTTTCCAAATTTGGAAATGTGGCTGCGTCCATACTGAAAATCGGGATTGCCCCCTTTGGGCTTACGATGTCCCCTAACATTTCGTTGATTATCATAAACCGTTTTTCCGTGTCCTATGGCGGAGAACAGGCAGTCGCTATTTATGCCTGTATCGCTTATGCGATCTGCATTGTTTATCTGATATTGCAGGGAGTAGGCGACGGAAGCCAGCCCCTGCTCAGCCGGTATTATGGAGAAGGAAATTATGACAAGCTGAAAAGTACAAGAAAACTGGCGTATGTATTTGCTTTGTTCCTGTCTCTGATTAGCTGTATCATCATGTATCTGACAAAGGGAAGCCTCGGCGCATTATTCGGGGCATCGAATGTTGTGAATGCGGAAATTGCCAAAATACTGCCTGTCTTCCTGGTTTCCGTTCCCTTTGTTGCGGTTCTCCGTATCACAACCGCAAGTTTTTATGCCACAGAAAAAAATACGTTCTCCTATGTTTTGACTTTTATGGAACCGCTGCTTATGTTCGTGCTCATACTTATTCTGCCACCTTTGTTCGGCGGGCAGATCATGATCTGGTGGAGCACGGTTTTTGCACGGATTCTATCAGCAGTGTCAGCATTTATCCTGAAACGCCATGTAGATAAAAGGGAATAGCCATCATCTGTTTTTCTCAATATCCTGCCAGTTGGAGTTGCTCAGGATTTCTGCATCTTCACTAATAAGCGCTTTACCGGCTTCTTCATCTCCTTGTAATTGGTACAGCATCCAGGCCGTCATATATCCGTCGGTCTTCATCTGCATTTCCACATGTTCCGCACCGGCAACCCTTGCACGGAGTTTAAATACATTGTCCGGCA
>CAJTVK010000210.1 GCA_910579645.1 uncultured Lachnospiraceae bacterium | reverse complement strand
TACATGACTTTCGGGATGCAGGGAAAGGATATCCGCCAGCATTTTGAAAATATCAGTCCGTCAGCCATGTCCAGGATATTTAAACGTCTCCGTCTCCATGGGATCATTGAAAGGGTGCAGGGCTCTTACAAATATTTCGCCACAGCCTATGGCAAAGAAATCATTGCCGCAGGACTTACCGTCAAAAACCTTGTGCTTATACCAGCATTGGCATAGGTATTTTTCTTACGCAAAAAATTTTGCCATTTTGCGCAAGATTTCATTGTTAAGTGCCTAAAGAAGGATTACCATAACCGCTAAGTGAGTTACAGATTTCTTACGCTTTGCTACCTTGCCCCTTTATCTTTCTGCCTTATCTGATGCACTCTGCCTGCTTCCCTTTGTTTTACCAACTGTTCTTTCTGCCTGATTCTGTCCCTGATGCTCATGTAATTTGCAGCTTTATCCCCATAAATTTTGTCATACTCCGCACAAACCGCCATATATTCAAGATTCTCTCTCTTTGCCGCATCCAGTTCTTTATAGAATGCCTGCACTGAATCAAATTTATATTCCCTTACGATAGACGAAAGCCTCTTCTTCATATTGACAATCTGATTGTCAATACTGTCAATTTCCTGCTGTAATTCTTTTCGTCTGCCTCCCTTAAAAATACCCGTACATTCGGATAATTCCTTTTTCAGCTTATCCCGTTGTTTCTCGCACTCAAAAATTGCCTTATTCTGGTCTTTGAGTTTACTGTCTATCTCTTTCAGTCGGGGATATTTACTTGCAAGCACGGAAGGCTTCGGCTGCGGCGGTCTTTCTGTCTCCAACTGCTTTGTTTCCGCAGGAACAGTTTTTTGCTCCAGTTTCAACTGTTCAATGACAGATTTTTTGACTGTCGCTGTATTTTGGAGATGTAGCTGTTCTGTTTTATTTCGTGCATCTGTTTTAGCCTTACGCTGTGGATTTATAGGAAATGGTATCTTCTTCCTTTCCGGCCGAACCACTGGCTCATCTTTTGTATGGATATGAATTTCCATTTCTTTTGGTGTTTCCTTTACGGCATCGGCAACTTTGCCGATAACTTTTTTCGTCATATCCATAATTTTCTGCATAACTTCTGTGATCAGCTTCTCCAACAGCGCAACCGCCGCCCTGACAATATCCCCAAACAATTCCGGCTTTTTGCCGTTCTGCTCCACAGATTCCTTTACCTTGTCCGTGATCTCCGTCTTTTTCAGTTCCACAACCTCCGTCTCGGATACACCGCTGACGATGGCACGCTCAACAGCCCTGTTCCATTCCATGCGGATTTCATTGTCTGCTTTTATCGCCTCCGCTTTGGGATTATTTTTTCCGACTTTCTTTGTCGCAAGGTATGGCCCGTTTTTATCAAATATACTGAGCCTGTCTTTATCATCAACCACCATCTGGTTGATTAAATCCGTATAAAATACTTTTGCCTCGTCCAGAAAAGATTCCTGCTTAAAGCGTCCGTCTTTTATGGTAAAAATTTTACGCTCATACACTTCGCCTTTTTTGATTATTTTACAGCCCTTGCGGATATTCCCATTCCCATCAAGAATCTCTTTCTTTGTCCGAACGTGTTTTCCCAGTTCGTCATAGAACATATTGCGGGTGGCAGTCTTTTCTATCGGCTGGTCTAACCGTTTCCTCTCCGCAAATATCATATGGATATGCAGGTTTGTTTTCCGTTTATTATGGTGGAGCGCGGCAAGGCACTCCACGCCGTACCATTTCTTAAATTCATCAACCATCTTTTTCAGCAGGTAGTCATGCTTATAGTTGATAAAGCTCTCTGGCAGGGCAATCATCAATTCCCTTGCCTCAATACACTTTCCATTCGTACCACTTTTTTCAAATTCTTGCTGATTACACCTGGCAAGTTCCCGCCAGAATGCCCTGTCAGGCTCTGTTGCATAGACTTCATACAGATGCTCCTGCTTGGCGTGGCTGGAAATATAAGTGATGCGCCCCGATAAGTCATGCAGCTTTGCCATTTCTATAAATGAATTTCTTTTCACAAATGCCGTTCCCCTTTCCTTTGGCGGATAATCCGATACCGCCGCTTTCCCTGTGAGCAGCCGCCATAAGGCGGCTTATTGCGAACCCATACCCACATCCGGGCAGTTCACGGCTGTCGCTCTCTGACAGACGTAAGGGGACTTCTGCGAAGTCCCGCAGGCGCGGCTTCACATTTTCCCTAAAATGAAACCACTGGAAGTAGCGCCGTCCATGCGTCCTGTCCTTTGGGGCGCATGGATAAATACAGTCTGGTTCTTTCGGACTGTAGATTTGCGCCTGCGCAAATTTGCCCCCTGCAAGGGCGAAATCCCCTACGCATAAACCGAAGGTTTGTGCGTAGGGTGTATTTCGCTCTCAAACGCCGAGGGCTTAGGGGAGAGCTTACGCCCTCCCCGGAAATTACCCGCTGACACTCCCCTGACTTCTCCAAAATAGTCTCTAAAACAGGTCTTTTCAGGACAGAAAAAAGCCGTCTGCCTGAAACCCGATATGTCAGTTTCAAAACAGACGGCTACAATTACGCCCTTATTTGCAGCCTTTCGGCTGCTTTTTGTCCTTATTATGCAGGCTTTAATGCCTGCCTTTTATCATGCAGCCTTTTATGGCTGCCCTTTGTCCTTGTTTTATAGCCTTTCGGCTACACTTTGCTCCTGCTTTCTAAAAATATAGCTGCATTTGCCTTTAATCATGGCTATTTCCATAAAAATAAGGCTACAATAAATTCTCTTACCGTAGCCCTGTCCCATAAACATATTAAAATGCGTCAAAATCAATCAGTTCATTGTCTGGCGGCTCTGTGGAGCGCCCTGCTATGGTTTCTTCATCCGCTGTGTCTGCCGGATCGGAAGAAATAGGAAGGGGTGCGCCGTTCATTACGGCGTTTTCGCCCCTTTTGCCATTTGGAAGTCTCTGCCCATACACCATGCCGCCCTGTGCCGCCGGATATGCCCCCATAGGGACGGATAAGGGAAAAGCCTGCATCTGCGCCATATACATCCCGAAAAGTGCCGGAAGGTTGGACATCACTTTCTTTTCCACCGCTTCCACGATCCGTTCCGCAAAAGCGTCCTCTTTCTCCCTCGTTTCCAGATACGGATCATTCCCTATTGCCACGCATCTGTCATAATAATCATTGGCCGCCTCTATCACAAATCTATTCTGCGACCTGAACATCTGCCGTACCTTGGGGGAGTGCAGAAGCTCCCACGCCCTGCACTCGTCCCCTTTTTCCATGTTGAAACGGATATTATGGTTTTTGTTTTTCATTCAGATGCACCCCCTTATCCGGCACAGGACATTGCTTTCTGCCTGCGCAGCTTCATATAGCAGAAGTATTCGTAGCCTTTGGCATTTGCCCGTATGTCGTGGTTGAAAGTGACATTACCGCTGTCATAATCCCCCACAAGTTCCACAACCTTTACCCCGCCGCCCATAATATACAGTTTCATAAGATTGGGGTTATACCCATGTACCTTTAACTCTGCAAATATCTTATCCACATAGGTCTTTGCCGCTTCCTCCATGAGCGCCTTGTATTCCTCCCCTATATCAGCGCTACCATATCTGAGATAATTTTCGATGATCTCTGCCGGAAGTTCCTCCACCTTCCTGTCCAGAATAAGGCTGCGGATCGCCATAAAACATTCATTTGCCCCCAGCTTTACCGTCCACGACTTGCTCTCGTTCGCCTTGCCATTATTGAGTATCATCACGTTCATTGTCCCATTTCCGATATCCGCTATCATGTGCATACCCTTAAAATCTGGCAGGCTCTCCGCTACCGCCGCATAACACTGCGGCATGACCGTACAGTCCACGATGTCAACTGTATAACACTTTCCTGCATACTTATAATCAACATGGCGGTTCTGCATCATATACTCACGGAATGAATCCCGCTGCGCCTGCACCCATTTCAAAGGAAGCCCCACCGCAAGGTGTATCTTTGCGGCTGACAGCCCCCTTGCCTTCAGTTCCTTTGCAATGGCGGCAAGGGTAAGGATATAATTATCGTCATCCATGCTCTTTTCTGCAACAAAGTCCTTATGCCCCTCGCCTATGGTGTAATAACCTCCGTTATATTCCAGATAGTTTCTTGTAAAGACAGGCGGCTGGTCACTCCTGCTCACGGAAGTTGGAAAACAGCACCTTGCCGTTTTATAATTCCCGTAGCCTGCATCCACACCCAATATAATAGTTCCGTTCATATTGTAATCTCTGATTTTTGTCATAAAAAAGTCCTCACTTTCATAGTTGTTTTTAATAAAATTATTTGCCATACTTACGCTTCACTTCCTCTTTGGTCGGAAGGCTGCCTTCTACGATAACCTTATTTTCCCCTGCCACCATAACCGCAATCTGCTCCGTACTGTCTGTATTCAGAAGTTCGTCGGCTGACTGTCCGGCTTCCTCTATCTGTTTCTGCTTGTCTGCCGCATTTGCACCCTCAATCAGCTGCCGGATTTCCAGCCTGTGCTTCCTGCGATAGGCTTTCTGGTATTCCCTGCTGTACTGGCGGCGTTTCCGTTTCTTTTCTTCCTCCGCCATTTCTTCCTCGGAAAGTTC
>CAJTVK010000209.1 GCA_910579645.1 uncultured Lachnospiraceae bacterium | reverse complement strand
CTCGAAGAAAAATCCTGCGCACTATTGAAAAGTTATTTCTTAACAGTTCCTTAAATGAGAAACAGAAAGCAGGGAGAAGATGGGCATCAGAGTGGGGATATATCACTTTCTTGTAAATCGTCTGCCGGGAATCCGGGACAGATATCAGGAAAGGCGAGGGAAAGTACATGGCATGCAGAGGATTGGCCTGTGGGCATATCTGTTGTGGATGAATTTTGCCTACTACATATTGCGCTGCAGGAAATATGGCATATCGGAACGGTTTGCCGTCTATGAAACAAAAGAATTATATAGGGAGGGAAGCGAGTCTGCGGCTTCCGGGCGGGAATCGCCGGAACTTCTGGCGGAAAAGCTTGCCGCATATGACGTGATTTCCTTTGACGTTTTCGACACCTTGATTTTCCGTCCGTTCTCGAAGCCGTCCGACTTGTTTTATTTTGTGGCCGAAGAATTGGATTATCCGGATTTTGCAAGGATAAGGAAGGAAATGGAACGCCGGGCAAGGGAAGAGCGGTATGGGAAGGAAGGGGACAGGGAGGTCAATTTTGCGGAGATATATGCGGTTCTGGAACGGGAAACGGGCATCGGGCGGCAAGAGGGGATGCAGGCGGAACTGGCGGCGGAAGGCCGGTATTGCTTTGCCAACCCGTATATGCTGCAGGTGACGGAAGCGGTAAGGAAATATGGGAAACGGATGATTGTGACCTCGGACATGTATCTGCGGGAAGAGGATATCCGCCGGATATTGGAGAAAGCAGGATACGGCAAATTTGACGCTTATTATATTTCCAACGAATACCGGTGTTCCAAACATGAGGGAAAGCTGTATGAACGGGTAAGGGAGAAAGAAGGGGCAGGAAGACGGTATGTGCATGTGGGCGATAACCTTGGCTCGGATGTGGAGCAGGCAAAAAAGCACGGTTTTGCTGCCGTTTATTATGAAAACGTGAACACGGCAGGCATGCCTTTCCGGCCGGAAGATATGTCGGCCATAGCGGGGAGCGTATACCGGGGAATTGTCAATGCCCATCTGCATAACGGGTGCCGCATTTACGGGCTGCCCTATGAATACGGGTTCCTTTACGGCGGCTGGTTTGCGGTGGGTTACTGTCAGTTTATCCATGCCTATGGGATGCGCAACAATACGGAAAAAATTCTGTTCCTGTCCAGGGACGGGGATGTGCTCTGCCAAGTGTATGATAAGCTTTATCCCGGGGAATGCAGGCAATATGTCCATTGGTCCAGGCTGGCGGCGGCAAAGCTGACGGCCGGCCGGTATAAATATGATTATTTCCGCCGGTTCTTATATCATAAAGTGAATATGGGATATACCTTCCGTGATATTCTGCGCAGCATGGAATTGGAAGATATGCTGGAGGGACTGTGCGGCAGGCTGGGTCAGGCACCGGACACTAAGCTGACGGACCGGAATGCGGAAGGGGTAAAAACTTATTTTATGGAGCATTGGGGGGAAGTGACGGCGCACTATGAGAATCAGGTTCAGGCGGCAGGGAAATATTTCCGGGAAGTGCTGGAGGGAGTCCGCAGGGCAGCCGCCGTGGATATCGGCTGGGCGGGAAGCGGGGCTATGGCGCTGTCCTATATGGTAAAGGAAGTATGGGGGCTGGACTGTGAAGTCACCGGCATTCTGGCAGGCACCAATTCCTGCGCTTCCTATGAGAAGGACTGCAGCGAGGCGCAGCTGGAAAGCGGCCGTCTGGAAAGCTACCTGTTTTCCCAGAAAGACAACAGGGATCTTTGGAAATTCCATGATGCGGGGAAAAACCATAACCTATATTGGGAAATGCTGCTGGGGGCGGAGGAAGGTTCCTGCAAAGGCTTTTATTTACGGGAAGACGGTACCTACCGGATTGAGTTTAAGGAAAGGAATAAAAATGCGGGGCAGGTAAAAGAAATCCATCAGGGAATTCTGGATTTTACGGAGCGATATCTGCAGACCATGGGGGAAAAACGTCTGGCAATCAGTGGCAGGGATGCCTATGCGCCTATGCTTTTGGCGGAAGGGAAGGAAAACGGAAGGTATATGCGCAGGCTGGAGCATCTGATGGATGAAACGGGAATCTGAAAGTTTCAGAAAAATGCCGCACAGGCACAAAGCCGAAAATGAAATTCCGTGTGTAAGGGACGGTTTAAAAAGTTCCTAAGAAAAGGTATAAAAAATGATTTAAACCGTATAATGAATGTCAGGGACTGTTGAGAATTTAGGATTCATTCTTTCACAGTTCCTTATCACAGGAAACATCGTAATGCTTATGATGTTTCCTGTGTTGGTTTTGGAGGGCGAATGGTTTTAGGGGAGGTGCATGGCTTTTGAGAGGTGCATGGCTTTTGAGAGGTGCATGGCTTTTGAGAGGTGCATGGCTTTGAGGCAGTGCATGGCTTTAGAGGTGCATGGTTTTGGAGGGCGGCATGGAAGAAGAAAGGAGCGGGTCTGCCTGCGGCGGCAGGCGGGCAGGGCACGGGGACAGGGCATGGCTGATTTTCAGCATAGGGTGGTCTGTGATTTATCTGCTGTGGCGGGGGTTTCGGACTCTGCCGCTTAGGCATGGGCCGGTATCCGCAGCGGCAGGAATTGCACTGCTGGCAGTGGAGATTCTGGGTATGCTGGAAGCGTTGGTTTACTATTTTAATATGTATCATATGGAAATCCATGAAATGCCGGAGGTTCCGCCGGAAGAGTATCCGGACGTGGATGTTTTCATTGCCACATATAATGAGCCGCCGGAGCTGCTTTATAAGACAATCAACGGCTGTGTCCATATGGACTATCCGGATAAGAAGAAGGTGCATATTTACCTCTGCGACGACGGCAAACGGCCAAAGATGCGCGAATTGGCGGAGCAGATGGGCATTCATTACTTGGACAGGGAAGACCGGAAAGGGGCAAAGGCAGGAAATCTGAACCATGCGATGTCCGTGACCGGTTCGCCTTTGATAGCCACCTTCGATGCGGATATGGTGCCGAAGAGCAATTTTCTTCTGGTGACGGCGGCATATTTTGTGGACCGGGAGAGAAAGAACCGGGAACTGGAGGAAAAGGACAGGATAAAGCTGGGATTTATCCAGTCTCCCCAGAGTTTTTATAATCCGGATCTGTTTCAGTTCAATCTGTTTTCCGAGAAATGGATACCCAATGAACAGGATTATTTTTATAAGGATGTGCAGGTATCCAGGAATAAGAGCAACAGTGTGATTTACGGCGGGTCCAATACGCTGATTGCCCGGGAAGCGCTGGAGGCGGCAGGGGGATTTTATACGGGCAGCATTACGGAAGACTTTGCCACCGGCATCCTTATACAGAAAAAGGGGTATGTCTGTTATGCCATCGGTACGGTGCTGGCTTCCGGGCTTTCCCCGACGGATATAAAGAGTTTGGTGAACCAGCGGATCCGCTGGGCGAGGGGATGCATCCAGACAGGGAGGAAGATGCATCTGATTTTCTCAAGGCATCTGAGTTTTCCGCAAAAGGCCAATTACCTGGCTTCTGTCTGGTATTGGTATGCTTCCTGGAAGCGGCTGGTTTATATTATGTCGCCGATTTTGTTTGCTGTTTTTCAGGTGACGGTGGTCAGATGCACTTTGACGGAGATGCTGGTTTTCTGGCTGCCCATGTATGTCAGCAGTAATATATGCCTGAAAAAAATGAGCCATAATATCAGGACAGCCAGATGGACAAACTTGTATGAAACGGCAATTTTCCCTTTTCTGCTTCTCCCGGTGCTGGCGGAAACTCTGGGCATCAAAATGAAAAAATTCAAGGTGACCAAAAAGAACGGGACGGAGGAGAGCGGAAGAGGGCAGATTTTGTATGTGGTTCCCCATTTCGTGCTGACCGTCCTGTCGGTGTACGGCATGATAAACTGCACCCGGTGGATGTTCCATACGGGAAGGCTGGATTGCCTTATGATTCTGTTTTGGCTGCTGGTGAACCTGTATCATCTGGTGATGTCGCTTTTTTTCCTGTTGGGACGGAAAAACGTACGGCAGGCAGAGCGGCAGAACGTGGCGTTTTGCTGTCTGGTGAAAACAGGGCAGGAAGAAGAAAAGGGGACAACCGTGGATATTTCGGAAGGCGGGGTTTCGGTGCTTCTTCCGCATGCCATACATCCGGTTTCCGGAGAAAGCGCGGAATTGGTGCTGGATGACGGTAAATATAAGGCTGCGGTTGAGGGAGAGATTGTTTTGGCGGAATGTACGAAGACGCAGTGGCATTATGTGTTTCGGATAACGGACTGGCAGCAGGGGAAGGGAGAATATATGCAGCTTGTCTATGACAGAAATCCTTCTTTGCCAATCAACCTGGACGAATCCGCAAGCAGCTTTGAAGAACTGCGCATTAATCTGAGCCGCAGGATATATGCACGCAAACACGTCAAAAACAATGAGAACCGTCCAATAGGCAGTCAGCCGGCAGCGTGGGGGAATGAGGGAAAACAGGAAGCGCGGGAAGCTTTCGCCGGGGCAGCCGATATGGTGAAAAAGAGACTGAAGCCGGAGGATGAGGTTTCGGAAATGGATTATTTATAGGAAGGTAAGGAACTGTCAAGAAATAACTTTTCAATAGTGCGCAGGATTTTTCTTCGAG
>CAJTVK010000208.1 GCA_910579645.1 uncultured Lachnospiraceae bacterium | reverse complement strand
GATTCCTGTTTCATCAAATGCAGTAAACGGCATTAGAGATTCAACAAAACAAAATTCCTTTTGTGTTATCGGATAATTACCGAGTATGCCTGCTGTCCATTGATAAAATGCTTTTTCATTTTGACACCACGATAATATTGTATCTACATCCGAAGTTCTATATGGCCTTATTCTAATCATACATTTTTCCTCGTAAATTTGTTTTTTTACTCAACACTCTGACTTTTTGAGGTTTAATACTCTTGAATAATCACAATGTACTTCTGACACTACCTTCAAACCATATCGTTCAAAATAACGATATAAATCTTTTTCTATAAATGACTTAAAAGGCTTTGGTTCTAAAATATCTATAGGTAGAAATAATGCTCTGCGAGAAAATTTCCTGCTTTTTTCCCATTCTGTAACAATAATCTCACCATCATCTTTTAATACTCTTTTAGCTTCAGCAAGAATTTTTTCTGCCAGATTTTCCTCAACCTCATGTAAAACTAACGAAAGAAGTATCTTGTCAAAAAACTTATCTTGAAACCTCATATTGATTGCGTCCATATGGCATAATTTTATATTTGGCACTTTAGACCTCTCAGCTTTACCTTGAGCAATTTTCAACATATCTTTTGATAAGTCTATTCCAATTACTTCAGACAAGGGCTTTGATTTTGCAATTTTTAATGCATTTGTCGCTGTACCAGTACACAAATCTAACACCTTTTCTGTATTGCCAATGCTTTCAAATACTACCTTTCTTGGACTGTTTTCGTAATCTCTAAAATAGACAATATCTATTAAATCATAAAATCCTGACATTGCTTTATAGAAAAGTTTTGAATCCATTTAATTCCTCCGCAAAATCCTGATTCAACAAAATCGCTACGCAATGGCCTGCCAAGGCTATGGCATAGCGGTTTTCTGTTTCCCATAACAAAAAGCAGTGGAAAGCAAGTCCTAAAAGCAGTATTGTTTAATCACCACAATAAAACAATCAAACAGGATTGACCTTCCCACTGCCTATGAAAAGAATACCACCCTTCCGCTTGGCTGGCAAGCGGTTTTATGACCCAAATGCTCCTCCGTGTAAAGCAGTGTTTTGATTACTACTGACTTTAACATGGAGGATTTTATTATGTATAAAAAATATTTAGAACAGCTTGAGGAAGCCGGAAAAATCCGTAACCTCAAGGAACGTTCTATCAGTTGCTATAAAAACTATGTTTCTTACTTCCTGAAATATCAAGCTAAGTCCCCGGAAGAACTTACCTGCCAGGATGTCAGGGATTTTCTGCTTGCCAAAAAAGAGGAAGGATTAAAAGCTACGACCCTGAATCTTTATAACTCGGCTACCCGTTTTTCCTATCGGAATGTCCTGCATATCCTCTGGGATGATATCACGGTTCCACGTATGGTCCAGGAACACAGGCTTCCGACTGTACTGACTGCTCCCGAAATAGGCCGCCTGTTAGAAGCTGTCGATGACCTTAAATATAAAGCCATGTTTGCAACGATGCATTCTTCTGAAATGCGGGTTTCTAAGGTCATCCATGTTCATTATGATGATATTTCCTGCACAAATATGCAGATCCATGTCCGGGATACGAAAAACAGGATGGACCGTTATGCCATTCTTTCCAAACGGTGTCTGGATATCCTTACACAATACTGGTTTGAGAAAGGACGTCCCCGCAGAATTCTGTTTCCCAATAAATTTACCGGCAATTATCTGACAGTCAGTACACTGGAACAGGTAATGCGGCGGGCAGTATCCGATGCGGAACTTCCGGTGAAAGCAACGCCGCACAGTCTCCGCCACAGTTTTGCGACACATCTGATGGAACAGGGAGTAGGACGGCAGAATATTCAGGTGCTGCCTGGGCACCGTGACCCGAAATCCACGGAAGTTTATCTTCATGTCAGCAATAAATCCCTCATGGGGATCCAGAGCCCGTTTGACAGGAAAGCAGGTGCTGATTATGAATAAACCCACCGTTCAGGATATTTTCCAGTGTTTTTATCCGGCATGCCTTGAAAAGTATTCCCCGTCTCCGGAACAGTCAAAAGCTGCCCGTAACATTTTGAACTGCAAAACCGAAGCCTATGGCGCAAATGTCATTATATGTGAAGACTGCGGCGCTGTCCAGATTCACTATAATTCCTGCCGCAACCGCTGCTGTCCCATGTGCCAGTCTGTTCCAAAAGAAATGTGGATGGATGCACGCAGGGAGGATGTGCTTGATGCACCTTACTTCCATCTGGTGTTTACAGCCCCTGACATCCTGAACCCAATCATTTAAAATAACCAGAAACTGTTGTATGACACGTTGTATCACGCGGCTTCTGCTACAATCCGGGAACTGACTGCCGACCCCAAGCACCTTGGCGCCCCTGTTGGTTATATCTGTATCCTGCATACATGGGGATCTGAAATGGACTTTCATCCCCATATCCATACAATACTGCTCGGTGGTGGTCTGACACCCAAGAACGAATGGGAAGACAACGGCACGGAATTTTTTCTTCCTATATGGGCTGTCTCCAAAGTCTTCCGTGGGAAATATATGGATGAGTTGAAAAATCTCCGGGATACGAATCAGCTTGAGTTTCATGGAACTGCTGAAAAATACCGTAACTATTATACATTCAGAGAACTGATTGATTCCTGTTATGATACGGGATAGATTCCTTACTGCAAGAAAACTTTTAACGGCGCGCAGTCCGTGATTGGTTTCTGATGCATGTGCCGCCAAAACGTTTTGTCAGGATTCGGCATTACGGGCTTCTTTGTTCCCGCAGTAAACGCAAGAAGCTTACTTTATGCCGGAATCTCCTTGGATGTCAGAAGTATCTCTCAAAGCTTCGGGGTAAGGAGATGCCGGAAATATTAAAACAACTTTATGGGACAGACATTTGTGTGTGCAAATCCTGTGGTGGACATCTTGGAAAACCACAGCTCCGAATACCACAAAGATGTTAAAAGTTCATTCTTTCATATGTTTTCTAAAGCCTCAAATATTGAGGTTTTGTTGTCGTACCTATTTATCTGAAAACGCTTGATTTTTTGTGGCTTCTGCATGAAAAATCCTGTATAATCATGTGTAAGAACAAAAGATTGAAAATCCATAGGTAATGGCTACCCGGACGCTCACTTTGTTCAATTAGGTCAAATCGAAAATGGTGTAAACGAAGAGGCAGTTCACCGGAATGTCAAAACTGCTTTTTCGTTTACCCCATCATCGATTCTAACCTAAAGAATTTGTATCAGCTTTGTAGATATTCAATCAGCTTATTTGCATATTCATCGCTATGTTCGTGTAAATACTGCCCATGTCCCATATATTCAATCTCTATATCTATTACAGTGGGTAAATATTTCTTTAACAAAGTAACGCTTTTCCTTGGATATTGCTCATTTGAGCCTCTCCAGAACAAAATAACCCCCTTGTAATTTCTTATACTTTCAGGAATATGATACCTATACACAAATTCACACGCATTTTTTATAGTATTTGAAGTGATGCCCGTATAAAGCATTTCGATAATGCTGTTGTTATCTTTACCCATAACGGCATCCATCATAAATTTAGGGATTGCTTTTCCGTTTCGAATCCGCTTGATTGCTTTGCAGAACATATATTCATATGGCTTTGTCAACAAGCCCATCTTTGTCAGAAACGCCGCATCCAAATGTGTTTTAGCGACATTAACTTTTCCTCTTCCAATAATTTCAACAGCCATTGTTGCTCCCATAGAAAATCCAGACAGACAATACAAATTACCAGATAGATTATTTATTATGTAATTTTCTATCTCGTCGCAATTGTTCTTAAGACTGACAAGTTCATCTGTTCTTTCACTGTGACCATCCACTTCTGCCAATATCACATAATAATCTGACAAATGTTTTAAAATTGGTTCATAGCAAAGCATTGCTGTGGAAGCCATTCCATGTATAAATAGTATTGACTTATTATTTTTATCGCCAAAACATAAAAAATTCATCACATCATCCCCCATAAATGGAAATTTATTTCTCTTTTTTGCTCATAAGAGAACAACTGATAGCTACAAATAAACCAATTAAAATCCACGGAAATGCTGTTCCTAAAAAATCACTAACCATACTTCATTCCTCTTTCAAAATTCAAATTTTTCGATATGTCAAACCAGAATAGACTTATTACCTTAATATTACTTTCTGAAAATTTTCTTGTTTTCATATTTCAAATTAGTTATATACCATAAAATAATCATAAACCCACCCAATAAATAAGCCATTTGATGTATTGAACTGAACATAAGAGTGCAATATCTGTCAAGCGGCGTAAGGGTAATTGCAGATACAATAGAAGTAATCATTCCTATTAAGCAGGTAAATAATAAAATCTTATTCTTAAAGAACTTCAATATATTAACATAAAATGCCGTTCCATAAACCCATAATACAAAAACAATTAGGGCATGTGAACTTCTTTCCATCAATCGCCCTTTTAAGACAGTAGAAAACAATATGAAAAAAGTGATAGTTGCTATTATGGGTGAAATCAATAATACATTATATATTACACTTGCAATTTTTTTGGTTTTATAAGCTGGCTCAATTTGGCTTCCTTTCATCACAACTATACAAAAACATACACTTACCAAAATAGATATAACTGAAAATATCATCTTACTATCTCCTATCAATCCCGATTT
>CAJTVK010000207.1 GCA_910579645.1 uncultured Lachnospiraceae bacterium | reverse complement strand
ACGACCTGTGCGGTCTGAAAAAATCCTCTCCAGCTTTTTTCTCCAAATCAGACAGTTTCCCATAATATTCCGTATCGCCGTTTATGGTATGAATGATGACTTTACGGTTGAACACTTCCGCATAGATAATGTCCCGAAACAGTATTTTTGTATGGACTCCCCCTGCCTGTATCATCATGTATTCTCCGTCAGATTCCCCGCCTCCCGCCTTTCTGCGCTTAATCTCCTGTACTGCGTTTCCAAAAACCTCAAAGAATTTATCATCTTCCAAAGGCTTGACTAAATAATGGAACGCGCCTACATCAAACGCCTGAAAAACATACTCCGGCGCTGCCGTAACAAATATGATGAGCGTGTCCCTGTGCTGCCTGCGGAAAAGCCTTGCCGTTTCCATGCCATCCACCTCCAGCATCTGTATGTCCAGAAATAAAATGTCCGCTTTCGTATTGCCTTCCAATAGCTCCCTGCCGGAAGAAAACCGTTCCGCTGCCGCAGAAGGAAGCATTTTCTTTACTTTTTCTTCCAGCAGGTCAAGCATAAATGCCTCGTCATCACAGATTGCCACACAGACGGCGTCTTTTGCGGTTCGTGTGGCGGCATCTGTCCTGCCAATAAAGTCCTCCATAGCTACAATCTCCTTTATGTAGATTTTTTGTAATCCATGCCATATGACAAAAAACAACACTTCTTAATAGTATATCATAAAAATTGTTTTGTCCTGATATGGCAGGTTGTAAACAGACCTCGTTTTGTTGTGAAAAATATGCTTTTGAGCACTCCTTTTCATCTTTTCATCCGCCAGCCAAAGCTATCCTCATTATTCCTAAATAACGGGGTAGATTGCACACCCCATTTCAATCGTTATGTGCTGCGGAACAGGCGCCATCAATATTTAACACACAAGACGTCACATAGCCGATATGGGGGAAACGCAAACCGCCGTGTAAGCATATTACCTCTACTGATTGCCCCGTTTTCCAATAGGCAGACCGCCGCATATGGCGGTTTGCCATAGCGGCGGTTAGCTTTTGTGTATTTCTTTAGTTTGCTTACATCAAAGCAAATTTCTCATTACCGAAATTTAAGTATCCGAAATGATTAGTTTTCCTCCGTGGCATAATCGCCGGAGATATTGGGCTTATTTGCCTGCAGCAGTAACCCAGCTTCACTTTCCGAAACGGTTTTTATCTCTGCAATATTATGGTTTCCGTCTCTGCTGACAGCAAGGCATATTCCCTTTTCATCCGTGTAATAAACAAAAGCCTTTTCACTGTCAACCAGTATCCTGATTTCATCACCGCCATAATACCAACGGCCATCCTGACTATGATAGGATACCCCATAGTTCTCATAATCCTTCAGCAGCTCCCCATTGCCCTTCCCGGTTCCTGCCTCCATCGCCACATTCGGTTCTGTACCTACAGACATACCCTGAAAATGCTCCTGCTTCCTCGTATGACGGTCATATACTTCCTGAGAGCATTCTTCGATACCGATAAGATTATTGTCTGCGTCACGCTTTGCTTCAATATCCACCGTCCCTGTAAAGAAATTCGTAAAACTGGCCCCTGCTGCCGGATCATTGAAGAAACGCACGATGCTCCCATTGTAGAAATAGCAGCCTGTCTTTTCATCATAAGCCAGCCCATATGCCTCATATACGGACCAGTCCACACTGCCGAGAATTTCCGCAGCGGACGGTTCCTTTACGGTTCCAGTGTCATAAGCGGGCATTGCAGACAGCAAAGTTCCATTCTGGACACCTGCGGCTGCATTTCCCGCACAGCCCGTAAGCATACAAATACTGATCAGGACAGATGTGGACAGGATTCTTTTTGTCATTTTTAATTTCATCTGAAGTTCTCCTTTCTCTTTTTGATAGTTCTATCTTATCAAAAGTATTTGGAGTTTCCTTGTGGACTATATGTGTTTTGTGTGAAGTTTCCAAACAACGGATGTCGGGCTTCGCCAGCCATCCTTATGTTAAAAAGAAGGCGGCAGGCAAATTGATATGCCGCCGCCCCGTCTCTGATGCTTTTATCAAAAATCAATACGAAAACATACGCCCTGTTCTGTATTCCTTATCTGGTAATCCGCTCCATGTTGTTCCAGAATCATCTTTACAATGTAAAGCCCCAGTCCGCTGCCGCCCGTCTGCCGGCTGCGTGACCGCTCCACACGGTAGAAAGCATCAAAGAGTTTTGGTATGTCACCCTCTGGTAGATGTACCCCTGTGTTTTCTATGGAAAACTGTATTCTTTCGTTCTGTGAATGTGCCGTAATAAAAATATCGCTGCCCGCCGGCGAATAGTGGATTGCATTGGAAAAAAGATTATTTACCACTTTCCCCAGGAGTGCTTTGTCGCCCTGGAGCATCAGCCCTTTCTGTAACTCCTCATGCCATTCCAGCCCCTTGCCTACAACCATATCTTCAAACAGGCCATGCGCACTTTTTACCAGATCTGAAAAATCAAATGTTTCCTCCTGCAGAGTATTTTCTGATGATTTTATTCGGGAAACGGTCAGAATCTCCTGCACCATCCCTTCCATTGCTTTTACCACTTCAAGAGAACGGGCAAGATATTTGTCACGCTCTTTATATTTTCCAACATTCAGCAGCATCCCTTCAAGCTGCCCCTTAATGACCGTGATTGGTGTTTTCAGTTCATGAGATACTGCCGAAAAGAAATCAAGCTGTGCCTGTTCCAGCATGCGCTCCCGCTCAATATCCGCCTCCAGCCGGCTGTTTGCCTCCTGCAGGTCATTCAGCGACGAGGACAATTTCCGTGACAGTTCATTTAAGCTGTGCGCCAGTATGCCTAACTCATCAGAACGTTCTTCCGTACAATCCCATGTAAAATCAAGGCCGGACATTTTTTCAGACACCCTGCTGATCTCTATGACAGGCTTTGTGACATACCGGGAATAAAGCACTGCACCAATGACCGAGAGGAAAACCGCCATGACCATCAGAGACGGGACTATGCTCCCAATAGTATCCGTCAATTGGCTTACCGGCTCTGCATTTCCGGCGACAGATAACGTATAGACTGTTTCCGAATCCTCAAAACGGAACAGATAACTGTGTGTTGCACCATACAGGGATGGCTCACCCTCAAAAACAATACCATCATGAACCGCATCCGGGAAATCATTGTTATATTGTGAAGGCAATGCAATTTCCCTGCCTTTTTCGTCATATAGCTGAAGCAACACAGTATTGTTCAGCAGGAATTCATCAAACAGGACTCCGCTCTCTGCCCCCGCAGTGCATTCCAGTTCAGAAATAAGGACATTGGCCTCCTTATCTAATGCGGCATCCAGATCTGTGCTGTATGTCTGTGGAACCAGCCATGCAATGAAGCCATAAGTAGCGGCACAGCACACCACCATCAGCAGGCAGGTCACAGCAAATATTTTAACAAATAAGCTATTTCTTATCTTCTTTTTCAATTTTGTACCCAACTCCCCGGATTGTTTCGATATAGTCAATGTCCAGCTTTTTACGGAGATTCTTGATATGTGTATCAACCACCCTCTCATCACCATAAAAATCATATTTCCAAAGTTTGTTTAAGAAGTGCTGCCTTGAAAGCGCTTTCCCCTGATTTGTCAGCAGTTCCCTCAGCACTTCAAATTCCCTCTGTGTCAATTCAAACTCCACATCCCCGGCATAAACC
Organism: uncultured Lachnospiraceae bacterium; assembly: GCA_910579645.1. Classification (GTDB taxonomy): domain Bacteria; phylum Bacillota; class Clostridia; order Lachnospirales; family Lachnospiraceae; genus Kineothrix. Next base: position 1,187 of record CAJTVK010000207.1, on the reverse strand, counting down.
CTGTAACCGTCCATATCCAGAGTCAGACCCTTATAATGAATCAATGCGCCTCCTCCATTCTCTTTGGAGCCAGCCCGCCGGAGGACAGCCGCTATTTTCCGCAGCAGCACAGGCATGGAAAATGGTTTCGTGACATAATCATCCGCCTGCAGGTCCAGCCCTTTGATCTGGTCACCTTCGCTGCCCAGGGCTGTCAACATGATGATGGGAACCTGCGATTGTTTCCGTATCAGTTCACAAACGGTGAACCCGTCTATTTTAGGGAGCATGATATCCAAAAGGATCAAGTCATAGGGATTATTGGCGAACCTATCCACAGCCTCTACGCCATCACCCGCAATATCAGCCTTATATCCTGCTTCCTGCAAAAATTCCTGCAAAAGCTCTTGAATATCCATATCATCTTCAACAATTAAAATATTCTGCATGATAATACCTCCGCACTCCTTAAATATCATACCATACTTATTTGTAGTTTGTGTGTAGTTTACCAAAAGAGTATAAACCATCCCCTCTGTCACTCCATCTCCCTGAACGTGCCAGCTATTCCTCCCACAAGGCTCCACTGGCGCTGCATATAGGATTTCAGATTTTCCGTGCTTTGCCGATAAGCCTCACAAGCTATTGATGAATTCCGTTCTTTCCTATTGCTTCGGCAGAATACCGTTCCCACTAAAGCAAAAGTACCCACTGAATTATACCATAAAAATTTTCTGTTTTTCACCCGATGACAGTCCCCCAAGAACTGCTACTACCCCGCCAACAAAATACAAAACGACATATCTGCACTTTCCCAACCACCCCGTATCCTTTTTCTTCAAAAACGTGTCAAAAAAATATATGCTCCCCCACGTCTCTATCGCCATGATAGCCGATACCGGAGGAACAATAACCAGCCAGTTTACTCACGCATCAGAAATGCCATTCTTACTTATCATGACAGATTTGTTCTTCTGTTATCCTTAGTTCTCTATGAATCTGCCATGCCATAAATATAGTGATCACAGCCGAAAACACATCCGCGATTGGCTGCACATAAAGGATTCCATTGATACCACAGATTTTTGGAAGCAGTAAAATGACTGGCACAAAGCAGATTCCCTGTCGGCAGGCTCCAAGTAAAAAGCCTTTTGTCCCTTTTCCAAGCGCAAGGAACAGCGAGGAATATACCGTGTAAAATCCAAACA
>CAJTVK010000206.1 GCA_910579645.1 uncultured Lachnospiraceae bacterium | reverse complement strand
CTGACACAAAAATCAGGCACTGAAATTCACCGTTATTTCCGCAATGCAGTACTAGGTTTCTGGAGGAAAAGGTGGCATCCATAAGGATGCGTATCAAAAAAGATACAGGTCTCGACATTACGCCAGTCTATTATTGCGCGGGCTATGAGGAAGAGTCTGGCGATGTGGTTCGGCCTTACAACTTATCAAAACTCCTGTACTATATCCTGAATGCCCTCACGGTGGAAAAAAGGGCGGCGGTTTTTGGTGGAATCAACATGGACGCAGAACAGTATGAACACAATGATGACGACATGGATTACAACGAGGGCGTGAAAGCAAGCGTTGACAGCATGGCGGATTATGTAGCGGAAGGGATTAACAATGGGGCGGTTACGGGATTTTGCGTTCTTGGCGTGCCGGGAGCAATAGTCGGAAGCGTGGTCGGAGCATTTGTAGGAGGTGTCAAAGGGATTCTGAACCATATTTTCTAAATGATAGGGAAGATGACAGACAGGAATGATTTGGAGGCAGCTTAGGCTGCCTTCGGAAAGGGGGAAAATTTTTATGTTAGGTTTATTGCAATTCATAGATTCCTCGGATATCAGGGAGTATAATAGGGATACCTATTTTACGCCTGCAGAATGGGCTGTTTTGGTTTCAAGGAGCATGAAAAGGAGCGTGGAAGAGAAAATAGAGGCTCTGCAGTACCTTGTAAATCAATATACCGCCGATGAATTTAAAGAAGAAACCATTTGGCCGCTGTATGGTGATGAGAGGGATTTATCCCCATTCCGTGAGGTGGTCATTGAAACAGTCCGTATATGGAAAGAAGCTTTGGAGGCACGTTTTGAAACGGAGGGAACTGTCTTTGAGGCAAGCCTTTGTGAGCAGGGATGCAGCGGGCTGGGAAAAAAATGCCAGTATTTTTCCGGTTATGAAAAAAGCATGGGAATATCTGCTGAAAGAAAAACAGGAATATTTGGATGATGAGGACATTAAGCATGTAAAGACATTTGCAAGCATTGAGCGCATAAAGCTGGATGACACAGAGGGCAGTGACGGTGAGAGTTATCTTTTCGATAATGAAATGCGTATGGTAAATATCAGTGTAGATTGTGATAGGGCTTTTGCAGGGCAGGGAGAGTTTACTTTGGCGGATGAATATCTGGTTTATGTGCCGCTCCCTTTCCGAAACGGGGATATTGTAAAGGTGGATTTCCCCCATGTGGGAGTCCACTATGGCGTCTTTTCAGGTGAATGGAAAAAGCCGGAGGAGTCATGTCGGATTCATATGTTTGCTTCTTTGGAAATGTATATAGAAGAAAGGGCTGATTTTGATTATACGGACGGAGACCCGTATTGGGATGATGTGCTTGGCTTTTCGTTCTGTAAGGATGAAGAACTGCCGGAGGATGAGCAGGTGCTTAAGCTGATTAGGGCTGTGCGGAAAGGGGATATGGATTTTTATACCCTTCTGCATAAGTTTGGGAGAGGGGAGTTAAAGCAGATGTTGAAATGGTTTTAAAGAAACATTTGTGATAGTAATTCCTATAGGAGACAGGAGGATTTGACAAAGATGCGTATTTTATTATTGCTGCGCGGAGCCCCAGGCTGCGGGAAATCCGCCTGGGTGGAGGCAAACGGTTTAAAACCTTATACCCTGTCATCCGACGACATACGCCTTATGTACCAGAGCCCAGTGATGGGAACGGACGGTAGGTTCAGAATCAGCGGGGAGAATGACAACGCCGTATGGAAGGCTTTTTCCCGGATTCTGCGCGGCAGGATGCACAAGGGGGATTTTACGGTGGTGGATGCCACCAATTCCAGGACGGAGGAACTTAACAGGTACAAGGAACTTTGCAGCGAATTCCGGTACAGGGTTTACTGTGTGGATTTTACAGGTATCCCCATAGAAGAGGTAAAGCGGCAAAATGCCGCCAGGGAGCCTTACCGCAGGGTGCCGGAAACAGTGATTGACACCATGTATGCCAGGTTTGCCACCCAGAAGGTGCCCTCCGGGATTAAAGTGATAAAGCCGGAGGAACTGGACGATGTATGGCTGAAGCTGCGGGATTTTTCCCATTATAAAAAGGTGCATCATATCGGGGATATCCATGGGTGCAATACCCCTTTGCAGAAGTATTTTGCAGCAAACGGGGGCATAAAGGATGATGAAATGTATATCTTTACGGGGGATTACATTGACCGCGGGATGGAAAATGCACAGGTAGTCGCCTTCCTTCTTTCCATTATGGACAGGAAAAATGTGCTCCTGCTGGAAGGAAACCATGAAAAGGGCTTATGGCAGTGGGCAAATGATGAGGCCTGCCAGGACAATATGGGGAAAACGTCCTTAGAATTTGAATCGGCTACAAAGCCCTCCTTGGAGGGGGCAGGCATCAGCAAAAAGGATGTGCGGAATTTATACCGCAGGCTGGGCCAGTGCGCTTATTACCAGTATGACGGGAATATTTACCTCGTAACCCATGGGGGAATCAGCATGGTTCCCGACAACCTATCCTTGATAGCCACGGAGCAGATGATGTGGGGCACGGGCCGGTTTGAGGATGCCGAAGAGACGGCGGCAGCTTTCCGGGCATCGATGCCCGATAACTGTTTCCAGATATTCGGGCACAGGAATGTAAAACAGGTGCCGCTTACGGCGGACGGGCGGGTATTTAACCTGGAGGGCCAGGTGGAGTACGGAGGGGCTTTGCGCTGTTTACAGGTAGGGCATGACGGTATCCGCCCGGTGGAAATAGACAATTCCGCTGCCAGCGATGGGGTATCAGACTGGCAGCATTACAGAGAGAACAGAGATATTGGCTTTGGCAATAGTAGCCAAACAGGTGTGCCATCATGCCCGCCTGGTCAACTGCCCGCGGCGGGGTTTTTGACTGCGGAGGGTTCCGTGGAGGATGTCCTGGCCGCCCTGCGGCACAATAAATATATCATGGAAAAGAAATTCGGCCATATATCTTCTTTCAATTATACGGATGAGGTATTCTATGATAAAGTCTGGAACAGCCAGACGGTAAAGGCCAGGGGGCTGTACATTGATACGGCGAGGAAGAAAGTGGCGGCCAGGGCCTATGGCAAATTCTTTAACATCGGGGAATGCATACAGACAAGGCTGGATAATCTGCAGCGCAGGATGCAGTTCCCGGTCTCCGTCTTTGTAAAGGAGAACGGCTTCCTGGGTATTATAAGCTACAATGAGTATGAAAATGATTTCCTCGTAGCATGCAAATCCACAACAGACAGCCGGTTTGCCCTCTGGCTTAAGGAAATGCTAATAAGCAAGGTGGCGCTGGGGCATCTGGAAGGGATGAGGGATTATATCAGGGAAAATGACGTTTCCTTTGTATTTGAATGCGTGGACATGGAGCATGACCCCCACATCATAGAATACCCGGAAAACCGCCTGGTACTGCTGGATATTGTCTACAACCAGATGGAGTTTAAAAAGTATGGGTACGAAGAAATGTGCGCCGTTGCAGGGCGGTTTGGCCTGGCCTGCAAGGAAAAGGCCTGTGAGATTCCAAACTGGCAGGGCTTCTTTGACTGGCAATACGAGGTATCAAAGGAAGGGTATCTGTACACCGGCCGCAAGGGAATGGCGCAGATAGAAGGCTTCGTTATAGAAGATAGCAAAGGGTATATGACGAAGCTGAAGCTCCCTTATTATAAGTTCTGGAAACAGATGAGGACGGTAGCCAGAGAGGTGGTGAAGAAAGGTTTTATCAGCCATACGGCAACCCTTACAACGCCCACGGCCAACAGGTTCTATGGGTGGCTTCGGGAGAAGTATGCTTCGGGGGAACTTAGGAAGATGCAGAAGGATATCTGCAGTTTAAGGAAGAGGTTTTATATTGATTATGGGGATGAAATGCACGCTATGGAAGAGAAGATTGGCCTTGCTGGTAAGGGGCAGCCTGTATAAGGGGATGCATAGGAGGGCTGAAATAATGTTTGTTCGTAAGATAAGATGCAATAAGGGGATGACAGAAGTCGGCAGATATGGAATTAGCAGAATCTATGTCCATGAGGATAATATGGCCAGTTGCTATACTGCAGGGGGGAATATTTTTACTGTTAAAGTAAAGAAAATACTTAATGATGATAAGGTTGTTTCTAATTCCAGAAACTATCATAAAAACCTATACTGATTTTCATTGGATGGGGTATGCATGTGAAATATGGACATGTTTTAGGCGAAGCCAAATAGCGGGCTGAAATTGATGCAATTTAAGGGCAAGGCAAACTATATAGTTTAGGCATAGACAGGGAGGTGTGAAAACAGTGCCTCCTTTTGTGATGCACACGGGCGTCCAAATGAAATTATCATCAAAAATATACATAGGAGGAATATCAATATGAAAGGCAAAAAACTGTTGGATGAGTTTGCAGATGAAAGAATACATGGCGCATTAGAAGATGCTTTGAAAAATAATGATTTATACAAAGCAGCACGGAAAAGACAGGATAAAGCTTGTGAAAGACTGGAAAAAGCCGGATTAAATGATGAGCAAAACAGGATAGTTGACAAGGTAATTTCGGCGGTTAATTATTGCGGGGCAGCATATGGCGCGGCGGCTTATCGGCAGGGGATGAAGGATGGTATTGAACTTGGCCTGGAAGTGAGGGAAATCTAAAAAACTCTTTTGTAGGAAATAATGCATACCACTTTATGTAGTGCAAAGCGTGTTGCTGGGCATAGAATGAATAATAAAACACTATGCGGATACTATGGGGGATTAGCTTGGATGTGCTTGAAAAAAAGCAGTTCATTTAGTATAATGAAACGGTAGTAGGGATAGGGCTTTATCATGATAATGTCTGCTATATATCATACAGAAAGGCGGTGTATGCCGTTGAAAGCAGATACGGTTACGAAGGATTATGTAAAGGATGCTAGTACTGCATTGCGGAAATAATGGTGAATTCAGCACCTGCCTTTTG
>CAJTVK010000205.1 GCA_910579645.1 uncultured Lachnospiraceae bacterium | reverse complement strand
CGCTTTTAACTCCCTGTTGAATTCTTCCACATACTGCTTAGAATCTTTTTCCGCCTGCACTTCTAACTCCCCCAAAAGATACCACATTATAATTACAGTACCGAAAAGAAAAGCAGATACCTGACACGCTTTCCTCTTTTTATCTCTTCTTTTACCTGCCATAGTCCCCTCCCAGAAACATCAGAAAACATCCTCAATCTATTTAACCTGCTCCATAGCCCCTTCTATATCTGCCCCATATAGTCCCAAAGTTCATCTTCCTCCACGCCGTCAATATACCCCGTCCTATACAGCACATAATACCCGCTCTCTGTCTCTATCACCAAAGTGTCACTGTCTTTCACATACATCCGGTATCCCCTTCCCGGTATCTTCCGTCTCAGCCTCTGCATTGCCTCATTATCCGGCTTTGTCAGCACCCTTGTCACAGTATAGAAGTCTGCGGTTTCCGGCTTCAGGAGGTCTTCCCTCTCCGCCCCCTTCCCTTCTGCTTCCCGCAAAACGTCCATGGCCTCCTCCGGCACCAGGTTGCATAATATGTATAAATCCCCCTCTGCCCTTTCCCCGTCCACTTTCAGGAAATCCATGCCGAACTCTATCGTTTTCCCTATCTGCTCCGTCCTCTCCTTCTTATGCCCTATGCCGCTTTTCTCTATATAATCCCCAATCTTCCATTCTCCATAGACTAAGCGGTAACGATGCAGCCAATACCTATACCTCTCGTCCAGATAATCATCTGCCCGCATGTCCCTTTCCCCACGCTGCTGATGACTTATGGAGTTTTCATTTATCTCCAACATTTCCTCGCCTTTTAACCTGCCAACACGCTCCGCCTTATAAAAGCCAAACATAGACGCTATAATAAGGGTATTAGAGTCTTTTACAAAAAAATAATTGTTCAGAAAAAAATTGACCTCTTCGCTGCTGCCTTCAAAATCTATAGATGCCCATAAATAAAAATCCTGCCCGCTGCTTTTTAAATCTGTTTCTGCATCACCCAAAAACACCCATGGCATAATAAAACTATACACCCACCTTTCCGGCACTATCGTAGATAAGAAACAGATATCCCCATATTCCGTTTTCCCATCAACTACGATTCTGTCCGGGTATATCGCAATCCTATCTCTATCCTCTTCATCCAATCTCTCATACTCATACCCCAAAGAATAACCTGACATCCCCCCACCCCAAAATTCCGTTGTCTCCCATTCCCCGTAAATCAGCTGATATCCCGCTTTTAACTCCCTGTTGAATTCTTCCACATACTGCTTAGAATCTTTTTCCGCCCACACCTCTAGCTCCCCAAAAAGATACCACATTAAAATTGCAGTACCGTAAAGAAATGCAGATACTCGACATACTTTCCTCTTTTTATCTCTTCTTTTACCTGCCATAATCCCCTCCCCGAAACATCCTCCAATACATTCAAATATTAAATTTATTCAAAATATAAATCTAATAATTTATCCGTACGATCCATCCATCCCTTCAGATATAAATTAGCATTTTTACGTGTGCTGTAGTGATTGTACGTCTCCTGATAGATGACCTTCCTAGCATCCGCATCCGACATATTTTCTTTCTTGCTCTTCTCTACGGCATCGCGAATATTCTTTGGAATAGTCCCCATATTATACTTCATTGCCACCAACGCATCAAACTCATTTTGATTTGCAGTCAATTCATGTTCTGTCAAAAACGTACGAATATTTCCTTGAAATTTCTCCCTCACCACAAATTCAAACATCTGATCCAATTCTTCCAGTGGAATAGGAGGGATATCCTTCAATATGATAGCCGTATCTGCCTTACCGCTGAATGGAACACCCGGAGCGTATACAATCCGATAATATTGATACATCTGATAATAATTCGCTTCCAATGCAGGATCCAAATTACCGGCTATCATTGCCACCCCAAATCCAAAAGTAATTGCTCCGTCTCCCACATAATAGGGATAGACAGAAATATTTCCATTGACATCCGTTACAATATACGGCTTTTGGCTGCCTAAAATCAATTCCATATCTTTCATCACTTGCATCCCATGCGTCTGAAAGCCCGGATCAAATTTATAATTTATTGCCGTAAAATAATTCACGCCATTTTGGGAAGCCAATATGCCTGCTTCCCGCAGCGTTTCTTCACTTACGGCATTGCTGTCCTCTATCCATTGCTTTATAATATTCAGTGCAACCGCTTTTCCGCTGTCCCCTGCCAACTGCCCGTCATCTGCCGCAAAAATAAGCCCTCCCCCCTTTATGCATACTATGTACGCCTCATCTTTCATCAATCCGTATCTGTCACCCCCTAAACTTTTCCCTTCATCGTATCCTTTCCAAACTTCCTGCTCCGCATCATATCTGCATTTCCCGTCCGCCCAAGAAGTACATTTACTGAACAAAGGAAATATCTTACAATCATATTGACATAAATCATTATTTTTCTGTGTCTTCACGCCGACCGATTTCCTGCCTATAAACACTTTCGAAACACCGTCTTCCGACGCATTCGTGCAGACAACACGGGCGCCGTTTACCATCCATTTGGAATCCGCTGCCTCTTCCCCCATCAGTTCTTCTTCCGACTGTTTTTCCGTTTGTTTTTTCACGGAAATTTTTTCAGATTTTGCTTTCAGTTCTTCCTGCTTTTGGCATTCCGACAGCGCATCCGCCGCTCCGGCAGCCGCTAACATCATCAGCCTGTCCGATATTGATTTCATTATCTTTCCTTCCCCAGAGCGTGTCTGAAAATTCATTCCTGATATCTGCATGTCTCATTTTGCGTGATATTTGCACCGAATTCCGGTTACATAGCCCGCGCCCTTCATTTGGCAGGAGTATATTATACTCTTAATTTCCCACAAATTATGGAGCACATCTTCCGGAAAGCAATTTTCAGACGCGCTCTAATTCATATAGATTTTCCCGCCGCTAATATTAATCGCATCCCTCATCTGAATACAGGCTCCGCCCTGACTGATAGTCATATTTTCCGAAGCGGACATGTGAATACCGCCCGACCGGCTGTCCATGCGGATATCTCCCTCTGCCTGTATCGCTATATCCTTATCACTGACTATTTTAATCCCTTCCCGATCGGAAAGTTCCACGGACAATCCCTGATTGTTCCTAAGAATCAGAGAACCCGGAGTAAACAATATTTCTTTCCCCTGTTTATTTTTCCATGATTTTTCATTGGGATCCGTCCTCTCCTCCGATTCCAAATGCACACAGCTTGCCGCATAAGCATTGCCCTCATCCGCATCCGGAAATGAAACCCGGACTTCATCCCCTTTTTCAGGCATGCAGTACCATCCCGTTCCGCCCGGAACAGAATATACGGTCGCAAAATCAAACCATCGGTGTCCCGTGCGCTCCTTGTTCTCGTCTTCCTGCATACATACCTGTACCTTCGTTCCGGCAACATCCGTTACCAGCGCTTTCATTGATATCCCCCTCAAAAGACAGTTATTCCCTGCCGGAACCAATCCGCCCTCTTTGGAATGCAAAGTATAGGCATGTTCCAGCTGCTGTCCTTTCCATAAGCTGACGGCTTTCCCAATGACCCACTCCCTGTCCTTAAATCTGACAGAATCCCCCGGCGAATATATTTCCCTGGATTTTATTTCAAATTTCCATTGCCGTTTTCCCTTATTGCTCTGCACCAAACAATAACTGTCCGCATTGATTTCCGTATGGCCGGCATTTCTATAGCCAAAGTATATATTTTTACCGGGCACGGTATATTCCGGCACAACCACTGTGCCTGCATATCCCGCCAACCGTTTCACAAACTGCCAGTCCGTTTCCCCATACTGCACCAAAAAACGATCCGGCTTTGCTTCCTGCTTGTCCCGCATGATAAATTTTCCGCCATCCGGTTTCAGGCAATCCTGCATCACTTCACGGTATGTATAGTCCTCCCGCTGATAAGTCCTTACATGAGGAACTACATCCAGCAGAAAACTTCCGGTATGTACCGTTACGGATAAAAGATACAATTCATTCTCCCTTTCCAGTTCCATGGATGTCATAACCCCGCAGAAGAATGTTTTCTGCTCGCCCGTCTCGCTTTCCGCTTTCACAGTCACCCAGCTTTCCTTCCCCGCCAGCATCCGGTATTCCTCTGCATCATTCCGTGATATCATTCCCTTCATCCTCAGTTTTCCGTGTCCGTTCAGTTCTTTCGTACACTCTAATGACAGTAAAGCGACAAAGCAGAACGGCTCCGTTATAATCCGAATTTCCCTCACCTTATTACATCTCCTTTCCTTCCCACAGGCCGTATGGTCTTCCACATTAACAGAACCACCTGTTCCCAGTTCTTATAATCTTTATACGGACAGTTAAAATTCACCAGAACCGTATTTTTATCAAGAACCGCAGCCAGCATCATATTATATAAGTCACTGTCCATCGCATGGCTTCGGAACGCAAACCAATATCCTTCCAGCCCCACCATTTTCTGATGCCCATAAAACCGATAATCCGGATGGTCCCTCTCAATCGCTGCCTCCATCCGTTTCACGACTTCTTCCATTTCTCCTTTCGCAGCTTGTCTTCGCAGAAGGTTAAATCCCATATTTACGCTTAAATTCACCGTTGTCAATATTATCTGAGGCCGGAATTCAGAGGGATATTTAATTCTTGCTAAATCTTCCGGCATAATTCCCATATTGTCCGGAAGATTTATATAAAAACTTTCCAACACTTCTTCCTCACAAAAACGAATAATCTTACCGGCAACATAATACCCGTTTTCAAGATTATTATATTTCTTTTTCTTAAGTTCCTCCCGTTTTCTCATTATTTCTTCATCCCGATATGATTCCATTCTGCTTTTTATCCTTTCCTGATGTAATTGTCATGTAATCAACATGAAAACTGTCAAGTAAATATATATTCTTCTTCAATAAGTCTTTTGAAAAAGTCATAAAAAATCTGCTATACTAAATGGAGGAT
>CAJTVK010000204.1 GCA_910579645.1 uncultured Lachnospiraceae bacterium | reverse complement strand
AAGATACAATCAGCTTGCGGTTGATCTTTTGAAGAAAATACTTAACAGGCATTACTTGCCAGGAAGTAAACTTCCATCGACAAGGGAACTGGCAAAACAGGCAGGGGTGAATCCTAATACAATGCAAAGAGCCTTACAAGTCCTGCAGGATGAGAAAATACTCATAAAGCAGTCAACAACTGGAAGGTATGTTACAACAGATATCCAACACCTTAAAAATATCCGAAATAGAATGCTGGAACAGATAAAGCAAAATTATCAGGAAGAAATCAGGTCATATGGAAATGAGTTTGAAAACGATGGGACAATCGGAGGAAAATAGATGGCGTTCTGTGCTGCTGAATGTTTTGCTGGTAAACGATAAAAGTATGCCAGGACAGCCTTGTTTTTGCTGAATAATATACAAAAGCAGACCGCCGCATTATGGCCATCATCCGCCATATGCGGCGGTCTGCTTTTTTCCCAGGCAGGCCGGGCGGCCTGATAACGGAAATTACTTGGATAGTTGGGAAGCAATTACCTATAAGCTGCTCTCTGTCCATACCCGTATCATGCAAAAACGTCAACAGCTCTTAACAATTAACGATAATTGACCGATATACAAATTGACAATATTTATCGAAAGGATGGAAGCGGTATGGCAAAGGAAGAGATTACACCGAGTGAATGGCAGATCATGGAAGTCCTGTGGGCGTGCGGGGAGCCTTTGACATCCTCCGAGGTCTACAAGAGGATGCAGGGGAATGTGGATATGTCGATGAGGATGGTGCGGGTGCTGATGAACCGCCTGAACCAGAAGGACGTCCTCGGCTACACGGTGGATGAGCATGATTCGAGGGTTTACCACTATTATGTGCAGAAGACAAGGGAGGAATGCGTGAAGGAGAAAAGCAGGAAGTTTGTGGACAGCTACTTTTCCGGCAATGGGACAAATGCGATGGCGGCGCTTTTGCAGAGCTTTGCCCTGACGGATGAACAGATTAAGGAACTGGAGGATATTCTGGAGAAGAGCAGGGACCGGGGGACGGAATCCGCAGATAAAGAGGGCGGGAGCCATGCCTGACTGGTCACGGATTGGCAGTTTCATGGATTTCTGCGCAGCGTATTACACTACCCAACTTGTGCGGTGCGCGGCATTTTCCTTTGTGCTGATTGGGCTTATAATGCTGCTGCGGAAGGCGCTTTTTTCGGAACGGACTTTTTTAAGGGGGCTGTTATGGTCATCCTTCCTGCTCATCCCGTTTCTTGGAAAGCTGAAGCTGTTTTATGAAAATGCGGCTGTGCTGAGAATGACATGGCGGGTAACGCATGGAACTATGACCTGTCTGTGGGCTGACCGTATTTATATGGCAGGCATTTTCGTAACTGCCGTGTGCATATTTGGAAAGCGATTGCGTTTCCGGAAGTCGGTTGCCGGGATGGAAAGGGTTTCCCTGGATAATGTCGTGGTCAGCGTTACGGACATGAACGTCACACCGTTTACCGTGGGGCTGTTTGCACCGAAGATCGTCATTCCAAAAGTAATGCTGGAGAGCTACAGCAGGGAGGAATTAAAATCTGTCATTCAGCATGAACGGACGCATATCCGTTTAGGGCATTTATGGTTCGGGCTTGCATGGGATATTCTGCGGTGCCTTTTATGGGTGAACCCGTTCCTGACAATCTTCCAGAAACAGTTCCAGGCGGATTTGGAGGACATCTGCGATAGGGTGTGCATACAGAACAGCGGGAGGACGGCGCATGAATATGGACTGGTACTGCTGAAAACCCTGAAACTGCTGCGCTCCGGGACGGAGGGAACGCCGCCCGCCGTCACCTATGCGGGGGAAAAGGAATTTGCAGACATGAAAAGGCGGATGGGTGAGATTGCAGGTTTCCGCCCATACCAAAAAAAGATATGTGTGGGCATGGCAGCCATAGCTTCTCTGATAATTGTGGTTATGCTGCTGGCGGTACATACCCATTCCTATGCACGGTGCAATAAAAATGAAGACATACTGGTATATGAATATGACAGTGAGGGGAACGCCGGCATTTTGGATTACGGGAGCAGTATTCATCAGATAATTTCGTATGATGACAGCTACGTTTATGTGGACAGGGAGGCATTTGAGGATTTTTTGGATAAGAACAATGCAGACGGAGATATTTTCATTGTTTTTGGAGATTTTTATAAACTTCCCGGTTTTTCAAGTGGGGGAGAATCCTGCCCATATGAAACAGGCTCAGATGCTGGAGTAGTCCAGATTCCTTATCAAAGGCAGACGAATGACTGGATGGCGACACTGTTTAAAATTCTGTAAGTGAAAAGGATTTCAAAAAATATTATCAAGGAGGACATGATCATGGCAATGGAGATTACAAGCAATTACAGCAGCTATGCGGCACAGGGCATGGCGGACAACACAAAGAAAAGGGCAGAGAAGACATCGGAACCGGTTAAAACTAACAATACGGAAAGCACATCAGATTATTTAAGCAAATTGCAAAAGCAGGTTCCGTATATGACACTTGAGGTTGGGAGCGGCCTGTCAATGGCCAGAGATAACAAAGTCAATACACTGGCTGTAAACCCTAAATTGCTGGAGAAAATGCAGAATGACCCGGAGAAGGCAAAGGAATATACACAGCGGTTGAAGGATATTGAAAATGCACAGAAATTTGTAGATGGGTATATGAAAGCCAAGGGATCTAAAACAAAATTTAGCCATTGGTATGTGGATGAAAATGGAAATTACTCACATATCGCCTATTATGAGCATGATAATACCTTCTATAAAAAACTTAGTGAGAAATCGCGGGAAAATATTGAAAACCACATTGAAAAAACAAGAGAAAAAGCGGCAGAAAAACAGAAAGAGTTTCAGGAAAAACTGGAAGAAAAGCGGACTGGACAGGAAGACGGAACAGCAACTCCGAACAAAGCGGAGCAGCTTTTAGAAGAAAAAATGTCTGCTTCCAAAGATGGCACGATTTATCTGGATGACACAGATATGAAAACAATTATCGAAGCTGTCCAGGAAGAGGATGCGGGCAAAACCACTGTGAAAGATCAGCCGCAGGTTGGTGCGAATCTGGATTTGAAGATATAAGAGGAGGCGAGGATATGAATATCAGCAGTAACAATATGAAATGGTTTTCGGGATATTCCCTGATGAACAGGCTGTTTTCGCAGAAGAATGGAAATAAAACAAGTACATCTAGCCAGATGGGTGCTGCTATCAGCGGTGGAGTAAAGTACAGGCACAGCAATCAGTATTATAACGAAGATGGTGTGCCATTCCATTCAAAGGAAGAAGCTGACAGATGTATCAAAGGGACAAACGGAAACTGGAAAAAAATTGTATCTGTTTCGGATGAAGTAAAGGCGGAACTGGCGGAGGTAGTGAAGCAGGATTTTATTGCCACTAATGGATGGGGCAAGCCGGACGGCAGTAAGAAACCGGATGTAATCAACAAGTATTTGAACACAATCCCCTCAACACAACGTAATTCCGTTGCATGGACTTTACAGCGTATGGCAGGGGATTATGCCACAAGGATGGAAAAATTAGTAAGGGAGAACAATCCGGGATGGAAGCCGGGGGACGCTTTTGACACCAGTATTTTAGACCAGCTTGACGGGACACTCGGCGGAGTGGATTTCAAGGCATAAATTTGGAAATGGAGGATTTGATATGTCAGTAAACGTAGAGGGATATACAAGCCAGGCTAGTGCAGTGAATGGCTGGTATCAGAACAGCAGAGTGGCAAGTCCGCAGGAGAAGGAAAAGGATGCGCCGCAACCGAAGGCGTACAATGCGGTGAAGGTTTCCATTTCGCAGGAGGGCATTGAGAGCTACCGGAAGCAGACCCGCGAAAAAGGTATATCCGGCAGAATTGTTGCAAAAGGGAATAAGGAGAGCGTTATAAGGCAGGCAAAACAGGCGGCAAGCGCATTGTCTGCAAACGCCTATGGCGGCGAACTGGCCGGGGAAATGGAAAAGCTGAAAGGACAGAGGGCAGGCGGCACATACGGCATTGCAGACCAGATGGAGGATTCTGTCAGGGCTTACGGGAACCTTTATGATGAGATTGTGCAGGGCTACCAGAACGGCACAAGGGAGCGTTATGTGGAGGATGAAAATTCAGAGACTGGTTTCCGTAAAATGACAATGGAGGAAGAATTAAGCGGGCTTGACCGGGCGTTCCAGAAGATGGCGGACAGAGCGGATACCAGAGAAATGATAGAGGGCGAGTTTAAGAGGCTTAGAACTGAAGGAGGGAAAGGGCTTTCCCGTAAAAATCTGCAGGGGACGGATGAAAACGTCCCGGAAACAACCGGGCAGAAAATGAAAAGGCTGGCGCAGGAATGGAGGGATGCTTACAAGATTTCTGGCTCTAAGGAAAGCGGCATGGAGAAAGTGCTATCCATGCTGAATAGTATGTTTGGCATTAGTAAAAAGGTATAATTGGATATACAGATATAACCTTTACACCCTATTCCGCAGAGGCGCATAAACCTCTGCCTCTGCGGACTGCGAGGGTGCAGGGGCGGCTGTAGGTGATAAGAGAAATGAAACTTTTTTGAAGGCTGGTTCGTATTATTAGCGGATGACAGCGAAAGGGGGTGTTTGTCATGAAGTTTGACAGGGGAAGCTAGGCGGTGTGTCTGCATGATGGGATGAACTGCTCGGACTTATCATGAGAGAGCAGGGGCGGCTCTGAACGACTGAGGGGCTGCCATTAAAATAATTGATGACAATGGAGGATTTGAAAAATGAGCGTAAATGGAATAGGACAGAATTATTATCAGAACAATGTATCAGCGAATAGATACAACAGGAGCAGGGCAGGACAGTTCTACCCGCAGAAACAGGCGGCAGAGGAATCCGCTCCCGAAAGTACAAGGCAGAATGCCAATGTGCAGGATATATACGATTCACTTAAATCAACGAATCCGTTAATGGGGCAGGATGACAGCGCCGTTTCAAATGACAGCGGCCTGACGG
>CAJTVK010000203.1 GCA_910579645.1 uncultured Lachnospiraceae bacterium | reverse complement strand
GCCCCTCTTCTCCGTGCGGAAATCCTTTGTATGCCAGGGGAACTGCTCCGGGCTTGCATCCTTCCCGTACAGCTTCCCGTCAATCAGCACCCTGCCGGGCTTTACCACGTCCGGGAACCCGCCGAGCACAAAGGTGGAATCACTCTCAAAGCTCTCATCCAGCAGGATGGAAGCCCCTGTATTGTAGAAGAACAGGATATCACAGGGGGATGCGCCCACTGCAAGGTTGTCCTCCATGACGATATTCCCGTATAAGATAATGCCTGTCTCATTTTTGTAGCAGATGGTTCCGCCTGCATAGCTTTTTTCCTCCGAGCGGTTCCCTGTAAAGGTGCAGTCACGGATTTCAAGTGGCTCCGTCCCTTCCCCGTCCAGAGTCTGGATGGCGCTGCCCCTTCCTGCCACGTTCCCGGTAAAGGTGCATCCCCCGGCACGGAAAGGCCATCTACCACAGGCGGCGTATCGTCTAAAAGGATGCCGTCCGTGCTGATGTAGGTTACATTTCCCGCTTTGTCGGTCAGTCTGGCGTAGACCACGTACTGGCTTGTGTCTACCGGAACGGTGGGCCTGCTGCTGTCGGCATAAGGTGTCCAGCTTACCTCCCCTGCCGTCACTGCCGCTTCCAGTGCGTCCGCCTTGGTGTACTGGCTCTCTCCTGTTACAATGGCATAATCTATTTTTTCAATCCCGCTCCCGCCTGCATCTTCCGCTTTTATGGTTACGGTGTACTCCTTTGCCGCATAATGCCCAAAGCTGACAAAGTTCAGGAATTTCTGCCACCACTTTTCCCCTACGGCAATCTCCCCCGCGGGAGGCGTCAGGTCGAATTTCACCGTTACCTCCACACCGTCCGACATATGCCCGGCGGCATCCTTAAAGTACAGTGTCTTTGTCACCGTACCCTCCTGCGCGGATATGGTACGGAAAGCCTCATACTTTCCGCCCAATGTATCGGAAACCGTGTAGCCGTCTGCGGTAATCTCCACGTCTCCGTTGTACCATTCTTTCGCTGTCACGCTGTTGTAACGGATATTGGCCGGGGGCTCCATGTAAGAAACGGTCAGTTTTCCCGTCTCGTAGGTAATATTGTAGTTGGCGGTCACATCCGTGCCGCTGCCGTTTTGAATCCGGGCGGCGGAGGGCGTAATGGTGCCTTCGGGAACGTCCGTTGTGCTGGCGGTAAGGGTGATACTGTTTAAGCTGGCTCTGTACCGTCTCCTTTATCTCCAAAAGCTGCCCCACCGTGTAGCCTTTTTCTGCTAAAGCCTCCACCGCTCCCTTCCACTTCTCATAATAAGGCGCATAAAAAATGCTCCCCTCTTTGTAATAGGAAGCACGGGTCTCATTTTCTTCGATTGTTTTAAGCATGGCAAGGGCTGGTTTGTATGGATACCGCCACTTATAAATCTGGTGTCTTTTTTCATCTAAATCCTTCATCTTTATGTCAAGAGTGTCTCTCCGCCCCTTTAAATCATCTGCGGAGCGAATGTTATACTTACAAAGATACAGGTACTGCGACTGCAATTTTTCAAACCTTGCCGCCTCTTCTTTGTACCGCCACATCTGGCCGTAGGGCTTCCGCTTAAGCTGGCCGGTACGGTACATCTTCGCAAAGAAAGCTTTCTGGTACGGTGTCGGTGGAAAGTACTTTCTGTAATTCTTCCTGCACCGGACAATCCTTGGAGAACGGTTTTCTGCCTTGTCAGCTTCATGCCGCAAACCTTTTTCTATCTGGCTCTCTATGGATTCCTTTGTATAATAGGCTGAAATATCTGTCAGCCGGATAAACCTTTTTTCTCCCATAGGCTTTAAAAAAATCTCCCCGGATTGCCGCTTTATCTCATACCCTTTCAGTTCCATCAATTTCAGGAAATTCTCATAACTGTTAGCAAAAGAAATGGAATCCTCCACATCCAGCCTGATCTGGTGATTCCATTTGAAAATACCCTGTTTTGTTTTATCCCATTTCTTTGGCGTTTTTTCTTCTGCACCTACCTCAATGTCCTGTATGGAAAGGCCGTACTCCTTACAGAGTTCATTGACAATCGGCTGAATCTCCTTCGCCCAATCCCCCTTCTCGTAGCGGTATTTCTTCCCTGTACGCCATGAAACGCTGTTGAAAAGGATATGTGAGTGTACGTGCTGCGTGTTATCGTGGGTGGCGTAAAGGCACTGGAAATCATCACCGAAATATTTTTCCACAAACTTCTGTGTAATCTCCATGGCTGTTTCCGGCCTTACTTCCTGTTTTTTGAAGGATATGATAAAGTGGTAGCCCTGGCGTTTATCTGTCTTTCCATATTTCCGCTTTGTTGCAAGCATTTCCTGTAGGGCGGAATCTACGCCGCAGTTATGACTTCCCACCAGTACGCCCTCCTGCGTCTTCTCTCCGTCCGTAATGTAGAAAATGGCGTTTGCCAGATGCATTGCCATGTATCTTTTTCCTGTCTGGTGAATGCAGGATAGTTTTGTTATTGCGATGAGATAACCTCCCAATACCGGCTTCCAGAAGCCATGGTATTATATAATTAAAGCCCGTCCTGTTTAACCGCCTAAAAGCTGTCACCCTGTAATTTTATACCCGGCATTACCAAGGGCTTCCAATGCTTTGGGATAATCCTCTTTTTTCGTCAGAACATAGTCTGTATTAAAGGTTGAGACAACAAAAATCCCGATTTCATTTTCCGCCAAAATCTCTGAAATCCCGGACAAAACCCCTATCATTGAAAAGTCCAGGATTCCCTGAATACGGAAAGCCCTCCAGCCATCCTCCCTTTCCGTCACATTGGGCGGCACATCCCCTGTAAGGCATACCAACGACTTTTCTTCATCAGTCTTTCCAATAAAACTGTACTCTGTATCCAAATCTACAAATGAATAGTCTTCTACTTTGCATACGGAAAAATCATGGTCAATCTTTTTTATTTCCATACCAAATATCCCTCCCATATTTTATCATTTTCGTTATAGATTTCTCTTCAATCCGCAAACCCTTTTGGGAATTATATCATATGGTTACAGGTGCTTCATAATAAATTTTCTGTCGCCTAATCATCTGTTGTAATCTTAGTGACTATAGTTCTTTGCAATACAGCTATCTCTTCCAGATATGTTTTTAACTGATTTTTGTCCTCTTCCTTATATAAATAGGAATTATTGTTTTTCACTATCTGGTTCACATTTACGCCAATCTTGTTTATCTCATTCCGCAAACGCATCATTTCAAGTTCCAATTCTCTACTCCTTGGATGCTCCGGCTGATTCATGAGCAGGTATCGGATGTATTCCGATTCGTTCATGTTTTCAGCTTTGGAACGTTCTTCCAGAACTCTCGCTGTCTCTTCCGTCAGTTTGAAATGCTTCCGTATCACATTTTCACTTTTCGGTCTTGCCATCCGAATCTCCTTTCCTTTTGGGGAGAGGGCGTTCCATGGAACGCCGCAAGATACGCATTTCGTGGGCACGAAATGCAAATCTTGTCGGGGGAGTACCCCGAACCCCCGTGAAATCCACTCATTTTATGGTAATAGCGCCAATTCCGCTGAATCTGACGCCAGTTCACTATCCCGTAGCGCCAATCGGACTATTTTTTACGCCATTTATTTTTCCATGACGCCAATCCGTAATGAATTTACGCCAGTGAAAATTCTCCATTTTTTCGTTACGCCAGTCTGATGTCAGATTTCCTTTCCGTTACGCCAAATCATCTGATTTTTACGCCATTCGGAACCGAATTTCTCATTTTTGACTGCACCCTGACGCTTTTCTGCCTTTTCCTTTTCTTCCTTCCCCAAATACTCCGCTCCGGGCGAGTATACCGGGGAGGGTCGGCTGCCCGCCACACTTCCCACAGGCCTACCTTCCCATAGCTTCCAGATAGCGGGGGCTTCTGTCAGCAACTGACATTACTTTCCTCTCCGGGAAGCAGTACATCTTGGATAATTCCTTCCGTTCTTCCGGTGAGATAAATTCCGGCAATTCCCTATTTCCTGTCTCGCCTTTCAACAGGTGGGAAAGGTGATGCCTGTCTATCGCTTCCAGAAAACAGGATAGTTTGCTGTCTATGGAGCGAAAGACCTCCGCATCTTTTTCTGTCTCTGCCCCCAATGCTTTTGCCTTTGCTTCCTGTTTCATGGCAACGAGTAGTTCCCTGGAACAATATACAGGCTTTTCATTAACGAGGATATCCAGCATTTTAGTCCAATTCTTTTTCATCAAATATAATGGATTTTTGTCTCCGGTCTGTGCATCATGGGCGTAGCTGATATCTCCTTGCTTTTGCAGGGTATATCTGGGTAAATCAAATCTTTTTGCTTTTGCCGCCAGCTCCGGGGATATCCTTATGTAACCCTCCTGTGCCATCTGCTCTTTGAATTTGGATATACGCTCTTCATCAGGCGAACCATGTAAAAATCTGGTCTGCCGGATTGCCAGCAGCAGCTTCATATCCTCCATAAATGGCATGAAAAATGCCAGCGGCTTTACCGGCAAGGTTCGCTCCCTCTTTCTGTGTATTTCCCTGACCGCCGCTGAAAGGGAACGCTCATTTGCCGCTTCATAGGAAGCGGAATAGACTTCCCTCCGCAATTCCAGAAGGGTATCAGCTACACAGGCATAGTGGATGGTGTTCACTTTCTCCCCGAAAGGCCCTTTGATATATTTCTCCGTTTTCAGCGGGCCTTTGTCTATTGTTCCGTCCGTATATTTCACGGTGATTGATTTTCCCTTTACCTGTTTTTCCCTAATCTCCATTGCCAGTTTGCGGTTATCAAGCACTTCGATATCCGCCTTACCGGATGCTTTTACATGGACTGCAAAAGATACAGGCATATCAGAGAAATAGCAGACTGACCTTGCAAGAAGGTTCTCCATGGTATCTTTCAAATATATTTCCCTCTCTTTCAGGCAGAATGCCCGTTCCGAATCCCAATGGATCAGGTAATGCCCTTCCGCCTTTAACTGTTCAAAATCTGATGGCAGCTTTCCGTCTCCGCCCCTGAATGAATGCAGGAACACTGATAATTCCACG
>CAJTVK010000202.1 GCA_910579645.1 uncultured Lachnospiraceae bacterium | reverse complement strand
TATGCCAGGAGCGGATACTGTCAGTACCCAGAATACCGGTTCCGCCCAGAGAGACTATTGGAAATTGATCCGGAGGGATATTCTGCATACCTTCATGACTGGAAAAAAAGATACGGTTCCTAAAAGCCACAGCAGGAACAATCGGTATGTCCATGATTATATGAAAGAACAGGAGACAGAACATGCGTGAACATAATAAAGAAAATATCCTTTTTATCTGTGAAGAACATAAAATCTTCTATTATGAAAGCCTCAAAAGAGTAAGGCAGGCAGACGTTTATCATAACGCTCTCTGCTACTGCCTTGGAATCAGCAGTGATACCAGACGCAACATTGACCGTATTTATGATTTCGCCACAGGCAGCGTAAAAACAGAATGTCTTCGGGAGGGCTGGCAGACCAGTGGAAGCATGAGGGTCGTCAGAATGGCTTTCGGCCTGTACTGTAACCACACGCCCAGTGTTTATGATTATGAAGCCCCAGAGGAGCAGCTGGATGAATGCAGACGATATACAGCGGAGGATTTATTCTGCTGTTCTTATGCCCCCTACTTCTGGCAGGCGGTTCAAATCCGTTATCCAGAGTATACAGCATCTGCATAAGAAAAATGCAAAGCCATTGGATACCCGGCCACGGGCATACAACGGCTCTGCACAGGTACAGAAATCAAAAGAACAGACAGCAGAGAGAGGGAGAATCCCCCTCTCCTGCCGCCTGCTCCTTACATCCGGAATAACTGGATGCATTTTAACAGTGTGATACATAACTCCTGGTACAGATCTTCATCAAACCTTCCATTGATGATCGCATACTTGACCAGAAGCGGCTTATACATCTCCAGTAAAGCCATGACCGCTAACTCCCTGCCGGCTTTCGCCTGCAAAAGCATTTCCTTAAAATTCATTTTTCATCACCTCTATCTTTCTTTTAATCTTCTGTACCGTCCGGTAATAAACCGCTGATACGCCTTTATATCCCATTCCCGTTTCCTCTGCCAGAACCTCAAAGCCTTTCCCGTCCAATGCCCTTGCAAGGAATATGTAACGCTCCCGCTCACTCAGTTCCTTCAGCGCACAGAGAAGCGCACTGTCCTCCAGCTGCATGAGCACAGGCAGACCAAGAAGCATATCCTGCTCTATGCTGTATTCCAGCAAAAATGGGTAGTCTTCGGTCAGGCTTTCTATCTGCTGGCGTCTGTCCTGCTGCTGCAGGTAATCGTTCCTGCGGCGTTTTACTGCAGTTGCCAGATACGCTGTAAATCGGTTCTGTACGATTTCTGTTTCACTTTTTCCGTTGTTCTTCTGCCACATGGCTTTTCCTCCTTAAATTCCAGATCTTTGCCTGCAAGAATCTGAAGTTGGAGGAGATCGGCAGCGGGAATGCGCAGAGTCTTCTTTTCCTGTAATCTTTTATATCCTCCCTTTTACACTCTGAATTGTTCAGGATGTGAAGGGCGGTCCACGAACGGCAGGAAGAAAGCATTCCCTCATTGCCTCTTTCCATACAGCAGAAAAAGGATCATTATCCGGTATATGACCGAAATAATCACCCTTTTTTCTCTTTTTTATATTTATCTTTAAAAAGTAGCGTACCAAACTACCATTGCAGGTATAATCGTCCTTATAACAAGATGCGATTTTTTTAACAGAATCCCCCTGCCGGCATCCGGCTTATATCTACTTTTCAATATGACCATGCGCCTTTCCCATGGTCAAAAAAAGCACCCAAATAGATCTCTGATGAACCATGTTTTTTTTGTTCACCAGAAATCTGGATGCTTAGTAGTCTTATACGCTACTATATAGAGATGTCTATACCATTTTTACTTTTAAAAGGTATGCCATTACACTACTAACAAGGAGGTGACGACAATGTCTCTATCAATCAAGGATGCCCAGGTTTTCAAAAACGCACTGAAAGCTGCCAGGGCAAAGAAACGTCTGACACAGGCTACATGCGCAGAACTCCTTGGCCATTCTCTTTCCCTCCAGAAAGATTTGGAGCGCTGCCGCTGTTCCCCCAGTATTGAAGGTTTTTACCATATCTGCAGAACGCTGAATATATCTGCGGATGACTGTATCTTCTCAGACAGTCACAAAACGGACTCTACATACCATGAATTGCTGCGGCTTCTTTCTCAATGTGACGAGAAAGACCTGTCCGTATTACTTGCCACCGCCACGGCTCTGGCAGGAACTGACAGAAGCGCAGAGGTAACAGAAGCTCTGTAAATGGAATTCTTATGCTACAAGGCAGAAAAAAGCCAGCAGTACAGATAGTCTATCTGTACCGCCGGCTTTTCTTTTCTGCCCTATTATATTTGTCACAGTCAGTTCCACAAACAGAGGATTGTATATTTCACTTTAACCGCCCATTACGGCTTAATAACAGTATAAACCCGTTGACCGATTCAAAGAAGAGGTCAAATTAATTCTTAGTTTTCCTTTTGAGAAGTAATGGAACAACAACGATTTTGATATTCCTCCGGCATCTGCAATTTTTAATATAGAGGTTTCCTTATAACCATTTTGGAAAAACACCTGCCCCTTCTGTGCGGCGTTCTCCTATCTGATTCCCTCAAGCATTTCTGAAACAAATTGATATGAGTGCTGTACTGCCTTATCATAATTCCTGTTGATTGCCTCCTGCCCGGCCTCTTTATCATTACCGGAAATGGAACGGACAGCAATAAACGGAATCCTGTTCAGATAACAGGCATGGGCCACAGCTGCAGTTTCCATATCAATGCACAGTGCATCCGGATGAATCGGTTCCATATATCTGTATCCTGTTGTTGCGACCCCAAAATGTATTTTCCGCCCTATCCTTCTGGCTGCTTCCTTTGCCAGTGCAGTCAATCTGTCATCTGAATAAAATAAAATAAACTACCGTTGTGCATACATCCTTTATTGTACCGTTATGAAACGAATGCATTGCACATTCATCCGTTTCCCTGATCTGCATAACGGACAGGTATGGGGCAAGTTCCCTGGCCGTTGCACACATAATCCCGATTTTACTTTCTTTACCCAAATCTTTATTCATAGTCTGCTCCCTAATCGTTTCCATATATGTTTCTGTTCCTTATTCCTGTCAATACCCTATATATAGTATAGTTCAGGTCATCCGGTATTGATAGCCCAGCCCTTCATTTTTCTACCCGCGGCAGTTCCAGTTCTTTTTGTTCGATCGTATTCGATAGATACCGAAATGTTCCATCCGGGAATGGCTGGACTACAATCTGATTTGTGAAAGCATAATCTGAATTGTAATCGATCCAGACTCCGTCAACATAAAGTGTGATTGTCCCATCCTCATCCTGTTTGTAATCTACCACTTCCCCAAAAGGCGGAAACTGCCTTGCAAATATCATTTCATATTCATAGCTGTCCACATCAGCACGGTAGCCGCAATGTTCCCTCACCTGTTCAACGGATACTGGAAAGCAGGTCGTCATAACACGTTCATATATTTCCGCCGGTATCAACCCGCCCTCTGTCTTAAAAGGTTCCTTTGTGTATATTGGATATATGTCTTCAAACATGCATGGCATTAAAATTTCTTCCACGTTGCTGGCGTCCCAGTTTGTCACAAGCATATTATAGTTCACAAAGCTAAGCCCATATATGTACTTTTTTGTCAGCTCCCTGCATTCATCCGACAAAGGCTTTACCCTGTAATACTCCCTCAGATTTCCATGTGCGATTGTTTCCGTATTTGTATAAATAAAATACCCTTTCTCTGTCAGCCTTATCTCTTCCAGATCATTGCTCCCAAAACCTTTTATTTCCGGTATGCCGCCTTCCCTCCAGCCTATCGAAACATAAAAGGACTGTATTTTCCCGTTTCTATGAATAAATGTCAGCGCACCTATGTTCCCATCCATGTATACGCTAAACACGGTAACCATTGCATCCCTTCCGGAAACATACGCAGAATAGAAATCCTGCATTTTTTGATAGTTTTCCATATTTATGCCATCAGAAACACTCACAAGTCCCTGTTCGCCCAACCGCTTCACTACTTCTTTCCTCTGTTGATCCGAAAAACCCTCAATGCGGGAATACTCTGTTTCAGGATACACAATTTCAGCCTCCTTATAAAGCTCCCCGCACTGCTCTGCCGCTGACATTGCTTCGTCCCGCAAATTCTGTTCTTCTTCGGTTGTCAAAATACTGACCGGTTCTGAAGTCACGATAGGGAAAACTCCGTCTGATTCCTCATCTTCCCCTGCCCCTGCGGCTTCGACTTCATCAATCAAACGCCTGCGTCCCTCCTGCATCCGCTTTTTGGCATCTTCAGACCAGTTTTCTTCTGCATACTCCCGGAATGGAACCAGCGTTTCCTCTCCCTCCTGTACAAAGGGATAAAACAGTTCCCATGTTTCGTTTCCCGGAGAAATCTGTGCAACGAATTTTGTTTCTATCCTTTCCGATTCCGGCTCACTGTTCATTTCCACGAGATATCCATTGATGATTTTCCCTGCAGCTTCCTTCTCCCCAGGCGATTCCAGTTCATCCCTGGCCTGCAGCATCCCCTGGATCAACGGGTCATCGATCGGTTCCCTGACCCGCTTCCAGTCTGCCTGGAATGTCATTCTCCGAACCACATATCCATCCTTTTTACTCTCTTCCGTGACAAAGACCTCACAGTTCTCCAGGTTATAACGTCCCTTCTGGGATTCCTGCATAATACTGGTTACCTGCTCCGCTATTTCCGAATCACAGCTGTCAACAAACGCTTTCTCTTTCGAGCATCCCGCCAGACACATGGCTGTCATAATTATGATTATCCCGAATTTAACCCCTGCTTTGTTCAATTTCTTTTTACTCCTTTTCATCCTCGAAATCTGTATCTGGTAAGGGGGCATCTCTGAAATCTGCTATGTAAAAATCCGCCGTCTGCTCCATCTGCACCCTGTACCGGGCAGAATATTTGTCATATACAGCGCATACCAGCATTCCGGCCTGCTTCGCGCTTTTGACAGCCGGCAGAACATCCTCGAAAACCAGACAGCGTTGTGGGGTCGCCCCTAACCTCTGCGCCGCAAGTTCAA
>CAJTVK010000201.1 GCA_910579645.1 uncultured Lachnospiraceae bacterium | reverse complement strand
ACCAGCCCCTGCGACATTAAAGATACCACTGTCACAAGGGAACGGTCTCTCAGGGAGAGCTTTTCCTCCCTGTTCCACACCTCTCCAAATAATACATCATCATTTAACTGTGCGAATTTAGGGGCAAAATCCCCAAGCTGATTTCTGCCTGCTGTTTGTTTTACCATTTTTTTATCCTCCCTATTTTTCAAAACTGTCCGCCCATTTTTTCAATTCTTCCGCTTTCTGCTTCCCATTCAAAAGCTTTCCTTCCGTGACATGCCCTGCTATATTTTTTGTTTTCCGGCAGACCATACATGGCTCTCTTTGGCAGAAGCCTGCGTATTCTGCGCCATAACGCCCACCAGCTTATGCGGAACATAAGGCTCTTCCAAATAGGAAAGTTCCTCCGCTGACAATTCCGCTTCTGTCGCTTTAGCCGCTCCTTCGATATGATGGAGTTTCGTTGCTCCGACTACCGGAGAAGTTACTTTGGTCAAAAGCCACGCAAGAGCAATCTCCGTCATAGAAATGCCCTTGTCCTTGGCCAGTTTCGCCACTCTGTCAATAATCACGCCATCCTGCCCGGCAGCAGCGTCATATTTCAGCTTTGCATAACTGTCCTCCTGCAAACGCTTAGAAGTTTCACCGGGGAGCCTTGCAAGCCTGCCTCCGGCCAACGCACTGTACGGTGTCATGGCGATATTGTCCTCCCGACAGAGTTTTGCCATTTCCCGTTCTTCTTCCCTAAAAATCAGATTGTAGTGCCCCTGCACGGATACAAACTTTGCAAATCCTTCTTTGTCCGCCAGTGCGTTTGCCTTTGCAATCTGATAAGCGAAGCAGTTGGAAATCCCAATATAACGGGCTTTACCGGCTTTTACCACATTATTCAGGCCTTCCATGATATCGTAAAGCGGCGTTTCATAGTCCCACATGTGGTAAATATATAAATCTACATAATCCATGCCAAGATTGGAAAGACTCCGGTTTATCATCCGCTCAATATGCTGCTGTCCGGTAATCCCCACCCGGATGTCATCCTGAGTGCGGGGAAGAAATTTTGTCGCCACCACCACATCCTCACGCTTTGCATATTCCCGAAGTGCCCGGCCAAGATACTGTTCGCTGGTTCCGCTTTGGTAAGCGATTGCCGTATCAAAGAAATTAATGCCCAAATCCAGCCCACGGCGGATAATCTCACGGGAATGTTCCTCGTCAATCGTCCATGAGTGCTGGCCATTATTTGCGTCGCCAAATCCCATACAGCCCATACAGATGCGGGAAACAGTCAAATCAGAATTTCCAAGTTTTATATATTGCATTATATCGCCTCCTACTTATGTTCAATTCCATTTGTAATTTCCAAAGCAACCAAGACTTTCTGTTTCCTGCACTTCCGGTGTACTCGGCTCCGGAACAGTGGATTCCTTCACATCGTTTCCTGTATTCCCATAGGCGGTCACATATCAAGCCTTTGCGCCTCGGCACTTTCTCCTTCCGGTAACAGCCGCATATAGTTTTCTGCTTCGATGCGCCCATGACCTTTTTTACAGCACCGCATAATCCCCGGCTTTTAGATTTATGAAGAATATCAAGGGGAATGCTGTAACGTATGCTTGCTTAATCAATCGTCATTCGTAAGCTCCTTCCCGCAGATAAACCGAGTAGGGAAGAGCCATCTTCCTCTGCTCGCCGCGCGTCCTGTGCGCCGCGTCGGCGGCATATTTCATCTGCACAGAGCTGTAATAAAAAATGCAGGAGTCCTTCTTGAACACCTACATTTTAATTTAATTTTTAAGAAATGTCTAATGCCTACATCAAATACCTTATAATGCCTAAAAGGCATTTTTGAGATAATTTATAAATTGGGAAGCGGCAGCTCCAAGCGTCTGATTCTTTTTCCGGACTAACACCGAACCAGTTTCTAATGTTGGAATAAGCGGAATAAAGCATAAGTCCTCATAAAAAGCGGCACCAAAATCAAAACACAGCGCAACGCCAACTCCACGTTCCACCATAGACGCAGCGTTTAAAATCAAATTATAGGTAGCCGCAATTTGAAGTCCCTCATAATAATCACCAAACCAACTGGCCAGTTCATTTTTTACCAGTTCCCGTTTTACCATAATCAGAGGCACTTCTGTTAAATCCTTAGGATTGATAGATTCCTTCGCTGCCAATTCAGAATCTTTCCTTACCAATATGCCCCATTTTTCTTTCTCCGGCATACAGATAAATTCATACTTCCCGACATCCACAGGTTCCACAAGAAGCCCTATATCTAAAATCCCTTTTTCAATCCGTTCTTTAATATCATCTGCGATTGCGCTGTAAATACTAAACCGCACAAGAGGATATTTCTGCTGGAATTTTCTGATCTGCTCCGAAAGAAAGAGCATACTTTTCGTTTCCCCACAGCCGATTGCGATTTCGCCTGACAGCACATCTTCCTTATGGGAAAGCTCTTGAACCGTTTTATCAGACAATGAGATGATTTCCTGTGCCCGGCGCTTTAAGAGCATACCGTCCTCGGTTAAAATTATGCTGTGTTTGCTTCTATGAAACAATTTTACCCCTAATTCTTCTTCAAGCTGCATAAGCTGCCGGGAAAGTGTGGGCTGTGTAAGATGTAATAATGCGGCGGCCTTTGTAATATTTTCTTCTCTGGCAACCATCAGAAAGTATTTCAAGACTCTAAATTCCATAATGTTATTTGCACCTCCCATATCAACTGCTGCCTTTCCCGAGAGCCCCTTCTGCTGCCTTTCCCAAGAGTCCCTTCTGCTGCCTTTCCCGAGAGCCCCTTCTGCTGCCTTTCCCGAGAACCCCTTCTGACCATACTAAAAATTGTCCTCCGACCAAATTCCGGAGTCAGACCAAATTCCGGAGTCAGACCAAATTCTGGCCGGAGTCAGGTCGAATTCTGGTGGGAGTCAGACCGGAGTCTGGCCGGAGTCAGACCGGAGTCTGGTGGGAGTCAGACCGGAGTCAGACCGGAGTCAGACTGGATTCTGGTGGGAGTCAGACCGGAGTCAGGTCGGATTCCGTCCAAAATCAGTCCAGATTCAATTTCTTTTTCAGCATATATTCGGTTATGCAGTATAGGCCGAAACCGCCCAGCAAGTATAGGAAAATGCTGCCAATCATTATCGGGTCGAAGATGGAACTGATGGAATCATAATAATCAAGCCGGTTCACAACGGAAAATCCGATAATGGTCATCAGAATGGAAGAGCCGAACTGAACAACCATATATTCCACAAAATACCATATAATGGCACCGGCCACTTTGTGCCGGGAAAACATCTGCCCGAGCGATATGGCGGAATAAAGCATCAGAATGCTGAAAAAAGTACTTATGATGCTATAAATGACGCACAGAAAAGTGAAGGAGAAAGGACGGAATCCTATTTCCCGGAATATTTCTGCCATATCATTCCACGCCAGCATAAGTTCCCGGATAATTTCTATTATGCTGTTGTCCCCGTAACTATATAAGCCTACTGCCACCAGAATCAGGACGCTGAACATAATGACAAGCCCCGTGATGGCTGTCCACAGCACGCCGACAAACAGCTTGGACAGAATAATCTGCCTGGGGGTTACGGGAAGGGTATTGGTAAGATAACCTTCATCCGTATAAACATTTTTGTAAAACCGTATAGCAATATATGCGCTGACAGCGATGGAGCCTGCGAAGATAGAAAGATAGTAAAACAGCAGGGAAGTTGCCATTAATGCGCCTATAATATCATAATCCAGAGTCCATAACGGTGAAATCAGGGAGGTAATGCCCAAAAGGGTGATAATGACTAAGGCTAGGTTAATGGTTGCCGGAACCTTCCAAAAAAATTTCCATTCATATTTAAACAATTTGATTAACATGCGAATACCCTCCTGAAATATGCGTCTACCGACTGCCCGTATTCTGCCCGGATCTGGTCCACGCCCATGTGGGCAAGAATCTGCCCGTTGCGCACCAATATAACTTCATCCAGTATATTTTCAATGTCCGTGATAAGGTGAGTGGACAGAAGGATACTGGAATTTCCGCTGTAATTAGTAATGATTGTTCTTAAAATGTAGTCTCTGGCGGCAGGGTCCACGCCGGCTATAGGTTCATCCAATATATACAAGTCGGCATTCCGGCTCATGACTAAAATCAGCTGCACTTTTTCTTTCGTGCCCTTTGATAAAGTCTTCAGCGGTGCGGTAAACGGAATGGCCAGATTACTCAGCATGGTAAAGGCGCGTTCTCTGTCGAAGTCCTCATAAAAATCGCAGAAAAATTCCACGGTATCGCAAACTTTCATGCCGCTTTGCAGATAAGTCCTTTCCGGCAGATAAGCGACACGTGCCTTTGTGGCAACGCCGGGTTCCTGGCCATTGATGAAGATATTCCCGGCAGTGGGCGTAAGAAGGCCGTTCAGCATTTTAATAAGCGTGGATTTGCCGCTTCCGTTTGGCCCTAACAGGCCGATGATTTTCCCGCGGGGGATAACAAGGTTCATGTTGTTTACGGCCAAGGTATTGCCGAATACCTTTGTCAGGCCGCGTATTTCAGCCAATGCTTCCATATTGATTTCCCTCCTCAGTTGCTTGTTTAATCAGTGACAGGATTTCTTCCGCCGAATAGCCTAGTTTCTGCATCATCCGGAAAAAGTTCCTGATGTATTCGTCGGCAAGCTGTGTCCTTACTTTCTGTATCATTTCATTATCCTCCGTTACTGTGCGTCCGCTGGTGCGCTGTGTGGTAATCAGCCCGTTCCTTTCCAGTTCGGCAAGGGCTTTCTGCATTGTGTTTGGGTTAACGCTGGCTTCCGCTGCCAGATCCCGCACGCTTGGGAACTTATCGCCCGCTTTATATTGCCCGGAAACAATCTGCATCTGTATGATTTCCACCAATTGGGCATAAATGGGTTTGTCCGCATCCAATATCCATGCCATGCTATCCATCCTTTCCTTTTACATTTTGGTTGTTTTATGCATTTGTATTATTTTAATAGTACAATAGTACAAAATATGTGGTTTGTCAAGAGCAAAGAGGAAATTTCTTGGAAAAGTAGGGGGGAGGGG
>CAJTVK010000200.1 GCA_910579645.1 uncultured Lachnospiraceae bacterium | reverse complement strand
AACAGGGATATTGACCGTGATGCGGTAAATATGCTGATTAACCATCTGATTACCGGGCAGTATGATACGGTTGTCGTGGAAAACATGGCTGATATAACAGCGGACGAGTCCGATCTGGAAGAATTTATGTACGATGCTGCCAACATTGGTGTCGGTTTTTTTGAGCTTTCTACCATGCAGTACTATATGTATGATACAACAAAGTGTCCTGCCGACAGGGAAAGACCGATATGGGGCGGGGGTAAGTGCTGCTGATGAAGATAAGGAGAGGCGACATTCTGTATGCCGATTTGGGCGTACAGTATCAGGGAAGTACGCAGGGCGGTATGCGCCCTGTGGTGGTAGTCAGTAACAATATGGCAAACAGGCACAGCACTGTCCTAACAGTAGTTCCGCTGTCTGCCAAGATTTATAAGAAACGGAACCTGCCCACGCATGTATTCATATCATCGTATAAGACGGAGGGGCTGGATCAGCACAGTATCGCACTGTGCGAACAGGTAACAGCGCTGAATTTTGACCGTATCATAGAACACATGGGAAAGGTTGATGAAGAAACGCTCGGCAGGATTACGGAGGGCGTACAGGTGCAGGTAGGCGTGTTTGACAGATATAACAAATAAGGAAAAGGTGGTAAATATGTTCAGGGTAAGACATTTTGCAGCAGCAGGCTTGTTTTTGGTTTTATCGGTACTTGCCGTTTCAGGAATGGTTGTCTCCACAAAGAGAAAGACATATGGGCGTCTGCGCTGGAATGACAACGATGACAGAAGATGGTAAATTAAAAAAACAAGGTAAATCATTACAAAGCCGGGCAGATGTCCGGCTGTTTACATATTTGTCCGATGTGGGATAGTGTATGTCATTCAGACAAATTGCTGGATGAGGGATTACGGGACGAAAGGAGCATGTAGAGATGGGCTTTACAAAATCGGAACTGGTTCAGTTCTTTGACGGGCTGACAGAGCTTGTCAGTGAGGAAAACAGGGGAAAAGCCAGAGTCCAGATACGGAAATTTTTACTTGAATTTGAAAAGAGCTACCAGTATGAGGATGCAGTAACGCAGAGGAATGTGCCGTACATTCCGCCTTACTACATACCCGCAATGCCGCAGGCTGTACAGGAGGAAATCAGGGAAAAGCTGTCTGCAAAGCTGACAGGGCAGGGGGAAAACGCTGCGGAACGGATAGAACAGTTCATGCGTTCACAGATCTATGACCTGAAAGGACTGATTGACATTAAGGAGTATGTGGCGTGGGTAGACAAAGAGATATACAGGAATTTCCAAAAGAGGCTTGAAGCAAGCAGGGAATAGGATTTTCATAAAACCTTTCATAGCCGGATCTGCGGTCCGGCATACATAGCTGCCCGGAAACATCAGGCAGTATTTTTATTGGGAGGTAATGCAATGACGGCAGAAGAATACAGGAAAATGCTTGATATGGACTTTTCGGATGTGGAGCTTGAAGAACTGACGGACATAAGCGGGATTCAGATAGACCGGAAACTGCCGCTGGAAGAAAGGAAACAGCAGTATCTTAAAAGGTCGGCAATCCCTATCTGGTGCGTGTCGGCGGCATGAAAGTCAAGGTACGGTTTACAGGCAGCATATCTTTTAATGAGGCATTTGAAAATATGCTTTTGTCCGTATAAAAATTTTTTCAGAATCTGGTGGAAATAATCCGGAGGGTGTGCTACAATAGCGTTAGGACTAAATTTCATTATTTCTAACTTGGGACTAAACAGGCACTCCCTTCGGGTTTTCTGACTTAGAAAATCAAAAGGAGTGGTAACATGAGTAACAAGATTAAGAAAATCTACCATGCAGCCATCTACGTTAGGTTATCTAAGGAAGATGGCGATTTTTCCAGCGCTGCGAAAGCAGAGAGCAACAGCATTTCAAACCAGAAAAATCTTATCCGTGATTTCCTGAAGGACAAGGAAGATATTGAAGTAGTGTCGGAACGTGTTGACGACGGTTATTCAGGCTCTAATTTTGAGCGTCCTGTATTTAAACTGATGCTTGAGGACATCAAAAAGGGCATTGTGGATTGTGTCATTGTGAAAGACCTTTCCCGCTTCGGGCGTGAATACATTGATTCCGGCAGATACATTGAGCGGCTGTTTCCCGCACTGGGGGTTCGCTTTATTGCCATCAATGACAACTACGACAGTCTGAACGGGAAAGAGCAGGCGGATGAAATCATTATCCCTTTCAAGAATTTAATCAATGATGCGTACTGCCGTGATATTTCCGTAAAGATACGGAGCCATCTGGAAGTAAAGCGGAAAAACGGGGAATTTATCGGTTCCTTTGCCCCTTATGGGTATCAGAAAAGCGAAAATGACAGGAACAGCCTGATTATTGATCCGATTGCGGCAGGCATTGTAAAGGATATTTTCAGAATGAAGCTGCATGGACTCAGTCAGGACGCCATTGCAAACAGGCTGAATGACATGGGCGTTCTTTCTCCTATGGAATATAAGAACGCAACGGGCAGCAACTACCAGACCAGTTTCAAGACCAGCGACAAGGCAGTGTGGAGTTCCGTAACGGTCAGACGGATATTGGAGAATGAACTTTACATCGGCAATCTGGTACAGGGCAGGCAGACAACACCGAATCATAAGGTCAAAAAGACCGTTTTAAAGCCGGAAAAGGACTGGGTAAGGATAGAGAAGAACCATGAAGCCATTATTTCAGACAGGGATTTTTCCATTGTGCAGCGGCTTCTCGGCATGGATACAAGGATTTCGCCAAAGCAGACAGAAGTATATCCGCTTGCAGGGCTGATTGTCTGTGCCGACTGCGGTGCGGCGATGGTAAGGAAGAACGCCTATGCCGGAGGGAAGAAATACCAGTATTATGTGTGTTCCCGCAACAAGGAAACGAAAGAGTGCAGCAGCCACCGTATCGCAGTGGACAGACTGGAAGAAACGGTTTTGCAGCTTTTAAGGGTTCAGATCAGCAACATTCTCGACTTGAAGAAGGTCATGGAAAAGGTTTCAACAATCCCTTTTCAGGAACTGGACATTAAGGAACTGGAAAAACGCATTGAGCAGAAAGAAACAGAGATTGGGCGGTGCATGGAACTTAGAAATATGCTCTATGAGGATATGAAGGACGGCATCGTGTCAAAAGAGGACTACATGGAGCTGCATGAGGCATACACGCAGAAACGGAACCAGGCAGAGGATGCGGTGCGGAAGATGAAGCAGGAGATCAAAGATATACTTGCTTCAAATACGGATAAATACAAATGGCTTGATTATTTCGCAGAGCATCAGGACATCGACAGACTGACAAGGAATGTGGCGGTGGAACTGATTGACAGGGTGAAGGTCATCGACAAGGGCAGTATAGAGGTTATTTTCAGCTTCGGGGACTGTTATAAGGAAATTATCGACAACCTGCAAAAAGCAGGCTGTGAGGCTGTCTGTGACGAACAGGGCAGGGTACGGTTTGAATGGAAGGAGGCGGTGTAGCATGGCTGGGAAGTCAAAGAAGATTGATTTTGTCAATGTCAATGATTTAGGCGGGCAGGCTGCAGCAGTTCCGGCTCCGGCAAAAACCGCCTGCTATAAAGCTGCCCTGTATGCAAGGCTTTCCGAAGAAACAGAAGCCAACAGGGAGCGGGCAACGATAGAGACACAGATGGAGCTTCTGCGGAAGTTCGTGGCAGAGAATGACGATATGGTTGTGTGTAAGGAGTACGCTGACATTTCCTATTCCGGCACAAACTTCAACAGACCGGGTGTGCAGGCATTAATTGAAGCTGCAAAAAGCGGAAGTATCAATATGGTCATTGTCAAGGATTTCTCCCGTTTTGGCAGGGATCACCTTGAAGTAGGGCGGTATCTGGAATACATCTTTCCTATCTTGCAGATACGCTTTGTGTCTGTGAATGACAATTACGACAGCAGCGACAAATTCGGGACAACAGGCGGTATGAGCGTTGCATTGAAGAACCTTGTATATGGAATGTACAGTGCAGACCTGTCAAAGAAAATCCGCTCGGCAAGGAATATAAGGGCAAGGAACGGGGAGTTTATCGGACAGTATGCACCATATGGGTACAGGAAGAACCCGGAAAATAAGCATGAACTGCTGATTGATGAAAATGCAGCCTGGGTAGTCCGAAAAATTTTTCAAATGGCTGCTGACGGAATAAACCATTCTGAAATCGCAAGGCAGCTCAATGAGGCAGGGATACCAACAAGGTATCTGTACCACAAGCTAAGGGGAGACAACTTTCCTGATAAACAGCCGCATGTAAAGATAAAGAAGTGGGATAACACTGCGGTAAAAGACATTATTACAAATGAAACGTATCTTGGCACAATGTTCTGGAACAGGGCAAAATGCGGAATGGATACCAACAAGAAGCGGATAGAGCAGCCGAGGGAAACATGGATTGTCGTGGAAAACCAGCATGAAGCCCTTGTATCCAAAGAACTTTTTGACAAGGCAAATGCGAATATCGTTGGTCTTGATATGAGCGGGAGAGCGGTAGGGAAGAAAAATCTTTTCTTTATCTGTGGGTACTGTGGAAAAACCCTGAAACACAGGAACAGGACAAACGATAAATATTATTGCAGAACTGGCACACAGCAGTTAGAGAATGACTGCCAGAGGGTAAACATCAGGATAAAAGAGCTTGAAGATGCTGTTTTGTGTCAGGTAAGGGGAATGGCGGCTATGCTGATAGAAGCAAAGAATATCCGCAAAAATGCTCAAAAGAATGACCGGAAAAAAGTTTTAGAGACAACGGTTGATGACAGCACAAGGGAAATGGCACGATGGAAGGACACAAAGGTTCGTCTGTATGAACAGTATAAAGCCGGAACAATCACCAGAGAGGATTATGTTGCCCGGATTGAAAAAGGCAAAATAAGAATGGAAGAACTGGA
This sequence comes from uncultured Lachnospiraceae bacterium, assembly GCA_910579645.1. Taxonomy (GTDB): domain Bacteria; phylum Bacillota; class Clostridia; order Lachnospirales; family Lachnospiraceae; genus Kineothrix. Next base: position 401 of record CAJTVK010000200.1, on the reverse strand, counting down.
ACAGATCAAGAGCGAAGCACAAGCAGAACTGAACAGTATACAGACAGTATCAAAGCCGGAGGAAATATCGGACGAAGAACTGGCAGAACTTTCCGTTCTGGAGTCCTTTGATAAGGAAAGATTAAAAGCATTGATTGATAAGGTTATTGTTTATGGAGCAGATGCCATAGAGATTGTGTGGAAAGTGGGCAATCCGTTTGAGGCGGAAATTACCGCATGAATATCTGTTCCACTTTATAGTAATTAATGGTATAATATGAGCCATAGGCAGGCATTGTCTGTGGCTCGCTACAAAATGAAATTTTTTTTATTCCTTACTTGACACAAGCAGACTTTTATCTGCTTCATCCTATTCTGGTTAAGGCTGTAACAAAGATGGATACGTTCCTGTTCCTGGCGAA
>CAJTVK010000199.1 GCA_910579645.1 uncultured Lachnospiraceae bacterium | reverse complement strand
TTCAGGAACAGCAGGATGAGTCCGGAACCTACTGGGGTTCACGGGCTTCTTAAGCAGCGCAAACTTTTTACTCACAAGTAAAGTAATATAAATTATATTTACTACAAAGAATCTCCGCCACACTGCTTTTTCCGGCACATGGGGAACCGCCGATATAGTATATATTCATCCCCTGTTCTTCTCCCCCTGGCACCGCCATATTTTTCGGCTGCCATTTTTATACCTTTGCCATCTCCTCCAGTGTCGGTACATACTTTGCCGTAAAAGGGCATTGGTTTGTTGCTTTTGACAAAACCTAAAAAAACACGGTTATGAACATAATGATTCCTACCACAATGGCTGCTATGCCAAAGGAATAGCTTCTCTTGTTTCCATTTTTTCCGTCAACAATCCAAAACAGACCGCGAAGTATAAGAAGCAGCCCTACAAAAATCGGAATGAATTTTTCGACAGCTTCTGTCATTTCTTTTCTCCTTCCCTTCTTTGCATTTTTCCTGATATAGTCCTTTTAAGAAACCCAAATGATGCCACCATTCCAAAAATACCGGAAAGCAGTGCTTGCCACCATCTTCCGGTATTGCTGCCACGCTAAAAGCTTAAATCTCTTTTATTCTGATACAGAAGCATTCTGCCGCCTGTATGTATCATTGTCTTTCTGGCTTAACTCGTTTTCTACCTGCGCCAGCTTTTTCTCCAGCTCCCGGATTTTCTTTTCATCCCCGGAAGCCGACTGGATCTGCTGTTCCAGCTGCTGCTTTTTCTCTTTCAGCTTCTTGATTTCCCTGTCGACCTTATCCGTATTTGTGACACATTTCTCTGCCGGCTTTCCCTGGCTGTCTTCGCCTACCTTCGGTGCTTTGCCATCTTCGCTTTTCTTGGAACAGTCATCCTGTTCATTTGCATGGCCAGCTTTCGGGTCATCAAAAAAGATTTTTCGGTTGCCGTTCTCGTCCTGGCCTACCCAGTACAGTCCCGTAGGCTTCTGCCCCGATTTTTCACTGCTGATGTATTCATCCCGTGGTTCGGACAACTTACCAGCATTTTTTTCCTCAGCAGCTTTCTCTGCTTCCTTTGCCTTTTCCGCCCTTTCTGCAGCCTGTTTTTCCTTCACCCTCTCTGCGTAATCGGCGCCGGAATGATCATAATTTCCATGAATCTGTATTGCCATAAGCATGTTCCTCCTTCAAATTGATATTGTCAGGCAGCCGCCCTTACAGACAGCTTCCTTTTTCTTTTTTCGGTTATAGAAGATAATATTTTAATCCATTTGCTGTGAGCTGCTTACTGGATGCTGTGAAATGATCAGCAGCACATGGAGGGCAAATACATTCTCCTGTATCTCTATACTCATGGCGCCGCCATATTTTTCAGCCACTTTTTTTACATTTGACAGTCCCGTCCCTTTTTTGAACGCTCCTTTCCCGTGGAAACTGTTCTCAATTTCCATCATAAGGAAATCCCCCTGAATCCGCCCGGACACACGGATATATTTTTCTGTACCGGCGCCCAGATTTTTTACTGCCTGGATAGCATTATCCAGCGCATTTGACAGGACAATACAGATATCAATGTCCCGCAGGCTGCAGGGGTATGGCAGAAGGAGAGAACAATCCACATCGATCCCCATGCTTTTTGCAATCCCCAGTTTGTTTCCCACCAGAATATCCACTACCGGGTTGTTGGTACTGCAAGGGAAGGACATTTTTTCCGCCATATCGTCCATATCCTCTATATAGCTTACCGCCTCCTCCAGCTTTCCACCCTGCAGGAGTTTTTTTACCACTGCTATGTGGTTCCTGATGTCATGGCGAAAGGACTTTGTTTCATCGTAACGGGTTTTTGCTTCCTCCACATACTGGTTCAGGGAATGTTCCTGTTGTTCCAGCAATGAAATTTCAGTGCTAAGGCGGAAAATCTGCTGCAGTTTCTTATAGGAAAATAGGATGCAGAACAGGCTTGCAAGTCCCAGAAAATACATGAACAGCATCTGCCCATGACTGAAAAAGTGTCCCGCAGGCCCTTTGTCCGCCAGGATTTCAAACTGGAAGTCATATTCAATCGCATTGATATAGTTACCCATAATAAATATCATCAGGATCGGAACAAAAATCAGAAACATCTGCTGCATTCCCATTGTGGTATCAGGAGCATCCACGGGATAAAGATCATCCCGGGAAAAATAGCGGTATACGATATAATAACAAAACCCACTCAGCAAAAAGGATGCCGTCTCGCAGATCAGCATGGCAGCAATATTGCCTGTCTCATGGAAAAAAGCAGGCATCCATGGGTATGAAAGGCTCATCAGTGAGTTCACGATTCCGCTGCAGAACAACATGATTTCCGTTGTCAGAGTCGCATACAGAAGCGAAGCCTTAAAATTCGCATGGCAGGCAAAAGCCCCACATATCGAAATCAATAAGACAAACACCACAAAACCAATAATCGTGCCGCTCGGAATAAACTCATTTATAATCACTGCACCTGCTGTAAACAGGAAATAAATAGGAGACCATATTTTCTTTTTCAGGATTTTTGCCAGAAAATAAATCTGGAAAGACGTTTCAACCACGCCCATAATGTATATATTAAAAAAATCTAAATACTCAGCCATGTTACCTGCCCCCATATATAAAAGCCCTGTAACTGTTCCGTACCTACACAGTTATAGGCAAAAATCCATTTTAAATTGCCTCCGGCAATGGGATTTTTGCACTCCTGAATCACTTTCTTACAGTCTGCACAGTAAATGCGCAGACCTGCCGGATAACCGCAAAGTTCTTATATGTTCTTCATATACTGCAGGATAACACCGGAAAACTCCCTGCTCCGTAGCCGTGATACGGGAACCTCTTTGCCGTTATCCATACAGGCAGTCCCGTTTTTATATCCTTTTAAATGCTTCAGATTGATGAGATAGCTCCTGTGACACCGGAAAAAATGGCTGTCCAGTTTCGTTTCCAGAGTTTCGATCCGATCATAATAATCAACAACCTCGCCGGAGACCAGGTTCAGATATATTTTCCGGTCTATAACCTCGCAAAAAACAATCTCGTTCTTTAGGATGATGCGTCCCTCATATCCTTTTTTCACCAGCAGGCTGTCCTCGACGGCGTTTTGCATAGAAGCAAAACAACGCTCCATGGTCTTCTCAAATTGTTTTTCTTCCACCGGTTTGACCAGATAATCGTAGGCCTGGACCTCAAAAGACTGAAATACCATCTCTTTCAGTACCGTGATAAATATCAGGAATCCCCGGAACTTATCAGCTCGGAGCTTCCTTGCCGTTTCCATGCCGTCCATACCCTTCATCTGGATATCCAGAAACAGGATGTCGATCTGTCCATCATAGTTTAACAGATCTTCGCCGCTGGTAAATGTCCGAAGCTGAATCTCCCTATTCTTTTTATGGAAAAAATCGGAGGCCATTGCCCTTATATGATCGGACATGTGCTTTTCATCATCACAGATTACAATACGAATCAATGCGCCACCTCCTCGTCATTATATCGGCAACGGCAAAAGAAAAACTTTTGCCGTTGCCACACACTGACATTTTATTATAGCCTGTTAAATAAATCAAAACAATTTAATTGCTGTGAAATGTTTATTTGTTGCCGCGAAATGCTGTATAAAATCCGATCTATCACTCAAGATATTTCACCCTTGTGCCCGCATCTGTTCTACCAGGGATTGCTTTTTCTGCCCGCGCACCATCCAGACTGATAGAACTACCTCCATACCAAGCAGCACAAAAAGGAACAGCCCCATTTGCAGGAACGGGAACTGACGCCGATTAAGACCGCCTCATAGGTGCCGGCCACCTGATTACGCTGGATCTGTGCAATAGAAACGGATATAACTGTTACAAAGCAGACCAGAAACGCCGCCAGAGCAACGGCGACCACTACCATCAGGTTCCGACGCTTCTCGCTTGCGAGGCTGCGTTTTGCAAGTTTTTTCACAATAGCGCTGGTATCATTTTCAAAAAGCCATGTCATGTCTGTTTCCCTCCCTTTCTCCCAATATCGCTATTTTAAGCGAAGTCATTCTGTCGCCTTAATCCGCTCCACAAGGGAGAGCTTTCTGGTATAGCGGACCGCGCAGACCGAAAATACTCCCTGCACCAGAAGCAGCGCGGCTCCGAACAACAGCACCTGAACCGCCGGGAAGTGATAGGTGAGAGTCCCAAACATGCCGATCCGGTCGAAGACTTTGCACACGGCCAGACTGCACGCCGTCCCCAGTGTCAGGGTGGCCAGCAGCGTGATCCCCACATAGTACAGGCACTCAAAGGACAGCATGTTGGACAACTGTCGGTCACTCATGCCTACGGACTGGAACACACCGAACTCCTGCTGGCGGGTGAGAAGATTGGTAATCAGGGTATTAGCCAGGTTAATCAGAGCGAACACAAAGATAAAGACCAGGATGCCGTAGTCCCGGACCAGTTCTCCCCGCAAGCCGCGCTCCAGATCGGCAGACAGGTCATCCAGGCCGGAGATCGCCACCCGCTGGTCGGATACGGCACCGAACACCGCCCGCCGCAGTTGATCGCTGTCCTGCTCCGTGTGGAGATTTACATAGCCGGTAAAATCTGAAATTTCCGGATAGAGGGCGGACAGCTCTTCTTCGGGCAGAATGAAGAAATGAGACGAGCTGCCGATCTGTACATCCTGCACAATGCCCATCACCATATAGGTTTTTGTCTGTCCGTTGTAGCAGGAGAGGGTCACGGTATCCCCGACCTGATAACCGGTCCGGTAGATTTCCTTCAGCGCACTGCCGGCAGGGCAGACCAGAATGCCATTTCCATCCAGAAGCTGCCGATAGTCCGCTGCTCCATCCACAACCGCATCGCCCACGTACATCTCCTCCATATCCTCCCGGGAAATTCCCCTGACAATAAACGGCTCATGCGCCCGGTTGCCGGGAATGGCACTGATGGCAGGAATTTCCACGCAGGCCAGGCTGTAGGCCGTGACATAATCCACGCCGGGGAGGGTGGCCAGCTTCTCCCGCAGGGTCTGACCCAGAGGGTTTTCTTTCTGCATCTTCACAAATTCCCGGCCGGCGTGATCCTCATATTGCAACAGATACTGGCTCCGGTCTCCGAATTGAGACTGGGCCATTTCTTTTACGTCCACCGAATTTGCGTAGGCGGAAATGCAGAGCAACAGAATCCCGGTCAAACCCAGGGAGAGGGCTGTTACAAACGCCTTTTTCCGGTTCCGAGAGAAATTCATCAGAGCCAGTTGGGGCATGGTCAGGCGACGATGGAGCTGCCTGGAAACACTGCGCCCCTGCTGCCCGGAATAGGCGGTGGTACGGATGGCCTCAATGGCTGAGACCTTTCCCGCCATCGCCATGGGTTTTCTGGTAGCGATCAGGACAGCACCATAGGTAA
>CAJTVK010000198.1 GCA_910579645.1 uncultured Lachnospiraceae bacterium | reverse complement strand
ACCCGCGACCCCGACCTTGGCAAGGTCGTGCTCCACCAACTGAGCCACTCGCGCATCAACATTTATTATTATATATGCCATAATAATAAATGTCAATAACAATTTGAAAAAATATGCCAAACAATTGAAAATTCTCAATTGAAAATTTTTTAACACGCTCTAGTGCTCCGCTTCACCGTTTTTTCAGGTATCAGGCTGACTTTTTTTAAAGAACCTATTATAAGTAAATAGGAACAAAATAAATGCCAGCAAGGTGGAAAGATAGTCTGCTGCGGGCTGGGCAGCGGCAAGCATGGGAGCGGAATCGAATAGCCCGCGGAACAGCAGCAGGATGGGGATATAGAGCAAGCCCTGCCGACTGATGGAAAGAATCAGGGAAGGGATTGCGGCTCCTGTGGACTGAATGGCATTGATGAACACAAACAAGAGTCCGATGACCGGCCCGGAATAGATATATATGCGGGCAAAGGCGATGCCGTATCCGGAAGCGTCAGGGTTATCCAAAAATGCGTATACTAATGGTTTTGCCCCGAAATAGCAGATGGCGGTCATAATCAGGCTTAAGGTGAAAGCTAGGCAGAGCGAGAATTTCAGGACAGCCGTGTATCGTTTTTTATTTCCTGCGCCGAAGCAGTAACCTAAAAGCGGCTGGATGCCGCTGCCTAAGCCGATGAGCAGCATGACGACAATCATATTTACTTTCATTGCCACACCAAGCCCTGCCACGGTCATGTCCCCATAACCGGACATAATGTTATTGGTGATGATATTGGATGTACTCATTAAAATGCTGTTTAAGGAAGCCGGTATACCGATGGCCAGTACGCCTGTGACGATTCCGTTTTTGGCCATATAATCTTTTGGATGTATGGAAAGCAGAGTTTTTTTCGACAGCAAATGGCGCAGATAGAAAAGTGCCGCGACTACATTGCCGATGACAGTGGCAATGGCGGCTCCTGCCACATTCCAGTGCAGCCAAAGAATCATAATCGGATCTAAGACTATATTTGCCAGATTACCGATTATCATTCCCATCATGGCAATCTGAGCATTTCCTTCGGCACGGATGATGTTGCTGAAGCTGTTGCTTATGATTAAGAAAGGAATGCCTGCCGCAACAATATTCAGATATTGGGAAGCATAAGCCAGTGTATCGTCGCTGGCGCCTATGGTTCGGCATACAGGATCGGCAAAAATCCAAATAAAAATCATGGCAGCAACACCGATTGTAAGCCCTGTCCAGAAACAAAAGGAGGAAGTGTGTTTTGCTTTCTGCGAATTTCCCTCCCCAAGCATCCGGGAAATCAGTGATGTGCCGCCGATGCCGAATAACATTCCTACTGCCATAAATAATAGGAAAGCAGGCGTGGCTACGGAAACCGCGGCAACCATATAGGCATCCTTTGTCTGGCCGATAAAAAATGTGTCTGCTAAATTGTAGACAAGAACCATCATCATGCTGATAATGGACGGTACAATATTGCTGATGACGGCTTTAGGGACTGGGGCATCCCGGAAAATCTCTGTAGTCCTGTCCTGACGGGATGCCGCGTGAGCCTGCGGTTTTTCCTCATTTTGCTCTTTGAAGCTATTTTGTTTTTCGATGCTATTTTGTCTTTTGATGCTATTTTGCTTTTTCACACTATCTTGCTTTTTCACACCATCTTGCTTTTTTATACCATCTTGTCTTTCCATGCTATTCTGCTTTTCCATACCATCTTGTCTTTCCATGCTATCCTGCTTTTCCATGCCATCTTGTCTTTCCATGCTATCCTGCTTTTTCATGCCATCTTGTCTTTCCATGCTATCCTGCTTTTTCATGCCATCTTGTCTTTTCGTGCTATTCTGCTTTTCCATACTATCTTGCTTTTCCATGCTATATTTTCTCCTACGTCGTTTTATTTTTTATACTTCTTTACTTTTCAATAATGTTTCGTTTCTGCATTCTGTTTCGTGCCTCGCTATTATTGCTCATTATTGTTTCCTGCACGATTATTGCTGTTTGTTTCCTTAAAGTCCTGTTTTTTCATCCGCCTCTTTTTCTTGGATAGTTTTTCCGTGGGGCGATGCATGAAAACCATCGGTTTGGTTCTCCAATAAGTTTTGGTACATCTGCCGGAGGGATTTCTCCATGATTTCCAACTCTTTTTCCGGGATGCCTGCATAGAGAAAGGCATTGCGGCCGGCAGGGCAGCCAAGATGGCTGTGAATAATGTCCCTCCCTTTCTGCGTCAGCAGGATGGCTTTGCAGCGGCAGTCTTTGGGAGATTCTTTCCGGTAAATGAGTTCCTTTTTTTCCAGAATTTTCAGCACATGGATTACGCTGGTGTGCTGCACGCCGAAAAATGCCGCGATGTCGGACAGAGTATTTTTCCCGTCGCAATTAAAGTAAAGGTACTCCATGATATCAATCTGTGTGCTGGTCAGGTTATAGCCGCGGTATGCAATATTCCTTTGCCGTTCCATAAGAATATGAATTTTTTTCATATATTTTCCTATTTCATTCATTTTGCTTCCCTGTGTCCGCTTCCGCTGTCCCGTTTGGCCAGCGGGAACTATGTTTTCTCTTTTTCCTGTAGCAAGCTACATTATAACGTAGCTTGCTACATATGTCAATAGGTTTTGCGGCATTCATATTTCTGTCTGTACAAGCATATAAAAAGACATGGGACAAAACCGGCAAGGGACGGCTCGGATGTCAGAAGCAGAGAACGATGTGAACCGTGCAAGAGGGAAAATGCCGGGCAGAAGGGATGCACAAAGCGTAAACGGAGGAAAGCATATGTATGAAAACCAGCAAATCCGAGAGGTAGAAAAGGCATTGAAATGTGATTTGGAAAAAGGGTTGAGCGGCATGGAAGTTTCCGCACGGCTGGCAAAGTACGGAAGGAATCAGCTGCGGGAACAGAATGGGAAATCTTATTTCTCTCTTTTTATGGAACAGCTTAACGACCCGCTTATATTTATTTTGTTTGCGGCCATGGGGGTGTCTGTTTTTTTGGGAGAAATAGGGGACGCAGGCATTATTGTGACGGTGATTCTGGTCAATGCTTTTGTGGGGGTGGTGCAGGAAGGGAAAGCAAGGAAGGCCATTGAAGCACTGAAAAAGCTGACAAGCCCCCATGCCATTGTGAAAAGAGACGGCAGGCAGCAGGAGATAGAGGCGGGGGAGCTTGTGCCGGGGGATATTGTCTGCCTGGAGGCAGGGAGGCAGGTTCCGGCAGATCTGAGACTGACAAAAACTATGAGCCTGAAAGTGGAGGAATCGGCACTGACCGGAGAGTCGGTTCCTGTGGACAAGGATGCCGGATTCTTGGCGGCGGGGAAAACGGACATGGCGGACTGCAGAAATATGGCATATATGTCCACCAGCGTTACCTATGGCCGTGGGGAAGGGATTGTCGTTGCCACCGGAATGGAGACACAGATCGGACATATTGCCGGTATGATCAGCGAAGCAAAAGAAGAAATGACCCCTTTGCAGAAGCGGCTGGCAGATTTGGGGAAGGTGCTGAGCGGCGTGGCTGTTTTTATCTGCGTCTTTCTGTTTGCCGTTGCAATGCTGCAGAAGCGGGATGTGGGAGACATGCTCCTGACGGCAATCTCTTTGGCAGTGGCGGCAGTGCCGGAGGGGCTGCCGGCCATAGTGACCATTGTACTGGCTCTGAGCGTGTCGCGGATGGTGAAGGTAAACACGATTATCCGTAAGCTGCCGTCGGTGGAGACTTTGGGGGCGGTGGATATTGTCTGCTCGGACAAGACGGGCACGCTGACTCAGAATAAGATGACAGTGAAAAAATGCTATATGGACGGACATACTTTTCCGTCGGAGAGCCTGGACGGCGTACGGCATAGGGAACTTCTGATGGGATGTACTCTCTGCAACGACGGCGTAATTGCCGGGGGGAACAGAATCGGAGATCCTACGGAACTGGCACTGTTGGATTTGGCGGCAAAATATCATATGGAGCGGGAGGGGCTGGAACGGGACTATCCCAGGACGGATGAAAAAGCTTTTGATTCCGTACGGAAAATGATGACTACACTGCATAAAGGAAGGAACGGAAGAGTGGCTTATACAAAAGGAGGGACGGAAGAGGTGCTGCGGTGCTGTAAATATGTGCTGAACCGGGGGAAGAAAGCAGCCATGACGGAATCGGCAAGAAAAGAAATCCTTCATGCCGCAGGACAGATGTCTTCGGAGGCTCTCCGCGTATTGGCCATAGCCATGCGGGAGGATGCCGCATCGCCGGAGGAGCGGGAACTGACTTTCATAGGACTTACCGGCATGATTGACCCGGCCCGGCCGGAGGCTGCGGAGGCGGTGGCGGCATTCCGGGAGGCGGGCGTAGAGACGGTAATGATAACGGGCGACCATATTGACACGGCATATGCCATTGCCAGGGAACTTGGCATAGCCGAAAGCCGGGAAGAATGCATGGGAGGAAGTGAACTGGACCGTCTGGACGATGCTCAGTTTGCCCAAAAGGCGGAGCAGATACATGTCTATGCCAGGGTGTCTCCGGAACATAAGGTGAAGATTGTCAATGCCTTGAAAAGAAAAGGGAAAACCGTGGCGATGACCGGGGACGGGGTAAACGATGCACCCTCCCTGAAAGCGGCGGACATCGGCATAGCCATGGGCATGAACGGCACCGACGTGGCGAAGAATGCTTCGGATATGGTATTGACGGATGACAATTTTGCCACTATCAGAAAGGCGATTGAAGAAGGGCGGGGGATATATGAAAACATACGAAAGGCTATTTTATTTCTGCTTTCTTCTAATTTTGGGGAAATTATTACGATGCTGGCCGCTATTCTTGCCGGATTTCCTTCTCCGCTTAAGGCCAGTCACATTCTTTGGATTAATTTAATTACCGATTCCCTGCCGGCATTGGCGTTGGGAGTGGATGAAAATGACGGGAAAGAGCTGATGCGGCAGAAGCCGCGCAAAAGTGACGAGCATCTGTTTGCCCATGGCGGGCTGGCCTGTACGCTATGCTACGGCGTGGTAATCGCGGCAATAAGCATTACCGCATTTTTGCAGGTTCCCTATGACGTGCTGACGGTCAGAGGGCTGCCGATCAGTTTACATAGCATGGAAACCGTGCTGCGCATCCCCGAAGTGCTGAACAAGGCCCAGACCCATGCTTTTACGGTGCTTGGCATGAGCCAGCTGTTCCATGCCGTCGGAATGCGGGATGTAAATAAATCGGTTTTCAGGATGAACCACTTTGCCAATCAATATATGGTGTTTGCCTTTGCGGTGGGAATCGGGCTGCAGGCATTGGTGACGGAGATTCCGTATTTTGTCGCACTGTTCGGAACCAGCCGGCTTTCCCTGCGTGAGTGGGCAATTCTTGCCGGGCTGTCGGCTATGCCGCTGGCAGTGCATGAACTGCTGCTGATTGCGGGCGTGGCGGAGAAGAAAGACGGTTGCGGGAGACAGCCGGGGGGGGGGAAGTGGGTGACAACCGTG
>CAJTVK010000197.1 GCA_910579645.1 uncultured Lachnospiraceae bacterium | reverse complement strand
GCAGGCCGGCTGTCTTGCCGCAGGGCATTGGCTGTCCGCAGGTTCCCGGGTTCGGTAGCTGCGCAGGCGGAAAGCCCCAAATTGATTTCCGGGCAGGATTGTTTTAAATCATTGCGTTTACACGTTGCTGTTCATTCGCTATGTCATTAAGCTAAACTGCGGCTTGCTTCGTGGAAGAGTATGTGCTATATGGCAAAGTCTATGATGAGGAAGGATGGGGAGAATGAGGATGCCATGCGATATGTGAAAAAAGTGGAAGAGGTTTTGCCGCCGGCTATTGACAAATCCTGTAAAAGTGATTAAATAGTAATTAGAATTATTCTAGTTTTAATTATTGTTAAATATTTTGTAGGATAGGAATGACAAAGAATGCCGCATATATTTTAGACATTATCAATAATTCCAGCAACCATCTGACCGCAGAGCAGATTTTCCTGAGTTTAAAGGAAAAGAACAAAACAGTGGCGCAGGCCACTGTTTACAATAACTTGTCCCACTTATATAAAGAGGGGCTTATCAGAAAAATCTCGGTGGAAGGATATCCGGATCGCTATGACAAGCTATTGCGGCATGACCACTTGGTATGCCGTAATTGCGGGAAATTGGCGGATATTATGTTGGAGGATCTGACGGAAAAGCTGCAGAGCCAGCTAGGCGTGCCTATGCTTTCTTATGACCTGAAGATCAATTACATATGTGAGGAATGTTTAAAAAAAGAAAAAGGGATATGAACGGAAAGGACAGAATATCATGAAAATGAGGAAAAGGGCTTCTGCCCGTGCCATGGAATCTGTTTCCAGGCTTACGGACATGGAATACGAACCGGCAAACGAGGAACTGAACAAGATTCATCGGCGTCTGATGGACGGGAGGAAAGAATTTGAGCAGGCGGTGACAAAGACCATGGATGCGGCCATCTGCATGAGTGCCATGGATTTAAAGCTGGAAGCCAATGTGGAGACGATTGGCAGCATCAGCGATTCTGTTTCGGAGGCCGTAGGGGCAATTGCAGAATCGGCAGGGTCCACCGCAGGGATTGCCGCAGAAGTACAGAAAGCGCATGAAAACCTGACGGCTACCATTATTGAAGTGTCGGATGAGTCGGCGAACATAATGGAGGATATCCGCCATTGTGAAAAAGAAGTAACTTCCATAACGGAGCAGTCGGCTGCTGCCATTTCCACCGCAAGGGGAATGCAGGAAGATATCAGTGGACTGCTGGACATTATCCGGAATATGAATGAAGCAATTGCGGCAATTAATTCCATTTCCGCCCAGACCAATCTTTTGGCATTGAATGCCTCCATAGAGGCAGCCCGTGCCGGTGAAGCCGGAAAGGGATTTGCAGTTGTGGCGGAAGAAATCCGTGAACTTGCAGACGAAACAAAATCCCTGACGGGCCGTATGGGCACTTTTGTCAGCGATATCCAGCAGGCTTCCCGGAAAAGTTCGGACAGCGTGGATACTACCGTGGCAGAACTGGGGCATATCAATGAAAGCATACAGAAAGTATCGGAAATTACCGGGGACAACCGCAGAAGGATGGATCATATCACGGACTCCGTTTCTTCCTTGGCCGCTGTCAGTGAAGAAATCAGCAGTTCCATGAATGAATTGGATCATCAGGCACAGTATGTGAACAGGCAATGTGAAAACCTGAAGGATAATGCGGTTTCCCTGGCGGATTCCAGCCGTTCTGTGGCAGAGCTTGTGGAGCCGTCGGTAATAATTGAAAAGCATCTGGAGGAATCCGCAAAAATTATGGGGAATATGGCAAAGGATGCATTTTATATGCCGGATAACAGGATTATTCTTAATTGTCTGAGCAGTGCGATTAAAGCACATCAGGAATGGTTGGACACATTAAAGGAGATGGCGGAATCCGGGAAGCAGGAGGTGCTGCAGACAGATTGCGTAAAATGTGGATTTGGCCGTTTTTACTATGCTTTTAAGCCCATAAACCCGAAAGTGGCGGATATATGGAACGGGCTTGGTGAGAAGCATGCCGCTTTTCATTCCTATGGAAAAGAAATGATTACAGCCATTCATTCCGGCCATGCCGGTGAACTGCACCGGATTTATGAAAAAGCCGAAGACTGTTCCAAAGAGCTGGTCTCTGATTTCAGGACTTTGATGCAGGTAATAGAGGCTTTGTCGAAGGAACATATCAGGATTTTTGAATAAGGAACCGTTCTAAATTTGACGCAGGGTAAATCGGGCAGTGCAGAAAGAAGGGAAAGCATGGGAAGATTTAAACGCATTTTTATCATAGTCATTGACTCATTGGGCGTGGGGGCATTGGAGGACGCGGCGGATTACGGAGATGCGGGAACCGATACGCTGGGGCATATTGCCGCATCCGTGCAGGGGCTGCGGATTCCTAACCTGCAAAGGCTGGGGATGGCGAACCTGCATCCTTTGGCCGGGGTGGAGCCGGTGGCAGAACCTATGGCATATTATAAGAAGCTGAAAGAGGCAAGCACCGGGAAAGATACGATGACAGGACACTGGGAAATGATGGGACTGCATATCACAAAGCCTTTCCGGACATTTACGGAAACCGGATTTCCGGAGGAACTGATAGCGGAATTATCTAAGAGAACAGGGCGTGTCATCATTGGCAACAAAAGTGCCAGTGGAACGGAAATATTGGAGGAATTGGCGGAAGAAGAGATTGCCACCGGGCATATGATTGTATATACTTCCGCGGATTCCGTGCTGCAGATCTGCGGCAATGAAGAAACCTTCGGGCTGGAGGAACTTTACCGCTGCTGTGAAATTGCCAGAGAAATTACAAGGAAGGACGAATGGAAGGTGGGGCGGGTCATTGCAAGGCCGTATACCGGAAAGCGGAAAGGAGAGTTTAAGCGTACCAGCAACCGGCATGATTATGCGTTGAAGCCATTTGGAAGGACAGCGCTGAATGTGCTGAAGGATGCCGGGCTGGATGTGATTTCCGTAGGGAAGATTTATGACATCTTTGACGGAGAAGGGCTGACGCAGTCCAATAAATCCAAAAGCTCGGTGCATGGAATGGAACAGACCATAGAGATAGCCGGAAGGGATTTCACCGGACTGTGCTATGTGAACTTGGTGGATTTTGATGCCTTATGGGGACACCGCAGGGATGTGAAAGGATATGCCGGTGAATTGGAAAGATTTGATGAAAAATTAGGAACTTTGCTTGGGGTGCTGCGGGAAGACGATTTGCTGATTCTTACGGCGGATCATGGGAATGACCCTACCCACATAGGGACGGACCATACAAGAGAGCAGGTTCCCTTTCTGGCATATTCCCCATCCATGACAGGAGCGGGAAAGCTTGCGGAGGAAGGAACTTTTGCAGTAATCGGGGCGACGGCCGCCGACAATTTCGGGCTGGAGATGCCGGAAGGCACTATAGGGCACTCCGTGCTTGGGGAATTGGTGTGAAGAACGGCAGACGATTCGGTACCTGCATGGCTGCTTGGGACGGAATGAACTTTCATGGGTATGAATGGTATTTGGCCAGAGCGTGTCTTGAAATTGCTTTCTGCAACAGATGCGTCACAATTTGTGGGAGAAAGCAATTTCAAGACACGCTTTAATACAACAGCGAACTTTTGAAATCATACTCTTTTTTTACAAAGGTAACTTTTAATATGACCCAATTTAGTGGTTTCATATAAATTAATTTCGTAATGTCCGCTGTAGCACTAATGACCGTCCGGGCAGTTGACTTATATATTGTAAATCTCCGAATATTTTTCTTTAAAATACCGAATGAGCGGTTCGGCAGACACTTCTTTGCCGCAGACTGCCGCAATAACTTCTTTCGGTTTGCGTGTGCTGCCGTACCAGTGGATTTTTTTGTTCAGCCACTTGGTAATTTCCTTGATTTTTCCGTTCCGGAGCAGTGTGTCCACATCCCCCAGTTCTTCCCGGAGGGCATCGAGCAGCATCCCGTCATAAATGCTTCCCAGAAGATAGGAAGGGAAATAGCCGAAGCTGCCGTCCGACCAATGCATATCCTGCAAGATCCCCTCGGCATCGTTGGAAGGGGTAAGCTGCAAGTATTCCTGCATTTTCCGGTTCCAGAGAGCAGGCAGTTCATGAACCGGAATATTTTCCCTGAAAATAGCCTTTTCCATCTCATAGCGCAATATTATATGGAAGCAATAGGTTACCTCGTCTGCATTTACGCGGATAAAACTGTTTTGCACATGGTTGATTTCCCGGTAAAAGTCATCCGGTGAAATTTTTTGGAAGGGCGGCAGAAGTTCACCCAGCCTGTCATAAATAGGAAGCCAGAAATTTTTATTTCTTCCCAGAATGTTTTCATAAAACCGGGACTGGCTTTCATGAAGCCCCATATAGCAGCAGCCTCCGGCTCTGGTATTGTCGTATTCAGGATTTATGTTCTGCTCGAAAATGCCGTGTCCGCCTTCGTGAATGGCAGAAAAGATGGAACTCAAAGGAGCATGCTCATAATAATGGTTAGTCACCCGCACATCTCTGGAGGAAAAGTTCAGGGTAAAAGGATGTTCCGTCTCCCCGATGCTGCCGGCATCCTTTCGGAAACCGATATAATCAAGAAGCATTGCCTGTACCTTCCGTTGGGCATCCGGGTCAAAATATTCTTGGAAAGCCGGGTTCTCCGGTCTTTGCTTTGCCAGAATTTCCTTTACGAAAGGAATCAGTTCTTTTTTCAGATCCTCAAAAAGCATGTCAATCGTTGCGGAATCCATGCCTTCCTCATACTGGTCAAGCAGCGCGTCATAGACTTCTTT
Organism: uncultured Lachnospiraceae bacterium; assembly: GCA_910579645.1. Taxonomy (GTDB): domain Bacteria; phylum Bacillota; class Clostridia; order Lachnospirales; family Lachnospiraceae; genus Kineothrix. The sequence continues at coordinate 804 of CAJTVK010000197.1, read as the reverse complement.
CTCAGGATCCGTGTATCCGGCTATTTCTCTGGTCAGTTCAATCATTTTTTGCAGATAGGGGGAAAACAGGGAAAAATCAGAGGCTTCTTTTGCTTCTGTCCAGACATTGCCGGCTTCTGCCTGTGTCTGCACATAGGTTTTATAAAGTTCCGACGGAATCCGTTTATTCCGGTCAAAATCCCTTTTCATACGCTTTACGATAAATTGCCAAGTATCCGTAAGCTGTCCGAACTCTGTGGGTTCCGTCAGTGCGGCCAACATCTCCCCCAGCTTTTCGGAAGTGGACATGGCGAAAGCTTCGGACGAAAAGTGAGTCAAAGCCTCCACATGCCCTTTCTGCCCAAGCTTTGGCGTACAAGTTTTCATATCCCAGTACAGCAGCGTAATGACATGATCATATTGGTTCATTTTGTTTAGATAGTTTTGGAACTCTTCAAATAATGTACTCATAGTTTATCCTTTCTGCCCGAGTTTGCTCTTTCATGGCGGCACTGCGATATGCGGCACATGCAAATACAGGCTTAAAAAGCTTCACGAAAAGATATCGCTTGCCTTGCCTCTTATTTTACCATACAATATAGAATAAAAACATAGACTTTCTGTAATTTCTGCCGCCACCGAACAAAAACGGAATTCCGCAGCACAGCATTCACGGAAATCAATTTTGGGTTTTCTGTCTGCGCAGCTGCCAGACCCGGGAGCCTACGGACAGCCAATGCCCCACGGCAAGACAGCCGGCCTGTCCACAAAACCATTGATTTTTCAGACACGCTTCCGCTCTGCGGCAAACGCAGCGGTACTAAG
>CAJTVK010000196.1 GCA_910579645.1 uncultured Lachnospiraceae bacterium | reverse complement strand
CCGCCCTAGCCCGCCCCGCCCGCCAAGCGCTCCCTTCCGACGCGTCCGCCCTCCAGCACATGCCCTTCTATAAAAACAGAAGCAAAAAAAGGATTTTTACTCCGCCTTGACTTTTAAATTATTTGGTTATAGAATATAAGAAATTATTTTCAGACAGAATATTCCAAACAAATCCCCATATCAAGGGCATTTGCGCAGTTTCAGAAAATAATCAGACGACACAATGCCATACCAAGCAGAAAGGATGCGATTATTATGAGAATAAAAAAAGGACTGGCTGTTTTCAAATTCATGTATTTCTTCACCTGTTTCTTTTTCCTGTTCAGCAATACCGCCTTTGCATATATTGACCCTTCCGCGGTCACCTATGTCATTCAGGCCGTGGCCGGCGTATTCATTGCCGTAGGGGCTGCCTGCACAATTTACAGGCATAAGATAGCAAAATTCTTCCGGAAGATGAAGAAGAAGCAGAGCAGAAAGAAGCATAATAAGGAAATGGAGTCCGATGAATAGTATAATCAGCCTGATTGGCAACATTTTGGGATGGCTGATGTATTTCAGCTATCATTTACTGCATAATTATTTTTGGTCCATTCTGTTCTTTACCTTTCTGACCAAGATTGTTCTGTTTCCGGTATCCCTTATGGTGCAGAGAAATTCCATAAAAATGGTAAAAATGCAGCCGGAGATGAATTTTATTAAGGCAAAATATTTCGGCAACGGTGAGAAAATATCAGAAGAGCAGTATGAACTTTATAAGAAAGAGCATTATCAGCCATTGGCGGACTTGATTCCGCTGATTCTTCAGCTGATTCTGCTGATGGGCGTCATTGACGTCATCAACGATCCGGCCAGACATATTTTCCGGACGGGCGCAGGCACTTTAAATACAGTGGCCGGAGGCATGGATTTGTCTTCCATACCGGCACAGACGGGCGGAATTACGTTCGTAATTCCTCTTATTGCCGCACTTTCCGCATGGTTTATGTGCTTTATACAGAATAGGGTGAATGTGCTTCAGTCCGAACAAAGTAAGCTGAATAAATATGGCACGATGGCATTGTCTATCGGATTGTCTTTGTATCTGGGTTTCTTTGTGAAAACAGGGGTGGGTGTATATTGGACCTGCAGCAACCTGCTTTCCGTCGCACAGCTGTACCTTCTGAACATTATTATGGATCCAAGGAAATATATTGATTATGATGCACTGGAAAAGAGCCGGAAGGAACTGGCTGAGAGTGCGGCATTTCATAAATCATCCAAGAAAAAGCCGTTTGAAAAAAATCCCTACGGTAAACGGGAAAGGGCGGACTATAAACGGTTTTTTAAAGATTATGAGATGCAGATTGTATTTTATTCCGAAAAGAACGGATTTTACAAATATTTTCAGAATCTTATCGAAGCTTTATTGGAAAGAACCAATGTGGTCATCAATTATATTTCCAGCGATCCGGAGGATCGGGTTTTTCAGATGGAAAGCGACAGGTTCCGCACATTTTATATCGGAGAGCATAAGCTGATTATCCTTATGATGAAGCTGGAGGCAGATCTTGTCGTAATGACTACGCCGGACTTGGAAAATTTTCATATAAAGAGATCCTTGGTCCGTAAGGACAATGAATATATTTATGTTCCCCATGATGTGAACAGCCCGAACCTTACGTTCCATAAAGATGCATTGGATCATTTTGACACTATTTTCTCATCGGGCTTTTTATGTACGGAGGAAATCCGTAAAAGGGAGCAGTTATATCACCTGCCGGAAAAAAAGATTGTGGAGTGGGGGTCGGGAGTCATTGACAATATGATTTCCGCATACGGAAAGATGGAAAAGAGGCAGAAAGCGGTTCCGGAAATACTGATTGCGCCTTCTTGGCAGAAAGATAATATTCTGTCCTCCTGCATAGAGGAAATACTGGATAATCTGGAGGGGCTGGGGTATAAGCTGATTATCAGGCCGCATCCGCAGTTTGTGCGCCATGAGGGGGACAGGCTGGAATACCTGCGTGAGAGATACCATATGGATTCCCGCGGCGATATGGAGCTGCAGACTGATTTTTCATCCAATACTACCGTATATGAGGCGGATCTTGTCATAACGGACTGGTCAAGCATTGCCTTTGAATATTCTTTTGCCACGCTGAAGCCTTCGTTGTTCATCAATACGCCAATGAAAATTATGAATGAGGATTATGAGGAATTGGGGATTACTCCTATTGACATAGAACTGCGCAGCGAAATAGGGAAGAGCGTGGACCCGGATAAACTGCAGCAACTGCCGGACGTTGTGCAGGAATTGCTGAACAGTAATCAGTTCTCACCCGATAGCCTGAAAAGGATACGGGAAAAATATATTTATCATATCGGTTCCAGCAGTCAGGCCGGTGCGGACTATCTGATAGAAAGACTGCGTTATTTTGAAAAGAAACATGAGGAAGAAGACGATTAGCAGGAATGGCCGGAGGAAAGCTAGGGGTGGAAATGAGCAGAGTATATGCATGTTTTTGCACGGATATTATACATGAGGGACATCTCAATATTTTAAGAGAAGCAAATAGGTACGGAGAGGTGACGGCAGGGATTCTCAGCGACAAGGCAATGATAAAATATAATCGGTTTCCCACGATTTCTATGGAAGAGCGGAAGAAAATGCTGGAAGAAACAGGGCTGGTGTCCGAAGTCGTCATCCAGAACGAGATTATGTATGATAATATTATCGCACAGTTAAAGCCGGATTATGTCATCCATGGAGACAATTGGTGCAGAGGGCCGGAAAATGCCATTAGGGAGAATGTGCTCAAGAACCTGAACAAGCACGGCGGAAAGCTGATAGAGGTGGGCTACACTTACAATGAGAACATCAGAAAGATAGATGACAATATGAAAGAAAAGCTGGCCATGCCGGAATTTCGGAGAAAAAGGCTGCGAAAGCTGCTGAAATTATGCCCTATTGTGAAGGCAATCGAGGCGCATAGCGGCCTTACGGGTCTGATAGCGGAAAAAACGGTGGTTGAGCATAACGGGGAATTGGATCAGTTCGACGCTATGTGGCTGTCCAGCTTATGTGATTCCACGGCAAAGGGCAAGCCGGATATCGAACTGGTAGATATGTCTTCCCGCATAAGGACGATAGACGATATTATGGAAGTGACGACCAAGCCGATTATCCTTGACGGGGATACGGGCGGATTGGTGGAGCATTTTGTATACAATATCCGGACTTTAGAGCGTATGGGCGTGTCGGCGGTTATTATAGAAGATAAGACGGGGCTGAAGAAAAATTCTTTGTTCGGTACGGAAGTCAGGCAGACGCAGGATTCCGTGGAGAACTTCTGTGCGAAAATCCGTGCGGGAAAAAATGCGCAGAGAACCGAAGAATTTATGATTATTGCAAGGATTGAAAGCCTTATCCTTGACAAAGGGCAGGAAGATGCGCTGAAACGTGCTTTTGCATATGTAAAGGCGGGTGCCGACGGCATTATGATTCATTCCAGGAAAACAGAGCCCGATGAAATTTTTGCTTTCTGCGATGCTTTCCGGAAGGAAGACGTTCATACGCCTATCGTGGTTGTCCCTACGTCGTATAATGGCGTCACGGAGGCGGAACTGAGCAGCCATGGGGTAAATATTGTAATTTATGCAAACCAGCTGACCCGCAGCGCATTCCCGGCAATGCAGAGCACGGCGGTGGAGATATTGAAAAACCACAGGGCTTTGGAAGTGGATTCCAGGCTGATGCCTTTTAAGGAAATCATTACCTTGATTGATGATATGTAGAATGAGGCATGGGGCATAAGGTTTCTTGGTTAGGCTGAGGCTATGGAAAGGATAGGATTATTGTATGAAAGAAAATTTTACCGGTAAAACAAGAAGAAAAGATTTCGGCATAGCATTTCTGGTCTGCTTTTTGTTTGCATTTATGTTAATGATTTTTGGGCCGGCGGAAATATTTTTTGTAAATGTGGCGGAATTTAAATTTGTATACGGGGAATTTGTATGGATATTGGCGGCAGCCGCAGTTATATGCTCTGCCGCGGTAAGCCTGATTACCGCCTTTCTGCCTGCGACGGCAAGAAAAATCATTTTGTCGGTGATTTTCGGATTATCCGTGGCAGGCTATGCGCAGGTTATGTTTATCAATGAAGGGCTGGATTTGCTTGGAATGAACCCGGAGGGATACCGGATTAACGGAGGGCAGGCAGCGGCCAATGTGATTCTGTGGCTGCTGATCATTGTCTTGGCAGCAGGACTTTCCATATGGAAAGAAAAAATCTGGCAGAATGTAATTTGTTTCGGCGCAGTCTTTCTGATCGGCATCCAGTCGGCAGCATGGATTTCCCTGATGCTTTCGGCGGAAGAGACTGCCTATAAATACGAGGAAGGAGAATGGTATCTTTCCGGTGAAAACCAGTTTATGGTATCTGCCGATAAAAACATCATCGTCTTGGTGCTGGATTATTTCAGCAATCAGTATATTGACCCTGCAATGGAGAAATATCCGGACTTGCTGGACTGCATGAATGACTTTACTTATTACGGCAATACGGATTGTACCTATTTCGGCACCTATCCGTCGCTGGCGCATATTTTATCCGGTTCCGCGCCGGATCCGTCGCTTACGGTCAACGACTGGACTTCAAAAATATGGCAGGACGAAAAAGCGGTGGGATTTTATAAGGCATTGCGTGACCAAAATTTTGTCTCGAATATTTATACTCCGGATAAAAACATGCTTTGCGGCATGAACAGTGCAGAAATTCTTCAGGGAGTCTTTTCCAATGTGACAAATGCCGGCCAGGATTTCAATGTAGACTACCCGCTTCTGACAAAAACAATGCTGAAAATGTCCGGCTACCGCATGTTCCCATATGCGCTGAAGCCGTACCTATATACCAATGTGGGGGAGTATTCGGAAATCATGACACCCAAGAGCAGGGGAGTGAGCCATGAAAATCATCGTTACTACGGGCATTTACTGGAAGAAGGCCTGAAAACCGATAAGGAATCCAATTATTACATTTTCCAGCATCTGTCGGGAACCCATAGCTATGATACCACGGCGGACGGTCAGTACACCGAAAAATCCTCCATGGAAGAGACGGCAAAAGGCTGCATGGTCATTGTGGAAGAATACCTAAGCCAGCTAAAGGAACTGGGGGTTTATGATGATGCCACCATCATTGTCACATCCGACCACGGAGGCCCGAGAGATTCTCAGGTTATCTTCTTTATGAAAAATGCTAATGAAACACATGACGAGATGGCAGTGAACGATGCGCCCATCAGCTTGGCCGAATTCCAGGCCACCATAGCGCAGGCCGCAGGCATAGACTATGCTCCCTACGGTCCGGCAATCAGCGACATCTCCCCCACAGAGCCAAGGGAACGCACCGTATGGGTTCGCTTATATGTAGACACCCTCCCTTCCGTCCCTAAATATTCGGGAGAAGGCGAAAGCGTATCTAATGCCTATTGCGGATTTACTTACACAGGAGACATTGACGACCTAATGGAAAAATATGATGCCGGCCCGGATGAGGTTATTCCGGAAACCGACGGCTTTTTCTGAATAATATCAATTGTTTGATTTCCGTAACAGGGAAGCCTGAATATTGTGTTGGAAGGCGGACGCCCGTG
>CAJTVK010000195.1 GCA_910579645.1 uncultured Lachnospiraceae bacterium | reverse complement strand
TCAAAGGGACGGTTTCCACCAATTCCATTGATACCGGAGCTTTGTGGAATTCATTATCCAGAGGCATTGGAGGTAATATCTGGATTTACAGTGGTTCGGTGGGGAGATTTTCTCTTTGTGTAGGTTCAAGTGTGTCCTATGCAGGATTTATCAATGATGGATATACCATGCGAACACCGCATTGGGTTCCTGGTACGATTGACGGAACCGGCAAATTCATTTATCAGCCAGGGGCAAAGACTGGAATATGGGTAAAGCCGCGAGTTTATAAAGGTGTAAAGTTTTTTGATATTGGATTTGAGGAAATGAAAAAGGAGGCTCCAGAAGTTGTCAGATATGAACTTGAACGATTTGCAGCAGAATTCAACAAATAACCCGTCCCCGCAGAATTCGGTTTTTTCTGAAATCGTAAAGGAAGTATTTGGAGATATTCAGCAATATGAAACGGATGTTCCGCAGAATTTCAGCCGCCCTTGCTTTCTTTTCATCAATCCGGATAAGACAACAAGGACAAAGGAAATGACGGCTTCGTCATATAAAGCCATGCAAAATTATGAGATATATTTTTTTGCCCCAGAAGATGATGTTGAAAGCCTAACAAGGTATAAGGATTCTTTTGTTGATTACCTTATGGGGGTGAAAAAAATACCCATTCCAGGTACAGAACGCTATTATACGGTGGAGCAGGTGGCAGCGGATACGGATGATGTGAATTCTATGGTGGCATTTATGGTTGAGGTATCCAGGGTGAGAAAAAGAGATTTAAGACGTCCTGAGGTACCCAAAATCAGAAAAATAGTGAACAGCATTTCAGTAGATGGGAGGGATACAATAAGCGATGAACGATAACAGAGAGTTTAGTCTGGATGAAATATGCCAGCATTCAAAGGAACTTTTTGGGGTTTATCCGGAAGTGATCTACGGGGCGCTTCTTCCGGCAGAAACAAAGGAAAAGTATACACTGGCCGAGATCCGGAGAGCCATTGATAAATTTGTGAAAAAGGAGGTTGTGTAATATGTCCAGTGGAACATGGAGAACAGGCGAAACGAAAGACCGTACCGGGCTTTACAACTGGTTTGTGTCTTTGGCTACGTCCCGGATCAACGCGGCGAAAAAAGGCGTTGTGGGGATTCCCATTAAAGCGGATTGGGGGCCATGCAATCAGTTGACGACTTGCGGAGATGATACGGAAATTCTCTCTACATTTGGTGACGGAGGGACGGTTTACCTGGCACGAAGGGCGGCAAAAGGGGGGAAAGACCGTAAGCCCCACAAACTGGTTATTTACAGGATGGCGACAGCAGAGGCAGAACAGGCGGTTGCAACGGTGGAAGGAAGCTTCAAGCTGATTGCAAAATATAAGGGGGAACGGGGAAATCATTTTCGGGCCGCCATCACCGAAAACATTCAGAATGAGGATTGTGTGAACCTTTGTATTTATGAGGACAGCGCAATGGTAAGCAAGTACACCGCCGGGAAAAATGATGTGGACGCTTTGGTCGAGGCGGTCAATGAGGATTCAGAGTCCCTGGTAATGGCGGTAAAAATGGGAGAAACCGCCCTTTCCCCTACGGCTTCCATATCCTTTGCCGGCGGCGCTTCTGGAAGCGAAGTGAGGGTAGAGGATTATATAAAAGCACTGACAGCGTTTGAAACGGCCTATATGAATACGCTGGCCTTAGATGGCGTGACCGATGAAGCAATCCTGACAATGGTAAAAAGCTGGCATAATCGGGTGTGGAATGCCGGGAAAATGATTCAGCTTGTCATTGGCGGAACCCATGCAGATGATAAAGAGCCTGACATTGGCAATATTCGGTCAAAGTCATGTGATAATTACGGGATCATCAACTGCATTGTCGGTGGGATTGACGCCGCAGGGAATATGTATTCATCTGCAGAAATGGCTCCGCAGATTGCCGGGGCAGTGGCGGCGCTGCCTTTAAATGCCTCGATCACTTACAAGCAACTGGAAGATATTGTGGATGTGACGGTGGAACTGACGGATACGCAGATTTGCGAGGCTACCAGGGCAGGCTCCTTTGTCCTGTTTAAGGATACGGATCCGGAGAGTTTTGAGGTGAAGGTAAAAGTTGAAAGAGGCATAAACACTTTTACCAGCTTTGGCAAGGAGGCAGGGCAAAAACTCCGAAAAATCAAGGCAATTTCCACCATGGCGGCAATTGACTATGATATTGGGCGGTATGCCATGAATAATGTGCTGGGTGAGCTTGACAATGACGCAGATGGCCGGGCAGCGTTGTTCAGCGGTGTTTCGAAATATCTGGAAACCCTGGCAGCGGAGCACGTAATCAGCCCGGATATTCTGGTAGGGTTAAGCGAAGCTCTTGTAAGTGATGGTGATGTAGTTTATATGGAAACCCAGGCTCTCACCATTGATAAGATTGAACAGATCTTCAACAAAATTTATCTGTAAAGGAGGAGCGGCATGTTAGATGATACCAGAGTAATTAACGGTTCCTTTGGTGAATGTCACAGTGAAGGAAAATGGTTGACAAATATTTATAAAATGTCAGCGGATGTTGAACCGTCATATGGTGATGTAAAAATGTCGGGTACACGCTGGACCGGGCAGAAGCTTTTGAGCGTAAAGGGTACGGGCAGCATTTCTGGCTATAAAATCACAACGGAGCTGGTTCAGAATGTTGCGAGGATTACCGATGACCGGAAGTCGGAGTATGTGACAGAACTGATTTCTAAACTGGATGATCCGGAAGCGTTTGGCTGTGAAAGAGTGCGCCTGAAACATGTGAAGTTTACGAAGATTCCTATTGTGGGATGGGAAGTGGGCTCTATTGTTGAAGAAGAATGGCCTTTTTCCTTTACCGGCGTGGAATGGTTGGACCCGATTACTGAAAAATAAGATTTGCGGCCAGTGGGTCGCATTTTTTTGAAAGGAGATTTTGTGATGGAAGATAAAATAACAGGTTATGAAAAAATGGAAGATATGCCAGGAGATGCCTATGTTGCGCCGCCGACAATGTCGGATGCTGAATTGCTGGAAAAACTGCTGGGAACTCCGGATGAGGCAACAAAGCAGGTTTATATGAAGCGCTTCGGCGCTCATTTTACAGTCAAGGCTATTTCCTCTGAAGAATACAGCAAGCTGGAAAACCGGTGCAAATATCCGGTAAAAAACAAAAGAACGCACCAGATTGAGGAAAAAACCAATCAGGAAATGCTGTCAAACCTTCTGATCGTTACGGCATGCGTGAAGCCGGACTGGAATGAGCCGAAACTTCTGGCAAAATATAATACTTCCGATCCTGCCAAAGTAATCCGGAAACGGCTTTATATCGGGGAAATTTCTCAGCTCACAGAGGCCATCATGGATATTTCGGGATTTGATGACGGGCTGGAAGAAGCAAAAAACTCATTATGCGAGGCGGAGAAGCAGGAATAATACACCGATTGCTTCAAGAAAGCCATTATTCCCTATTCCCGGATGAAATATACGCAAAACCACGCCGGGTGCGGGATTTTATTTATGCCTCGCTGGAGCTTACTTTGAAGGAGAGAAAAGATAAGCCGGGAGGGAAGACCGGCAAGAAAAATTAAAGGCGGGGAGGTGAGAGGATGGAATTAAGCGCGGTTCTTACATTAAGAGATAAGCTGTCGGCACAGATGGATAAAGCCAGCAAAAGTGTGTCAGCAATGACACAGAGGGTGAATGAATCCAAAGATGCCATTTCTAAAATTGCGGCAACACAGAATATCAATATTTCCGCAAACAGCAATATATCTGAAATGGTTTCCGCTGCCCAGGCTTCAATCGCCTCCCTGCGAAATACGGTTTCCCAAAAGGAACTTTCCCTGCAAACGAAAATAGATCTGGATGGTTTGGAAAATGAAACGATAAATGCGAAGCTGGCTGAACTGGGAAATTTCCTGGAAAAGAACAGCGGGAAAGTGGAGGAATACGGTAATAAGCTGGCTGTTCTGAAACAAAAACAGGCGGAATTTACAGATGGAACAAAAGGCAGTGTCAGGCTGGGAGTAGAGCAGTCCATAGAAAGTTTGGAAAAAAAGCTGGCGGATATTGAAGCGGCGAAACAGCAATTTGCAGAGTGGCAGCAGATTCGGATAGATTTCAATGAGTTGGAAGTTGCCAGAGCGGAGCTTTCTACCCTGGAAAGGGCGTTGGAAAATCTGAACAGTACCAATGTGGCTGTGAGGGCGTATCTGGATTTTAAGACTGACGCTTTAAAACAGGTCTATGACATTGATGAAAAGCTAAAGTCTATTGGACAGCGGATAATAAGCCCGGTTGTAAAGCTGAAAGACCAGGCAACAGAAAAAATCAACAGCATCAAAAACAAGGCGAAGACTTTTGCCAGAGAAAAGTTTGCACCGATCATATCGGCAGTGGACAAAGCAAAGTCGGTAATGTCCTCTGTACGGACAGGACTGGCGAAAATAGCCGGTACAGTGGCTTATCCGGTCATTAAGGTAAAAGATATTGCTTCTAAAGCTGCGAACGCTGTGAAGGCCAAATTAGGAGCTTTGGGCGGTAAAATATTTACCCCGGAAGTAAGGCTAAAAGCACAACAGGCATTCAACACCATAAAAGAGCTTGGCGCTAAACTTGCCGGATTAAGTGCAAAAGCCGGTAAAGCAGTGGCCGGGGCTACCGGAAAAATTGCAAAGGGGCTGGCTGTTTCTGTGGGGGCAGCAGCTACCGTAATTGGCGGTATTGGTGCGGCGAGCGTTAATGTTGGTTCTCAGTTTGAAGCCAGCATGAGTCAGGTTGCTGCTACAATGGGAATGACGGCAGATGAAGCGAATTACAGTAATGAGGCATATGCGAAACTGGCAAATGTGGCAAAGGAAATGGGAGCCTCCACAAAGTTTTCTGCTTCAGAAGCAGGCGAGGCACTTAATTACCTGGCACTGGCCGGATATGATGCGGACAAAGCATGTGCAGCTCTTCCCACAATTCTAAATCTGGCAGCCGCCGGAGGTATGGATCTGGCAGCGGCATCCGACATGGTGACGGACAGCATGTCAGCCCTGGGAATTGCCGCAACAGAAGAAAACCTTACACAGTTTGGGGATCAGCTTGCAAAAACAGCTCAAAAGAGCAATACAAGCGTAGCCCAATTGGGAGAAGCAATCCTTACGGTCGGCGGTACGGCTAAGACATTGGCCGGTGGCACAACAGAGTTAAATACTCTGCTGGGCATAATCGCTGATAATGGGGTAAAAGGGGCAGAGGGCGGTACAAAGCTTCGGAATATCATGCTTTCCCTGCAATCTCCCACGGATATTGCTGCTAAAAAGCTGAAATCTCTTGGTGTGAGTGTCTATGACGCACAAGGGAAAATGCGCCCCATGAATGAAGTGTTGGGCGATCTGAATGCGTCTATGGAGAATATGACAGATGCAGAGAAACAAAATGCTCTGTCAACTATTTTCAACAAAGCGGATTTGAAATCGGTAAACGCTCTTCTTGATAACTGCGGAGATCGATTTGATGAATTAAGCGGATATATTGCTGATTCAGATGGTGCTATGCAGAACATGGCTGACACCATGAATAATAATCTGCAAGGACGGATAACAGAGTTCAAGTCTGCAATGGAAGGCGCTGGCATTGCCATATATGAGGCGCTGGGGAGCAGTAATCTAAAGGATCTGGTGAAGGAAGCTTCCGGCTGGATTGGGGATCTGACAAAGGCAACAGAAGAAGGCGGCATAGATGGTCTGGTTGGAGCAATCGGTTCCG
>CAJTVK010000194.1 GCA_910579645.1 uncultured Lachnospiraceae bacterium | reverse complement strand
CCACAGAAAAAAACTGCCGCGCCAAGACCCCCATCCCGGCACGGCAATCCCCCACCATCACATCAGCCCCTTATGCTCCAACACCCTCCGCAATTCCCGCGCGCCAAACCGCGGGCTGGAAACCACCGGTTTTCCGATTGCCTCCTGCAGAAACTCTTCCGCATAAGCCATAGACCCCTGACAAAGCAAAATCACATCCACCTCCCCGGCAATCTCCTCCGCTTTCGCCAGCAACATCCTCTTAAACTCCTCCTGATCAATCCCAAAAGCGCCGTCAATCAGCCCGTCCACCAGCTCCGCCGGACGATTTAGCTCCCTCGCCATACGCTTCACCGTATTTTTGGTAGGCTCCAGCGTCGTAGGAAGCGTCGCCAACACACCGATCCGGCTGCCGAGACGCACCGCCTCGCAGCACATCTCCCCGTCAATGCGCACAATAGGCACGCCCGTATACTTTCCCACTGCCTCCGCGGCATCGGCCACCTCCCCTACGGAAGAACAGCAGTTAAGAACCGCATCCGCACCGTCCATGATTGCCTGCATAAACATGGAAACCAGCCTGGCAGCCGCACCTGCCGTCACATACCCGGCCTCCCGCACCTCTGCCAGAATAGACGGATCTTCATAATTCTGAATCTCCGCTTCCGTCCCCAGCTGCTTTTCCACCTCCCGGTTCACCAATTCCGTCAGTTCCGGTGTGGTACTTGTGTAAACAATTCCTATTTTCATCCTCTTCTCCTATCCCGGTCCGGCTTTCTATTTTTTTTCAGCCGCACCGCCATATATTCCCTCCCGGGAAGTTCCACACAGAACCTCCCTTTCCGGACGCCTCTCTCTTCTATCGTCATATTCCAAGTATCCATTACTTCCACTCCGAATTCCGTATCATCGTCAAAATAATATTCCTTGAACAAAGGACAGGTAAATCCGAAATAAATTAAATAATAACTTTTCACCGGCTGCATCCATTCCGTTTCCGGAACCGCACAGACACAATCCCATTTCAGATTATATGGAGCCAGACCCAATCCCGGAGTCTCACACAGAATACGGTGCAGGAAACCCAACCGTTTCCAGCTTTCCCCCCGCAGCTTCCCGCCATGGGACCACCATAGCACATCTTCCGGATTCATCAAAGTCTCGCCATGCCCTGCATATCCACCCCGGCATGCCGCCTCCCAAAATCTCCGCACCAATTCCCTGCCGCTGATATTTCCCCAGCCGAACGGAAGATTTCCCTCATAACAGATTTCGTCAAGCACTACCGGTTTCTTGTATTCCTCCCGCCACTTTGCCACATATTCCGCAGACAAATAGGGATCCTGTCTCTGAATGCTGCAATGTGTCACCCAAGGTCTGCCGTAATCGTAAAAACCGTGGCAATTATGGATAGAACGCAGATGACGGTACGGATCCTTTTCACAAATCAAAGAGGCATAATGCTCCCAGTCCGCTAAGGTCTTATGCGTCATCAGATCATATTCGTTTGCCAAAGACCACCAGACATTGCGGTAAGCCGCAAACCTGGCCAGCACATATGACCAATACCGGTCGTCCTGCTCCCTCGTCATCCGTGAGAAGCCCCAACGGTCGTACGGATGCATAACAATAATATCCGCCTCGATTCCCCGTTTCTGCAGTTCCGCCAAGGAATGCTCGATATGCCTGAAATGCTCCGGACGGAATCTGGTAAAATCCCAATGATTGCCCTCCGCCTCCTCTGTATATGCACCGAAATTTTCCTTCGTCAGCACGCTGCTGTCCATAGGAGTCCCTTCATAAGGATAACTTCTCGGCTCTCCCAGATTATAAGCATAATGCTTTGGGAAAATACAGAACCTGATTTTATTGAATCCGGCCTCTTCCAAGCTTGCTAACGTCTGCGCCATCCTCTCGTCACTCTGCAGTTCCCATACATAACAAGTGGTTCCCACGGAATAATACGGTGTTCCGTCCTCATAGGCAAAGTGATAGGTTCCTGCCACATGTACCGGGCCATGGTTGCCCTCCGACGGCGAAGTTACCAGAAATGAACCCTCCGCCCTCTGTTCCAGAAAACTCCCCTCGACGGAAAAAGTATAATTTCCCGAAAAGGACGGCATAAACCTGACTTTATAAATCCCGTCCCCGTCATAAAAGCCATCCACCGTAACCGTTTCCTGTTCCCCCCGGAAACACCCCCTGATAGATTGCTCCAGAAAGGGATTCCCTTCCTCCGGGCCATGACAGACCACCTCTGCCATACCCCACCGCTCCGCCTGCTTTGTGTACGCAAGGACACCCGCATCCGCGTTTTCCGCCGTGTTCAAAATTGCACTCATTTTTCTCTTTTTCCTCTTTTATAATCTCATTTTACTTTCCCAAAAGCCGGATTTTATTTCATTCTAAACACCATTTCCCCTTTTGTCAATCAACGCTCCGTAACCTCTATAAAATTCAGACATTTCAGTAAGAAAACATACATAAGCACACGAAGGCTTTCGCCGGCACTCTTCCGTCTGATGACTCTGCCCGCCGCGTCCCCGTACGCCACGCCAGCGGCATATTTCTTCTGCACAGGGCTGTACAATCGAGTAGGGAAAAGCCATCTTCCCCTGCCCGCCGCGCCAGCGGCATATTTCTTCTGTACAGGGCTGTGCATAAAAATACACGGAGAGCCAACTCTCACGCTCTCCGTGCATCCGTTCCAACCCAATATGCTATTCCGCAAATTTAAACTCATCCAGCATCTCCTGCAAGGTTACCGAATGTGCCGCCAGTTCCTCACTGGTAGCCGAGGTTTCCTCTGCCGCTGCGGAATTGCTTTCAATGACTCCGGAAATCTCCTCTACCCTGTCATTGATTTCACGCACTGCCGCCGCCTGATTTTCACAGTCTTCCTTCACCGTTTCGTTCAGTTCCACTACCTTGGTGATTCCGCCGTTTACCGCCGCAAATGCCTCCGCCGTTGCCTGCGCAATCTCATTCCCGCTTTCCACCTGCGCAATGGATTTCTGAATTAAATCCCTTGTATTGGTGGCCGCATCCGCAGACTGGGTCGCCAGCTTACCGATTTCCCCGGCCACTACCGCAAAGCCTTTTCCTGCCTCTCCTGCCCGCGCCGCCTCTATGGAAGCATTGAGTGCCAAAAGATTGGTCTGCTCCGCAATCTCTTCAATAGTGCCGATGATTGTCTCTATTTCGGTGGACGTACTGGAAATAACGTGCATTTCCTTCATCATACGATCCATCTGCGCATTGCCCTGCTCTGCCTGACGCTTCACATCGTTTGCATGGTTGCTTGCTTCCTCGGCCCGTCTTGCACCGTTCTCCGCCTTTGTTTCCATATCCTTCACCATGGAAAGAATCCCTGCCACACTGGCTGACTGCTGGGACGACCCTTCCGCCAAAGCCTGTGCCGCTACTGCCATCTGTTCGGATGCGGAATTTACCTGTCCTGAAGACAGCTGTATATTGGAAAGGGATACGCCCAGCTTATGCTTAATCTCCGACATGGACTCTAAAATCAGGCGGAAATCCCCTTTATATTTATCTTTGATATAGGATGTGACATCGAAATTGCCTCTGCTCATTTTAGCCAGAATATCATTTTCATCCTTTATGATAGTCTCCAAGTCTGCCATAAATTCCCTTATGTCATCGGAAAGCTCGCCGAATTCATCTTTGGACTGATATTTCAGTTCCGCATCCAGATTTCCGTTCTGCAATTCCTTCAGCGCATTCCCGATGCTGTGCAGAGCCTTGATAATCAGCAGACGGATGCCCGTCGAAATCATTCCGCCCACCACAATCGCCGCCGCCGCAAAGCCAATCATCAGAATCATGGCAAATATGTAGGTACTGTTGATTTTAGCGGCGCTTTTCTGGCTCTCATCCATGTTATACTGCACCAGTTCATCCATGCTCTGCTCGACTTCCGCAAAAGCCGCCTGCCCGGCCCCTTCCAGCAATGCCTGCGCCTCCGTGCTGTTCCCGGCCCTGTTCATTTCCGTCACGCCCTTTGTCGCGGAAATATAAGCCTCCCAAGACTTCTTTGCCGCCTCCAGATAGGACTTTCCCTCACTCTTATGGCTGTAATTTTCATACAAAACCATATCTTCGTCCATTTCCGAAATCAGTTCCGTCAGCTTCCCTTCATACCGTTTCCATTCCGCTTCCGTAAATGCCGCCACATGGGCATACTGAATGCGCTGGTAATCCGAAACCAGTTTATCCATATCCTGTGCCACCATGACGGCCGGCATCCAGCTTTTTGACACGACAAATGCCTGCCGGCTTATCATCCACATCCCTATGCCGCCAAGCAGTGCGATAATGACCATGCCATAGATAAAAGTCCGTGACAGAATTGTCAGCTTCTTCCGGACCGGCAAATCTTTCAGCCTCCGTACGGCCTCACTGTCCGCCTCATCCACTTTATCCATCGCCGCCTCTTTTACCTTATGATCAATATCCTTCACCTTTTGATCGATTTCTTTCGCCTTTTGGTCGATTTCTTTTGCCTTCATCCCTCTCTTCCTTTCTTCCGGCATTTTAGGAACTGTTAAGAATCAACTAAGGATTAAGTCTTTATCAGTTCCTTAGTCACTGAAATTACTATAACACTATTTTTACTGATTTGCTATCATTTTTTATGATACACTTTCTTTTTTTGCATGAATCATATATACTTTTAAAAGTCAAGACAACTTTTAAGGGAGGCTTCCATGATTTACGAAAATATATGTTCTGAAAACCAATTAAGCGTTGAACGGATTCTTTTCGTTCAGATATATGACTACGAAGAAGAGTGCAATTCCGAAGATTCGGTCCGAAACGGTAACTTTTGGGAAATATTGCATGCGGAAAAAGGTCTCGTTAATGTATACACACCTTCCTCCGTACATACTCTTTCCAAAAACGAACTGCTCTTCCGCCACCCCTCAGAGACCTTCCGCATCCAGATGCAGACTCCTGTTCCGGCAAAAATAATATCCGTCGCCTTTACCTGCCCGCCGTCCGCCGTTCCGTTTTCTTCCGCATCCACCCCTTCCTGTGCAAATTCCCGCTCCGCATCGAATCCATCCTTCACGGAAAGCGGCAGAAATCTCCTTCACGGAAAACCACTGCCCGTCAACACCCCGGAACGCCGCCTTCTCCAACGGATTGTATCGGAAGCGGAAAACTCCTGCTGTGCTCCGTCCCCCTTTGCCGCCGGCCAGGCGGCCCTGCTCTATCTGCATCTGCTGCTCATACTGCTTATCCGAAATGCCGACGCAGATATTACGCTCGCCCCTGTTTCCCGTTCCCGGCAGATGGCCGAAGAAGACTGCCTCTTCCGCGATATCCTGAATTATATGGAAGAACATATCGCCGACCGTCTGACCATTGACCGGATTTGCCACGACCATCTGATCGGACGTGCCCTTCTGCAGAAATTATTTGCCGAAAATACCGGCTGCGGAATCATAGACTACTTTTCCTTAATGAAAATAAACGCGGCAAAACAGCTTATACGGAAAGGAGAGCTGAATTTCTCACAGATAGCCGAACAACTGGGCTACAATTCCATCCATTACTTTTCCAGACAGTTCAAATCAATCACCGGCATCACGCCGACAGAATATGCCTCCGGCCTGACAGACCGTAAGCCTACATAATTTATTTTATCGTCTTTCTTATCAGAAGTCAACGGTTATAATGCTTCCGAAGGAAATCGTAACGGTTTAGGCTGAATGTTGTGTTGTGTTGGGAGGCGGACGCACGGGAGGGATTTTTTTGCGGGACGGCGGCAG
>CAJTVK010000193.1 GCA_910579645.1 uncultured Lachnospiraceae bacterium | reverse complement strand
GGTCTGGCATTCCAACGACAAATACCGCAGGGTGGTCTGGCAGTGCAACCATAAATTTGACGGCGGGGAGAAATGTGCCACGCCGCATCTGGACGAGGAAGCCATCAAACGGCTTTTCATAAAAGCGTTGAACACCATAGGGAAAGAGAAAGACCTTATCATCGCAGGCTTTGGGGAAGTCAAAGATACGGCATTTGAAACCGGGGAACTGGAAGCGGAAGCGCAGCAGCTTAACGGGGATATGAACGTGGCGGCGGAACTGATACAGAAATGCATCGGGGAAAACGCCCGCGTCGCACAGAACCAGGGAGAATACGCAAAACGCTACGATGCACTGGTGGAACGGTTTGAAACGGCGAAAGCACGGCTGGAGGAGGTGCAGGTAGCCATCACGGAGAAACAGGCGCAGCGGAAAATGATGGAGAACTTCATGGAGGTGCTGCGGGGCCTGCCAGAGCAGGTGGATTACTTTGACGAGGGCGCATGGTATGCCATGGTGGATTTTGTGACGGTCTACGGCAAGGAGGATGTGCGGATCACCTTTAAAAACGGGATGGAAGTTCCGACAAAAATCGAATAGGAAATACAGATTGCACTTCACGGGAATGTGGAGTGTTTTCTTATTTTAAAGGCAGTTTTTCCATTTGAACCCCCTTTGAAGGCAAAATAAAAAAGTGTAGGGAAAATAAAATTGTATCAAAATGGGCTATTAGATAGATGAAGGGAAATCCGGCACTTCCATGAGGAAAAGGACCGAGTTTAAACGGATGTTGAAGGATGCCGCCGAAAAGAAGATGGACCTGATCCTGTGCGCCAGCGTGTCACGTTTTGCAAGGAATGTTTCAGACTGCATTGAGCAGGTGAGGCAGTTAAAAACGGCGAACCCGTCCCATCCCGTCGGGGTTTATTTTGAAACTGAGAATATTTATACGCTGGATCCGGACTGCGGGCAGATGCTTTCCATCCATGCCATGCTTGCCGATTGGGAATCGGCCAATAAAAGCCGGAGGATGATCCTGTCCTACGACCAGAGGATATGCACGGGGCAGTATCCCGTATCAGACCTGCTTGGCTACAGGCATACGGCAGAAGGCGGTTTGGTGATTGTAGAAGATGAAGCTGTGACGGTAAGGTTTATTTTCCTTGCGTACCTGATGGGGTATTCTTTAGGCGGGATTGCGGAAATCCTGACGGAAAAGGGAAGAAAGACCCTTACGGGGAGGACGGACTGGAATGGGGACATGGTACGGAACATCATGTCCAATGAAAGGCGGTGGGGCGACCTGGAAGCCAGAAAGACAATCGTGATCGATTATGTAAAAGGCAAGAGCATCAGAAATACGGAGATCAGGGATTCCGCTTTTGTCCCCAACCACCATGAGGGCATTGTTTCAAGGGAGATAGCGGCTGCGGCTAAAATGGTATCGGCAAGCGGCAGGTCGCTTGGAAGCGGCGTGCCGGAGGCGGCAGTGATAGGGGCGGGTGCATTAAAAGGGTTCGTCAGCATAAACCCGATTTTCCGCGGGGTGAACAGGGCGGTATTGGAGGGACTCAGCAGGAGCGTATATTCCGAAGAAGAATATGCACGGCTTGAAAAGGAAGCGGAGATCATTAACGGGGAAGCGCACAGTAATATTTTATCGAAAGACTTCACTGGCTATTATGTCCCCAGCAGTGCGTTTTTTATCGGAAAAGACACGCCGACTCTCACCCTGACGCAGAAGCAGATAAAATTCAATAAAAAATGCCATGAGAAGCTTGATGGGTGTACCTATATAGAAATGCTTTACCATCCCATGCTGCAGGCTGTTATGATAAGGCCATGCGGGGAAGGGGACGGCAATGCCGTCCGGTGGGAAAACGGCAGGGGCAGGATTCGGGAAGAGATTTCCGCCCATGCTTTCTGCGGGGCGGTTTATGACATGATGGACTGGATGCCGGAGTATGGGTTCAGGTTCCGCGGCATTACAAGGGAAAGGGGCAGCCGGAAGGCCATGGTATTCTTCCTTGACGAGCCGCAGATACTTGTAGGCGGGAAAATACCGGAAAAGGCGGATGCCCTGCAGGGAGGGATACCTTCAAGATATATACCATACCGGAACAGGGATATTGGAAGGGCAGAAACCGGAATGTCCTATGCTGTACGCCGGAGGAGGGACAGCATGGCCGATGCCCTTACGGAGAAAGATATTTCTGAAAAAGGGATTATAATGGATAACCCGCTGATAGGCAGGATTCCCACAAGGGAAGAGGTCAGGGACGAACTGGATGAACTGCTGATGTCAATGTAAAACGGAGGTCATGGGATGGAAAATAAAGGGATGGCGCAGGGTGCCGGGAAGGCAGGGGAAGAGCAGAAAGGGGAGGCCTATTCCTATGGGGACCAGGAACTGATCCGCCAGCTTGTAAAGTCAAGGATGGCGCAGAAGTCCGAACTGGAGTATGAAAGCCTGGACGGCTATATGCTGCCGCCCCGTACACAGTTCTCCATGCTCAACAAGCCTGCGGTCAGCATCAGGTATGGCAGGATGACATTCAACATGGCGTGTATCAGGCTGTTTGAAAGCGTGGAGTTTATCTTGCCGCTGGTGCATCCGGGGAAAAAACGCCTGACTGTGGTCATGTGCGCCGAAGAAGAAAGCGCCTCAGTTGCATGGGCGAGGAAACGGCAGAAGGATGCAGCATGGGTCAACCGCGATATCACATCGGAGGATTTTATATTTAACCTTTACAAAATGATGGGGTGGAAAAATGACTGCCGTTATAAAGTCCTTGGGAGGGTGGCAAATTCCAGCCAGGGACTTGTACTTGTGTTTGAACTGGACGAGGCGATCATGTTTGCATCAAAGCCTGTTGAGGTGGTAAATAGAGAGACGGGCGAAGTGAAGAAGAGGCAGGTCAGATATTACCCGGATGCCTATAAGGACTGCATCGGGCGGTCATATAATGATTATGTCGAGGCAAGGCAGATGAATATGTTTGAATACCTGGAGGAATACATGGGGCAGACGTTTTCAGATAAACAGACGGAAGCAGGCGGAGTTCCTTTGGAGGAAGGTTATGGGGGTGAAACCGCGGATGGTGGCGGAACAGGAGAACTGCCTGCGGTGCAAAAGATAAAGGATGGAGGCGGGGGCTATGAATAACGGGGGAAAACCCAGCAGCGGTGGGGTACGGGGGAAAAGAAGCAGGAAAACGGTGAGGCTGGACGTTTCCATTTACGGGCGTGAAAGCGTGATTAATATCGGGAAGGATGTGCTGCGTGTGCTTGGAGCCCCGGAAAATATATGCCTGAAGGTAAGCCAGGGGATGGATTCTTTTGTCGTGATGCCATGTGGGGAAAAGGATACCCTGTCTTTCCATGTGCCGGACGATTTCATGGTCAACAGCCGGAGGCAGATGAAAGTCACAAGCAGGTCCTTTGTGACAGGGCTGCTGGCAATGAATGATTTAGAGAACGGCCATACCTATAAGATTTCCGGGACTTATTCGGAGAAAAATAATGCCGTGGTCTTCAATATGTCAGATATACGCAGGTACAGGGAATAGAAGCAGCGTATGCTAAAATGGAAGAATAATGCGGAAATCTGTCGGGGCAGTTTTGTGCTGCCCGTGCTTTTTGCTGGCGGACAGCTTCCTCCCCTTTCCCCACTGCAAAAAGGAAAGAAACACGGCAGCATACTCTGTTTCCATATGGCCGTCATACCGGTTCATACTTTCCAGACTTTTTCATCAAGCGGCACTCTGCATCCCCATGATGCTGCCGCCTTCTGAAACATCTTTTTCGCAAGGGTTCTGAATATTAATCCCATCATCAGACGCACAGGAAGCGGATAATATTCCGGGCCGGTAAATTTTTTTGCTTCCTCACGGAAGAAGCCGTCTCCCTCCGCAAACAGCTTGCCCATTGCCCGATACGGTTTTGTGGCCTGTGCCTGTTTTTCTTCATCCAGAATTCGGATTCCGAAATTACCTCCTTTCACCAGACAGCCGCCATAGCGAACGCCCAGATATTCCGGCAATTTTTCCAGAAATGCCTCACCGCAGCGAAGCTGGCACCCTTCCGCAAAGCCGCTTTGCAAAAGAAACGAAAGCCTCGTATGCCCGTCTTTTTTGGGAAGAGTCTCCAAAAATTCCAAAAGAAGTCCGGGTACGCATTCTACATATAATGGCAGCGCAATGAGGATTTCATCGTTTTTTATATATGCATCACGGATGATGTCCCATGTTTTTCGGTTAGAAATTGCATATGTCTCGAAAGTGCCTCCTTTTTCTGACAGTCCTTTTGCAAAGGCAGCAATGATTTTATCCGTGTTACTATATTTCTGTACCCGAGGACTTCCGTTAATAATTACAACATGCATGAAACCGCCTCCTTTCCTCTGCTCTCAGAAAAAACTCCAAGTGAACGGCTGCCCAAATTCAGTGCCGTACGCTGACACCACCGTTCGAGGTAAGCCTGATCGCCGTCTCCGGTATAGATGACCCCAATATCCGGCTGGTGAGTATAGCGCATTACATGACGCATCTGCCCATCTCTGAATTTCAGATACATGGTGACAAGCGGCATAATCCTGTCTACAATGTTTTTTGTCTGCCAGGAAACAAATCCAAAGTGCGTATCCGAAACCAGCCAAACCTGGTCAGCCTTGCTCATTTTTCTCAAAATCGGCTCATAATCGTCCTGAATGACACAGACACCCGGAGTTTTCAGCCAGCAGTAATTGCATCCGACACAGTGTGAAATGTTCATCCCAGTGGTGTCAATCACTTCGAATTCGGCTGTATTTTCACCACTGCGAAGCAATTCCTCTGCGATTGCTTTTCCTATATGTTTTATTGTTGTATCAATCATTAAAACCATTTATATTTTCCTCCTCTGCAATTGAATCCCGTTCCTTTGGATATTGTGAACCTAAGTCTGTCCTTTTAAAAAAACTAATATATTCGGCGGAAGATATTCGTTCTTCTTTGATTTTTATTTCTTCGCACATGAAAATTTCCTCCATAGTAATTTGAATTCTGATACGACACTTTTTATGGCATTTCATAATTATTATATCTTATTTTCAAAAAGTCTGCAAATCATTGATATCTTCTCCGAATTAACGGTAATAAGGGAGAGGGCGGATCGGAAACCGCTCCCTGACGGGAATTGTGGTGAATTCATGTAGAAGAAGAAAGAAATTTATGGTATACTGTGTTTATGCATAGACATATTTACGAGGGAACATTTATAGGCACATATGCGTATTTGTGTGAATGAAAAACGGAAAGGAGCGATGTTTTATGAAAATGAAAATGCAGGCATTATATCAAAATGGTCTTAAGAACATCTTTGCCCATGCAGAATAGCAGAGATATAGCAATCTGTATGGGCGAATGACACTATATGCTCTGCTGTATCTGCACTTTATTTATATAAAGATAAATAAGGAGCGGCAAGGATGAGATATATAAATGCAGCAGAAATACTTCCGGAGAAATTATTGAAAGAGATTCAGGCGTACATGGATGGGGGTGTGTTATATATTCCCAAAGCATCAGCCAAAAAGGGATGGGGTTCCGTCAGTGGTTCGCGCAAATTTTATCAAGAGAGGAATAAGGAAATACAGTTTCTCTTTGAAAACGGGTATTCTATAGAAGCGTTGTCAAAGCGATACGGGCTGGCACATAGCACACTTAAAAAAATAATATATGGCTAATCAAAGGACGCTTGCGCAGGCAGGCGTCCTTTTGCGGTAATATTGGTTATAACTGTTCTTGCTATTTACCTGTACACGGTATTTTCCTATAATAAGGTATATTATTGATAAGGTATATTATTGA
>CAJTVK010000192.1:2834-5889 GCA_910579645.1 uncultured Lachnospiraceae bacterium | reverse complement strand
CCCGCTGCCGCCGTCCCGCAAAAAAATCCCTCCCGTGCGTCCGCCTCTCAACACAGCATTCAAGCTGACTGTTACTATCTTAATATTTTACCCCAACCTCCGAAAAACTATATCCTGCATTCCCCGTCGTGGCTGATCCAGTTCACCTGCGAAAATTCCCCCAGGCTCTCCAGTCCCCGCAGCAGCGCATCCTTCTCCTTCGTGCGGATTTCTATAATGATTTCCGCTTCCTCATTCCTGACCGACCTGGCCTTTTCCTTATAATATTTACAATGCTTTCCTAACTCACCATAAAGCTGCGCAAAGTCAATTCCCCCGAAAGCCCCTCGAAGCACAAGCAATTCCGGTGCTTTGGCATTGGGAATCAGGTCCAGCACAAACAAAAGGAGGGTCATGACGGCCGAAAGCACAACGGCAAGGGTATGCAGTCCCACCCCGACGATAATGCCCACACTGATTGACCAAAACAAATACAGCAGATCCACAGGGTTCTTCACGGCATTCCGGAACCTGACAATGGACAGCGCACCCACCATGCCCAGCGACACCAGCAGATTGGACTGCATGGCCACCATAATGGCCGCTACGATAACGGGCATCCCGCAGATTGTAATATTGATATCCTTTGAATAAAAAGCCGATTTGCCCGACAGCTTATATACAAAGAAAATATATATGCCCGCCAGACAGGCAATGGCCAATATAAAAATCACCGTTCCGGCGGTCATTCCCGTCCCCCCGCCCAACGCCTCATATACACTGTTCTTTACGACATCTTTTACCGACATGCTTTCCTCCTCCTTTGCAGGGCTTCTCACTTACCGGGCACCGCCGCCCCATACCGCTCCCGGCACAGCCGATACTTGGAATAAGCCGTCTGCCGCAGTCTTCCTGTTTCCATCAGCTGCAGAATGAATCCCGGCAGGAATTCATCATATTTTATTTCCAGCACGGAATCCCCGTCCTCCAGAAAATCATACGCTATTCCCTGCCTCCCGAACTCATCCGTCCGCCGGCTTGCCCGGACATTCCGGTCAAAGGTAATGCGCACATTGCCCGGGGCATAAGTATAGGCTTTCCGCTCATAAGCTACGATTACCTTAGGGCGCAGCCCTCTTGTCCGGATTGCCGCATTAAACAAAAAGGCCGGATCCTCCGCGGATGACGAATCCTCTATGCAACGCCCGTCCGCCAGCTTTTCCAATTCCTCTGCCGTAATGCGTTTTGCCTTCTTGAAAATTCTGTTGTTCCTGTTTTCTTTTACCTCCAGCTTTATCACATCCAGAGAATGGTTATAAATACGGATTCTGTATTTCCGGCGGTCATTGTTCCCCTCCGCCGCCTCGGCAAGGCAGCTGTCCGCCAAATCGTCAAAATATAAACTGACCACGCTGTAGCCATCCCTGCCGTTTTCATTCATGTCTGCCCGGAGCACTGTGTCCAGCCGTCTCTGCAATTGGTAAAGTTCCAGGGCAGTACCCCAATATTTGTCTTCCACCCGGTATAATTTCGTTCCCATGTGATCCCTTCCGTCATTCATCCTTTTCAAAGATTGCCTGTATTGCCACATCCCCGCTTTCCAGCGAAATGCTTATTTCCTCCTCCGCGCCCTGCACATCCCCCTGCCATCCGGCAAAACGGTAGCCTTCCCCGGCATGAACGGATACGGAAACGGGAAAGTCACTAAAATAATATCCTTCCCATGCGCTGCAGTTCCCTAAAGAAGCGGTATTGACCCGAACCGTACCGCCTTCCGGCATATTGACACTTATGCCAAGGCGGGTCAGTTCCCCGGACAGGCCGAAGGTATGTGCCAAGCTTTTCGCGGCAAAATCAAACCGCCCGGCAAAAAACGAATCCAGTTCCGCCACTTCTTCTTCAAAAGCCTCCATCCCATAGGCACCGTCGAAAAAACGCCGATGATCCTTGACCACCTGAACCCCATATCTGTCCGCCCACTCCTCCAGCATAGGATGTATCCGGTCATAAGCAAAAACCGTATTGGCAATGTCCATAAAAGAAAGGCAGAATTGCCGGCGAAACCCTTCATTGTCCAATAAACTCCTGACTGCCGGCTCACTGAACAAAGCGTTTTCCTCCATCCAGTTTTCCCTTCCGTCCCAAATATTGCTGTCCGGCTTGGCACATTCGTCCAAATCATAAATCATGAAGCGCCATTTGCCGTCACTGTAGGGAGTCCCTTCCTGAACCGTACGCCACATTGCGGTATTATAGCCGAATGCCACATCACGGTTATCCAGATACAGATTGATGCAGCAGTAGTCGATCAGGCTCTGTATGTCTGCCAGCCCGCCGGCAAGGGCATAGGTATCCTCATAAGCAAGGTCGCACTCCGTTATCACCTCCAGCATATAACGGTAAGCCTCCGCCGTGCCATCCAAATCCGTAACTGCATTTCCCGCCTTGACCAGCATGACGTTATCCGGATTTACCCGAAAACGCGCCCCCACATATTCGGCATCATACCTCTCCCTGACATTGTAAATTCCCCAATATTCCCCATTCAGGAAAACCGCACAGGGCTTTGACCTTTGTACGGAGACGGAATCCCGGCAGCCGGCAGCCTCTTCCAAAAAGGCATCCAGAAATTTCAGCCCTGCCGCATTCCCTCCCCCGTTCCGCAGTTTAACGGACGGATAAAGGATTCCGTCGCCGAAAAAGCTATACGGCAATACGGCAGATTCGTCATAAATATCCCTTGCCGATATGTGGAAAGACTTTTGCGGCATACCCCGGGTAGAATTGCCGGCAATGCGGATGCCCACCTCCTGGGAAAAGCAGAAAGAGTGCGTTTCGTCAAAATAAGAGACGGAAGCCCTTTTCTCCCACTCCTTTCCCCTGCCGTACGCATTGGATGCCATATACCGGTGATGCACTTCTCCGCCGGCATCCGTATAACTGTCCAAGACCTCCCCCTCCCGCATGCCGCCCTGCGCCAGATACTCTTCATATTTTATGCCGTTTCCGTATATCCCGGTGATAGGGTCAAACAAATCCTCCGGGTCGGCCGCCAGGGAAAGAACCGCCATTCCGT
>CAJTVK010000192.1:0-2824 GCA_910579645.1 uncultured Lachnospiraceae bacterium | reverse complement strand
CATAGTCCTCTTTTTCCCCATAGCCGACAAAAAATGTCTTGGTGACAACAGGGCTGATTCTGTGGGTAGCCGAATCATAGCTTACCGCCCGCACCACCACCGCCTTGTCCACCGGAAAACCGGGCACATAGTCATTGGTAGGCGACAGATCCCCCCTCCCTGCATACCTGTTCTCTCCCTGCGTATTATCCGCAATCCGCAGCGGCTTTTCATATAGGAAAGAATCCCCGTCCGGCTCGCTGCCATCCAAGGTATAGTAAATTTCCCCTCCGTCAGGGGAATACAGCCGGAGCAGGAAAGCCTCCTCATAAAATCCGCTTTCCGCCTCAAAGACCGGCTTTTCCAGCACGGCCGCCGGGAGAATTTCCGCTTCCGCGTTAGACCGGCCAAGAGTGGCGCTCATCACCGACCAGTCTCCCTTCCCGTCCTGCACCCTGCCATAACTTGTGTCATAACTAAGTGCGGGAACGGCCACCTGATCCAAAAACTCTCCCCGCGTCCCGTCCGTAAGGAAAATCTTTTCCCCTTCCTTAGAAATGCGCAGCTCAGAATCCCCGGAAAGAAAGATTACGGCAAATCCTCCCGCCGGAACGGATATTCCGTTCAGCGGGTATTTTTCCAACTCCTTTCTGTCATCGGTCAGAAAACAGCCATCCAGAAAAACGGTCTCTTCCCCCGGGTTATATAATTCTATGCAGTCCGGATAGTTCCCTTCCCCATCGCTTTGAGCGGAAAAATTATTGCTGCAGACCTCATTGATGACAACCTTCCGCTCTTCCCCGTCGTCGTGCAAGCCCGCGGCAGTCAATATAAGGAGCAGGAAAAAAAGAACTGTTTTTTTTAATGTATCCTTCTTCATTCTGTTTTTCCTTAAATATAATATTTATTTCAAATTGACATTCAGTGAATGTCAACCGAATAAAATAATATCATATAGTATATTAAATGACAAGCACCAAATGTCATTTTATGCCGTTAAATGTAACTTTTGCTGTCGTTCACTCCGTGACAGGCAATATGCCCGCACTGTACGGCTGGCTAACCAATGGACAGCAATCATATGCTCATTGGCAGAGCAGACAAAAAACAGGCGGAGGGGAAATATGTACAAAAACAGGGCAGTCTCGGGAAAGAACAACATATCGGGCAGCAATATAGCCCGCATACGCAAAGGCTTGCACCCCAAAGTGTCACAAAGACTCCTGGCCGACAAAATGCAGCTGGAAGGGATTGAATTAGACAAAAACGCCATACAGCGCATTGAAAGCGGCGCACGGTTCATTACGGACATCGAACTGAAAACTTTTGCCAAAGTGCTGAATGTCAGTTATGAGGAACTGCTAATGGAATAGTGATGATTGGCTGTCCGCAGGCTCCCGGATCCGGCAGCGGCACAGGCAGAAAACCCAAATTTGATTTCCGTGGATTTCCGTAATAGCTTATTGACATAAATATTGGAAAATGTTAAGATAGCATACGAAGCTGGGTTTGTATCTTCAGCCAATAACTACTATTGATTTTCTCAGTTAATATGCGGTCATGATGGAATTGGCAGACATGTAAGATTTAGGTTCTTATTCCTATGGAGTGTGGGTTCAAGTCCCACTGACCGCATTGTTATCAAAAGGCGCTTTATTTTCATTGTTAGTCTTTTTGCATTCATTACAGAAAAAACTCCAAGATAACGGAAAAAATCGCTGTATGCCGGTTATTACGATGGTTACAGCGATTATCCACTTCCATTACAAAATGCGGCGCATCAATGAAAGTATTTCCCCTACGGGATTTTGTGTGGCAATTGATAGATGCGTCCGGTATAACTGTTCTATTTTCTCCGTCGTCTGTCCTAAATTTATATTGTACATTGTCAGAGAATACATAACACATACTATTTCTCAGCTGTTTACGGATTGCTGCTTTCGCTCCTGCCGATTCATCCCAATTGCTATTCCCTGTCCGCCTTCTTGTTTCCCTATCCTCTCA
The DNA here is from genome assembly GCA_910579645.1 of uncultured Lachnospiraceae bacterium. Lineage (GTDB taxonomy): Bacteria > Bacillota > Clostridia > Lachnospirales > Lachnospiraceae > Kineothrix. Next base: position 841 of record CAJTVK010000192.1, on the reverse strand, counting down.
TAGCCAAGAGTCTCATACATATGCTTCAAATAAAAACAGCAGATTTTTCATACTTTTATATGAAAATCCACTGTTCCGATAATGAGGCATCGGGGATTCGAACCCCGGACAACTTGATTAAAAGTCAAGTGCTCTACCGACTGAGCTAATACCCCATACTATATTTTTTTAGCTGGGCTAGCTGGATTCGAACCAGCGAATGCAGGAGTCAAAGTCCTGTGCCTTACCGCTTGGCGATAGCCCAATAATTATGACACCAAGCTTTATCCCTACTATATCCAGAATACAGCGAGGGCAGATACTCCAATGATGTTCATCATTGATAAATCCGAAAACATCCTATTCCGGATAAAGGTGGGTAAAGGGACTCGAACCCTCGACCTTCAGAGCCACAATCTGACGCGCTAGCCAACTGTGCTATACCCACCATAATGAAATAAAACAGACTAACTCTTCCATCCTATTTCAAACGTGCTCGAAGGGATTCGAACCCCCGACCCACGGCTTAGAAGGCCGTTGCTCTATCCAGCTGAGCTACGAACACATACCTGTGCAGTACTCTTTATCCGCTAAATCAGTACTTAAATGATATTATCATAAGAAATAATCCATGTCAACAAAAATTTTTATTTTCTAACCGTTTCCGTCACCGGACACCGGCTGTCTCTTAGCGGCCGTCAAAATTCCATACCTTGAACAATAACCGACATGCTTTACTGACAGCTTATTAAGAATATCATGCACTGCCGGAAATGTCAATAAAAATTAAAAAATATTAAAAATATCCGTAACAGTTCAGCCTGAATGTTGTGTTGGGAGGCGGACGCCCGTGTGTGAGTTT
>CAJTVK010000191.1:3935-5901 GCA_910579645.1 uncultured Lachnospiraceae bacterium | reverse complement strand
CCGAGGAAGGCACCGCCGCCCACGCCCTTGCGGAGCATAAGCTGAAAAAGGCATTAAAGAGGCGCTCCAAGCGCCCGGTGTCGGATTACCACTGTGACGAGATGGAGGAATGCACGGACGGGTATGTGGCCTTTGCGATGGAGCAGGTGGAGCTTGCAAGGCAGGAATGCAGCGACCCTGTCGTCCTGATCGAGCAGCGGCTGGACTACTCCGCCTATGTGCCGGAGGGTTTCGGCACAGGGGATTTACTGATTGTCGCTGACAAAGTTCTGACCGTCATTGATTTAAAGTACGGGAAAGGCGTGGCGGTGGATGCGGAATGGAACCCGCAGATGATGTTATACGGGCTTGGCGCACTGGAACTGTTCGATGCCCTTTACGACATTGAGATTATCCGCATGACCATCTACCAGCCGAGGCTCGAATCCGTCAGCACATGGGAGATTCCCGTAAAGGATTTAATGGAATGGGTGGAGATCATCCCACACAGAGGGGATGCGAAGCTGTTCTGGAATGAGGCGAACTGGCAGAGCCTTTGTAAGAGCTGCCACGACCATAAAACCATGACGGAGGACCGCTATCAGGAGTACAGATCCACGTTGACTGGCAGAACGGCAGCAGCCTTGCGGTAATATTTGGCGAGGATGAATGCCGGAAAGTCGGGGACGGTGAGGTGACCGTGGGGGAGCTGCTCCGGCGCTATGTTTCCCGCAGGAAGGAATTCCATTTCATGACACCATCCGGGTATGTTGACCTTACGGCGCAGGATGCGGAAAAGGTACTGGCGGGGGAGATGAAGCCCAAAGGCCATCCGGGAAACCCGGAGTATGCCGTGGAACTGGAGGTTCAGGAACTGTTGGGGTTCCGGTGCAAAGAGGCGGATATCCGGGACAGGCAGGGAAGCGTGAAGGCCCTTGTATACTGACGGGAGGGAGGATGCGGCATGAGGATCGTATATGATGACACGATGCAGGAGACGATGGCGGCGGCAGTCGGGGAGTTCATGGATGCCCTGAATGTGGGAGAAATAGTCCGCTATGAATGGGGGGCGGACAGGGTGCAGATGTACCTGCTGAAAAAGAAACTCGGCGCATATCTGGAACATTACAGGATGAGCATCGGGAACACTGTCACCCATGCACATGGCATCGGCAATAACTGCCAGTACCCGGTCTATTACCACCCGGAAGGCATGGATGAGATTCAGCAGTGCGGGAACATCAACCTTAATTCCGGCCTGTACGGTGAGGGGTTCGTGAGCTGCGAGGATTATAACAGGAACCGGATCGGGGCGGCCTATGAGGTCAGGACACGCGGTGTGGTCAGAAAATAAATGGCGGAAAGGGGGTGGATAGTATGGCAATGCAGGAACGGATGCGGGGAAATGCACACCAGAAGCGCAACTGCTGGCAGCGTGGCAACGGCCCCTACAGCATGAGGGGCGAACTGAGGCACGGTATTTCCCTCAATAAAAAGTATCTGAACCGGAAGGTCAGGCACAGCGGCAGGCAGGCTTTGAAACGCGGCGAATACAGGCGGGTGTGCAGGACATTACATATGGTGGAGTTCTCATAAACCGCCATAAAATACACAGACCGCAGGCATTATATTTGTTACATTTATGCCTGCGGTTTTAGTGGATAATTCCTGCTTTCAGAGGTAAAATGCCTACTACCAAAAAGGAAAGGGGGCATGGCTATGGAATACAGTTTTTATGCCGAGCAGAAATACCGCAGTGACGGGAAGGTGGAAGCCCGTGTTCTGACAGCCGCAGAGGCGGAAGCCGCAGGCTACGAGGATGGCTATAAGGGGACAAAGGATGGCTGCACGGTCTATGTAAACGGGTTTGGCAGTGAACGCGCAGTACGGAATTTCCTTTCTGACCTGCACGGCTGCATCATCATGGAATGACGCCATAAGATGCACAGTTATCCACCCATATCTTTGTCACATTTATGGTGCAGAT
>CAJTVK010000191.1:0-3925 GCA_910579645.1 uncultured Lachnospiraceae bacterium | reverse complement strand
CAGCTTATGAGATCAGGACACGCGGTGTGGTCAGAAAATAAATGCAGGGTAATTACGGAAGGGGGTGGACGGACATGGCAATGCAGGAAAGGATGCCGGGGAATGCACACGAAAAGCGCAACTGCTGGCAGCGGGGCAACGGCTCCTACAGCATGCGTGGTGAGCTGCGCCGCGGCATTTCCCTCAATAAAAAGTACCTGAACCGGAAGGTCAGGCACAGCGGCAGGGAAGCATTAAAGCGCGGGGATTATAAGCGTGTGTGTAAAACATTACATATGGTGGAGTTCTCATAAACCGCCATAATATGCACAGTTATCCACCCATATCTTTGTCACATTTATGGTGCAGATATGAGTGGATAATGTGCGCTTTCAGAGGTAACATGTGTACTACCGAAAAGGGAAAACACAAAAATTGGAGGTACACACCATGAAAAAGATCGAACTTTTTGAGAGAGCCATTGCAGAGCAGGCAGCGAGCCTTAAGGAATGGGGGATCAACCCCACACTGTTCTGGGCATACCGGAACAGCATCACGGCGGGCAATGACAGCATTGATTTTGGCGAGACCATATGGGACAACGACATCCCGGAGATCACAAGGGCGCTTAAGGAGAACGGCATCAGCGGATTCACCATCAGCAGCACCTTTTCAAGCCTGATCCCGACCCTTGCGGAATTTGAAAAGCACGGCTTCCGGATGGCGGGGCTGACCGAGGTCAAGGCAAACTACACAGACTTCCAGACAATGGAGCGGGCAGTCATCCCGGCGATCCGGATGGAATGGAAGGAGGCGTAAGGCATGGCAGGACTAAAGAAGCAGCGGGGGAAAAACCACTGGACACTCCCCTACGCATACGCAGGGCGGCAGTCGGAGGTACACGTCTGGCTGGAAGAGGACAGGGATTCCGCAGATTTCGGGAAATACCTTGTGTACTGCGGCGCGGTTTTCGAGACGGCGGACACGCTGGAGGAAGCGGCGGAGCTGGCGCACGGGTTTACCCACGGCGGCGCATTATTATGAATGGCAGGAGGAAAAACACGGTGACGGAAAAAATAAAGGAATGGATTGTCAACACTTTTTTAGACAACTTTTTTAAGGTTGTTCTGCCTGTATTGTACAGGAGTCTGATATCCCAAAGAAGAATGTATCCTGTGATGGTTATACCAGTGTACATAATCCCATAACTTTAGTTTCAGTTCCGTTAAATCTGCAAATGTTTCATTCCATACGAATTCTGTTTTTATGATCTTAAATGTTGCTTCTGCCACTGCATTATCATAAGGGCATCCTTTATGGCTTAGGGAACGCTCTATGTGAAACGTTTCCAGCAATTCCTCAATTGTTCGGTTTTTGAACTCATTTCCGCGGTCTGTGTGGAACAGACGGATCTCTTCAAGGCTTCCTTTTACGCTTTGAAAAGCCGCTTTTACAAGTTCTGCCGTTTTATGTTCTCCTGCACTGTAGCCTATGATTTCCCGATTATAGAGGTCAACAAGAACGCATATGTAGTTCCAGTTCATCCCTGCCCTTACATATGTCAAATCGCTTATCACAACATTCCTGTATCCCTGTCCGTCAAACTGCCGGTTCAGAATATTTTCCGTTTTTGATTCGTTGCAGGTGTCTTTCTGTGTTTTAAATTGTGCGGTTGTGTAATTGGAGGCCAATCCTTCCTGCTTCATGATCCGCCCGATCCGGCGTCTGGATACCTGCTTCCCTGTGTTCATCAACTCCTTCTTTATTTTATGTGTGCCGTAATTGTTGCGGCTCGCCCGAAATATTTCTGTAATTTCGGATGCAAGCCCGGATTCATCGGGCTTTTGTTTTGCTTCGTAATAATAAGTGCTTCTGTTTACCTGTAGGACGCGGCACATTGCTGATACAGAGTATTTGTGGGCATTTGCCTTAATCACGTTTACTTTCGTCCTAAGATCAGCGCCGCTTGTTTTAAAATATCGTTCTCCATTTTCAACTGCTGGTTTTCCTTACGGAGTTTCAGCAGTTCTTCCTGCTCTGGGGTTCGGTTGTCCTTTTCGTGGAATGAACCGGAGTTTTCGGCTTGTTTTACCCATTTGTCAAACAAGGAATGGGAAATATCGTATTCCCTGCAGATGTCACACCTGCGTTTGCCGGAACGGTATAAATCTACTAACTGTTGCTTAAATTCATCTGTGTACTTACGTGGTTTTCTTTTCTGTTTTGTTTCGGTCATACTGATTGCTCCTTTGCTTATTGGTTTTATACTATATGACCTTAAAAAATCTGTCCAGTTTATTGTAACCTATCCAGAACAGATCTTCGAGATTAGAAACAGCGCTGTGGCAAATATGTGTGAGATGGCGGCGGTGCAGCGGGCGGCATTTGACAGGGGCTTTTACGAACTGGTTCTTTTTATCGAAGAAAACCGGGAAGAATACTGGAACTTCATACTGACGGGCAGGGAATGACGGCATCCCTGCCTGCTGTAATGTACACAATTATCTGCGGTCATCTTTGTCACATTTATGCCTCCGAATTGAGTGGATAATATCCGCATCCAGAGGTAAGATGTGTACTACCGAAAGGGAAAACAGGGAAATGGAGGACTGGAACATGAAAAAAGGACTTAAGGCAATCGGGGAGGAAACAAAGAGGCTTTGGTATGGGGTAAACGAAAAGTACGGCGACCATAAATACACGCTTGCAGTCAACGGATTAGGTGAGGCCACCCTGCAGAAAGGGTATACCGAGGAAATCGCCCGCGGGGAACGGGAAGTCCAGAAAAAACTTAAGGAGCTTTTAAAGGGATAAGATGATAAAAGCATAAACGGGCATTTTAGGATGCGGGGCTGCCTGCCATAATGTACACAATTTATCCCGCATATCTTTGTCACATTTATGGTGCAGATATGAGTGGATAATGTGCGCTTTCAGAGGTAACATGTGTACTACCAAAAGGAAAACGGAGGAAAAAAGCAAATGAAAAAACATGAGACCAACTTTTTACAGACCACCACGATTGAACACCTGCAGGACAAAATCCCCTGCTGCTACGGCGGCGCACTGACCTTCGGGGAAAAGGTTCTGGTGACGATGGTAAACTGGAGAGGGCAGTACGAGGCGGCCATTTACGAATTCATCGAAACGCCGGAGGAAACGGGGCTTGGGGAAATCGAATGCAGGATCAACCTGGTGGAGATTGCAGACGAGACTTTTAAGGACGGCGGCCACGCAATGCAGTGGGCGATCAGCAGGGCATAAGGAGGAAAAAAGCATGATGAGGGAAGATTACAACGGATACGAACTGAGTACGGAATGGGATGACGGGGCGCTTGGGTTTGGGTTCCGCATCCATGATAAAAACGGCGCGGAGGTTTCCCGCAGCGTTGACCCATATTTTTATGAGGAGAACGCACTGATAGCGGCGAGGGCTGCGGCAGACGCACTTCCGGCACAGGAATAATGCCCGGCGCTGAAAAAGCGCATCAAGCCCGTCATGTCGGTAAAGCGGCTGGTCTATAAGCCAACGAATAGTTTCTACCAGGTATTATCGGCAGAGGCATATACCAAGCATGGTCTGAACGTCCACGCAGTGATTTTTGACGAGCTGCACAGCCAGCCGAACCGGGAACTGTTCGATGTCATGACCAAAGGCTCCGGCGATGCCAGGACGCAGCCCTTATTTTTCCTCATCACCACCGCAGGCACAGACCGCCATTCCGTCTGCTTCGAGCAGCACCAGAAGGCGGAGGACATCCTGCAGGGGAGGAAGATAGACCCCACCTTCTACCCGGTGATCTATGGCGCATCCGATGATGCGGACTGGTCATCGGAGGATGTGTGGAGGAAAGCGAACCCCTCGCTTGGGCATACCATTGACATTGAGAAGGTGCGGAATGCCTATCTGAGCGCAAAGGACAATCCGGCAGAGGAAAATATATTT
>CAJTVK010000190.1 GCA_910579645.1 uncultured Lachnospiraceae bacterium | reverse complement strand
GGTACTCTCGAAAAGCATCCTCAGTGAAACATACAGGTATTTAAATCAGTTTATAGTAGTCATTGCACATTTAGAAAAAAGGATGTAAGCCGATTACGATACCAAAACATGAGCCAATAAAGAAGGTTTATATTGAGATGGTGAGACAAATTGTAGACAGTGAGGCGAGAAGCGATGAAAACGCTGAATGATTATATGGTATTATCTTATCGGATGGAGATTGTGGAAGATAAGGATGAAGGTGGATTTGTGATTTCTTATCCTGATTTTCCTGGGTGTATTATTTGTGGCGAAACAGTGGAACATGCGGTAGCAAATGCAATAGATGCTAAGAGGGCGTTGATTGAAGCTGCACTGGAAGATGGGGTTGAGATTAATGAACCAGACAGTCTGGAAGATTATTCAGGTCAATTTAAATTGAGAATACCTCGCAGTTTGCATCGAATGTTGGCTGAGCATTCAAAAAGGGAAGGTATAAGTATGGATCAATATTGTGTATATCTTCTTTCAAGGAATGATGCAGTTTACTCAAAATAAAAAGTCAAATATGTTATGGAGATTTAGCAAATACAGTTAAGAACAGCAAAGAACACGCCGAGTCCGAATGGTAAGCAGAAAGCCGGGAAGTCGCATGAACAGAGGGATTTCCGGCTTTTGGTGTGGGTCGTATCGATATTGCGGCAGAAAAGGGATATCCTACATGCAAAAAAAGTGTAACTATGGGGCTGCATATACTCCAAATAAAATGATGTGGAAATTTGCAGTAATAAGCAGATTGCCACATTTTGTGGAAAAATAAGTGGTTATGTGGTAATATATAGAGGCAAAGATGATATAAATCTCGTGCCATTGGTGCGGGAAATGAGGTAAGAGAACGGATGCAACGGAGAAAATTCTATTGTATGACGGATAACGTATCATGGTAAATAGAAGGTGCGGCAATGACACGGAGGATAGGAAGATGTATAAATTATTGAAGCAGGAAGGCAGGGCCAAGCGGGGGGAATTCCATACCGTGCATGGCGTAATCCAGACTCCCGTTTTTATGAATGTGGGAACTGCGGCAGCTATAAAGGGAGCGGTGTCCACGGAGGATTTGGAGCAGATTAGGACGCAGGTGGAGTTGTCCAATACTTATCATCTGCATGTGAGGCCGGGGGATGAGACGGTGAAGAAGATGGGGGGACTGCATAAATTTATGTCTTGGAATAAGCCCATTCTTACGGATTCCGGCGGTTTCCAGGTATTTTCATTGGCTTCCCTGCGGAAAATTAAGGAAGAGGGCGTATATTTTAATTCTCATGTGGACGGGCGCAAAATATTTATGGGGCCGGAGGAGAGTATGCGGATTCAGTCCAATCTGGCATCCACGATTGCGATGGCATTTGATGAATGTCCTTCCAGCAAGGCGGACAGGAAATATGTGCAGGATTCAGTGGACCGGACGACGAGGTGGTTGGAACGGTGCAAGAAAGAGATGAGACGGCTGAACGGGATGGAGGACACGATTAACAGAAATCAGCTTCTGTTCGCCATAAATCAGGGGGCGGTGTTTGAAGATATCCGCAGGGATCATGCGAAAAGGATTGCGGAAATGGAACTGGACGGCTATGCCGTCGGCGGATTGGCAGTGGGGGAGAGCCATGAAGAAATGTATTATATATTGGAAGAAACGGTTCCCTGCCTGCCGGCAGATAAGCCTACTTATCTGATGGGCGTAGGCACGCCGGCCAATATTCTGGAGGGTGTGGAGAGAGGGGTTGATTTCTTTGACTGCGTATATCCCACCAGGAACGGGCGGCATGGGCATCTGTATACCAACCATGGGAAAATTAATTTGTTCAATGCCAAATACGAATTGGACGGCAGGCCTATAGAAGAGGGATGCGGGTGTCCGGCATGCAGGCGTTATTCCAGGGCATATATCCGTCATTTGCTGAAAGCGAAGGAAATGCTGGGCATGAGGCTTTGCGTGCTCCATAATCTGTATTTCTATAATACGATGATGGAAGAAATCAGGGATGCTCTGGATGCCGGGGATTTTGCGGCGTACAAAAGGCGGAAGCTGGAGGGTATGGTAACTAACTAAATTCTTTGAGGATGTGAGAAATAGGGCTTGTTTTATGGCTTAAAGTTGTGTATTATTGGTAATAGAGCATTTTCAGAAGAAAAATTCAAGGATTTTAGGAGGAATTGTAAATGGGTATTATGTTGACAGAAGCGACAGCAGCAGAGGCGGGAGTAGGAGCCGGGATGGGAATGGTGACGATTGTATATATCGTCTTGATTTTCGTTTTTATCTATTTCTTCATGCTTCGTCCGCAGAAAAAAGAACAGAAAAAGATGTCTGCCATGCTATCTGCACTTGAGATAGGTGACTGTATTCTTACCAACAGCGGTTTTTACGGCATAATTATTGACATTACGGATGATACGGTAATCGTAGAGTTCGGCAATAACAAGAACTGCCGTATCCCCATGCAGAAAACTGCCATTGCGCAGGTAGAGAAACCGGGGGATGAGACGAAATAAGGAATAAACAGAGAATAAATAAGGCGGTACCTCTTCGGTGATATGGGGGTGCCGTCTTTTTTGCTTCCGTATTTTCCGGATGACAACCGGCGGGGAGCCGGAAGCGGTGGACGAGGTTTTGCCGCATTACAGCAAACGAAGCCGGCTTGCTTCCTTTGAAAGCGGACACGTCAACAAGGACTCCGGGAACAACATGAAACGGCAGCTTATCGCTGCCCTATTAAAGTCCCGCTTTGATGAACAGAAACTATAAGAAATCTCTTTTATTTTGAGGAAAGCGGATATATAATAAGGCAACAACAAATTTGACTTTGCAATCGTCAGTGGCGTTTCCACAATAGAGATACAACAGATAAAGAAAAAAATAGCAGGCAATGCTTTTTGGGAAAAGGTTGGATTTACTGTAAGGAATGACTTGGTTTATAGAAATAAAAATATACACCAACTCCAAAGGATTGATTTAATTTAACACGGAGGCTATATTATGGAAGTAACATTATTGAGGGCAGAAATTAACAACGCAAAAGAGCTACATGCTATGCAGGTTGAAGCTTTCAAAGAATTATTGGAGAAATATCAGGATTTTGACACCAGTCCTGCAAATGAAAACATGGAAAAAGTTGAAGCACGCTTGAAACAGGACTTTACATTTTACTATTTTATCTGTATCGGGCAGCAAAAAGCAGGAGCTATCCGTATTATTGACAAAAAGGAAAACGGAAAAAACAAAAGAATTTCTCCAATATTTATACTGCCGGAATTTCAAGGGAAAGGGATTGCACAGAAAGCAATCCGGCTGTGCGAAGAACTGCATGGAAACGAAAATTGGGAACTGGATACCATTTTGCATGAGCCTAAAAACTGTCATCTGTATGAAAAAATGGGGTATCGACAGACAGGCAAAACAAAGGTTATTAACGAAAGACTTACATTAACATTTTATGAAAAGAACGGGGTGCAGTCTGTTTGCTGAAGATGTGAATGTATTGATTGATACGCCGGAGGATATCAATGCTTCATTGAATAATTCCGGCATAAGGCAAGAAATGTTTTTGCGGAGGAAGTAAGGAATTTCTTATGATGGTAAATAATATGGAATTTCCGGCTGAAGTCCAGCCCTTTTACGCGGATTTCAATCACCTGTCCCTGTTCCAGGGCACCGGCGACCATGCGGCGGGGGAGGGCTGCAATGCCAAGCCCGTTGGCAACGGCATTTATCAAGGCGGTAGTGCTCATGGCTTCCCATATGGGAGTGACGGAAAAGCCGGCCTGTGCAACGGCGCGGTCAAAGACTTCCCGCGTGCCGCTTCCTTCTTCCCGCAGAAGGAAATTCTGCTGCCGGAATTCCTCTGCCGAGATTTCCTGCCCCTGCCGGAAACTGCCTGCCGGGGGACAGATTACGGTTAGTTCATCTTCCATATATTCTTCGCAGATGAAGTCGGGAAAATGGCAGATGCCTTCAATCAATGCAAAATCCAGTTCATTGTTGTATATTTTCTGTTCCAACTGTTTGGACGGACCCACAATGGCTCTTACTTTTGTCTCCGGACAGAGAACGGAAAACGCTTTTACATATCCGGGCAGAAACTGCGACCCGATAGTGATGCTTGCCCCTACCCGGAGGAGTCCGAAAGAATCCCAGTCCCTCATGCTTTTCTCCATGTCATTGAACAGGGAAACAATATGTAAAGAATATTCCCGCAGTTTCTGTCCGCCTTCCGTAATCTGCAGTTTCCGTCCAATCCGGTCAAACAATGCCACGCCGTAATATTGCTCCAGTTCCTTGACGGCGAGGCTGACGGCAGGCTGCGTCATATGCATTCTGTCGGCGGCTTTTGTTGTGTTAAAATCATTATCGCATACTGCCAGGAATATTTTTAGGTGTCGGATTGTCATCATAGCCTCCTTATAAGTAAAAAGATATAAATACAATAGAATTATATTATTTTACTTATATATATTCAAGCATTATATTTATATATAAGGAAATAAGGAACTGTTTAAAAATATCTTTTCATATTGCTTGTCTTTTTCTTCGATAGCACCACTCAAAAATCAGTTACATAGCCCACGATGCGTCTGATTTTTGAGTGGCACTCTCGAAAAAAATCGGCCGGCATTATGTTACGGTAAAAGGGAAGAATATATTGGATGGGGAAACGGAAAGGAGAAGAGGGTTTTGGGAGAGAAAAAACAAAAACATAAGAAGCTGTTTTTATCGGCATTTCAGCTGAGTGCCTGCACCTTCGGCGGCGGTTTTGTCATAATTCCGCTGATGCGGAAAAAATTTGTGGAGGAACTGCACTGGATAGAAGAACAGGAGATGATGGACCTGACCGCCATTGCGCAGTCGTCGCCCGGGGCCATTGCGGTGAATGCTTCCATTCTTGTAGGGTACCATGTGGCAGGGATTCCGGGAGTCCTGACGATGGTTTTGGGTACGGTACTGCCTCCGCTTATCATTATTTCGGTCATTTCTTTTTTTTATACGGCTTTCCGCGACAATGTGATTGTCAATATGGCAATGACAGGCATGCTGGCCGGAGTGGCGGCGGTTATATGCGATGTGGTGATTACAATGGGAAAAAGCATTGTAAAGCAGAGACGGATTTTGCCGGTAATTGTCCTTCTGGCTTCTTTTGCGGCCGTTCGCTTTTTCGGGGTTAACATTATTATAGTGATTTTGGTCTGCGGTATCATCGGGGCGGTGGATACGCTCTGCCGGCAGCGGGCAGGAAAGGAGCAGTCATGATTTATTTTGAATTGTTTTGGAGTTTTGTTCAGATTGGACTGTTCAGCATCGGCGGCGGATATGCTGCCATGCCGTTGATACAGCACCAGGTAGTGGATGTGCATCCTTGGCTGACTATGACACAGTTTGCGGACATTATGACAATTGCCGAAATGACGCCGGGTCCCATTGCCATTAATTCCGCCACCTTTGTAGGCATTCAGGTGGCAGGCCTTCCGGGGGCGGTGGTCGCTACCTTGGGCTGCATTCTGCCCTCCTGCATGATTGTTACGCTTCTTGCTTATGTGTATTACCGCTTCCGGGGCCTGAAGATGGTGCAGGGGATTCTGGCCGGCCTGCGTCCCGCCGTTGTGGCCATGATAGCATCGGCAGGGATTTCTTTGATGATTCTGTCCTTCTTCGGGCAGCGTTCACTGCCGGAGGATTGGAGCGGCATCAGCTATATTTCCTTATTCATTTTCGGGGTCAGCCTAATAGTGCTGAGAAAATGGAAAATTAATCCCGTATATGTGATGGCCGGAGCGGGAGCCGCAGGCGTGCTGCTGTATTCCGTTTTTTAATCAGACCCGGGCACCGGTTGTCCGTAAGTTTTCGGGACTGGAAGCTGCGCAGTTATAAAACCCGGAATGTAACAGTTCGGCCTGAATGTTATGTTGGGAGGCGGACGCCCGTGCGCGAGTTTTTTTAGTGGCCGGCAGCAGCGGAA
>CAJTVK010000189.1 GCA_910579645.1 uncultured Lachnospiraceae bacterium | reverse complement strand
GCATTAATCCTTGAGTAATCAGTGCTTGATGTTTGCGTCAGGGCAAGGCGGAAGAAGGAGGCGATGCGGTGGCATATCTCAAAGAAGGGTGGCAGGCTGATGCAAACAGCCTGCCACCCTTCTTTCCTCTGCAATTCCCCTTCCCCGCTTTTTCCTCACTTCTTTTTTACTGAACCAATGCAACCTTCTCCGCAATGATGTCATTCAGCATCTGCTCTGCCTCGGACATTCCTGTTTTTTCCAGTTCTGCCAGCATTGCATCATAATTTTTATCGAAATCCGCTTCGGAACCGGTCACGCAGGTAATCAGCGAAGACCATGACACCTCATCCAGTTTGTCTGCGATTTCATCAAACTCCATAGGCTTTACAAGCGCCCAGAGAGGCGGATAATCCGGTGTCTCAAACTCATCGGCCTGCGGGAACATATCTACCAGAAGTTCCACGCCCCAAGCTTCGCAGGCTGCCTTTTCTTCTTCATTGTACTCTTTCATGACAGCATCTTTGCTTGTGGTGGTATAGGTGCTTCCGTCAGGATCCAGAATGCCGTCGCCATAGGTGGGGAACGGATAATTGTGGAAGCCTACGCCTGTTTTCTTCTGATAATCCGTATCCTCGGTAGAATATTTCACTTCGTCTTCCGTCCTGTAGCGGTGTCCCTCTTCGTCAAGGAAATAGTTCACGCCTTCAATTCCCCATTTATTCAGAACCTGCCCCTCGTCACTGCAGATATAGTCGATGAATTTAATGGCCGCCACCGGATCTTTGCAGGAAGTAGTAATGCCCACGCCGGTTCCTGTGGTAAGACCCTGATACATCAGAGCCGCACACTTGGTATCTTTATCCATGGTCAGAGGAAGGCCCGCATATGTAGAGCCGTACTTTCCGTCTGCCTTAAGCACCTTCTCCGCATCCTGATAATCCCAATCGGAGTCAAACAGTGCCACTACACGCCCGGAAGCTATTTTTGCAATATAGTCTTCATGTGTCTGTGTGGCAAATTCCGGATCCAAGATTCCTTCATTGAACATCCGGCACATCCAGCGGAAATATTCCCTTTCCTTCTCGGAGCGGAATTTATACATTGCCTGATTGTTTTCGTCCACCAGCCACTGCCCGTTATCCGGCGCGCCGTCCGCGATGAATCCTGCCGGATTCCCTAACGTAATCAGCCAGTGCCAGTCGGAAGCGGACAGCGTAAATCCGATTCTGTCCAAACCGTCATCCGTAGTAGGATTTGCTGCCAGGTAATCTTTAATCATTTTTTCAAACTCATCCAAAGTATCGGGAAGTTTATAGCCGTTTGCTTTCAGCACATCCCACTGTACCTGTGCCGTCCCGCAATGCTTGAACTTCTCGCCGCCCACTGCATAAGCCGATAGCTGATAGATTGCCGGGTCGTCCACCGACTGCTTTAATTTTTCAAACTCGTCCCCGTACAGCTTTTTGATATTCGGACCGTATTCCTCAATCAAGTCCGTCATATCCATCATTGCCCCCGCTTCGATCAGATTTCCTCCCGAACCCTTTGCATAAATGATATCCGGGAAATTCTGCTCCGCAATCATCAGGGCAACCTGCTCGCTTTCGTCATTCCCTCCGATAGGATAGGAAGTCTTTAGCTTCACGCCCGTCGCCGCGGTAAGGGCTTCTGCCACGGGATCCGTCCAAGGGTCGTCCTGCGTGCCGTCTGCCGTAAAAAAGGTCAGCTCCACAACCTCTCCGCCGCCTGTGCCGTCAGCCCCCGCACTGCTGCCCGATTCCCCCGAAGAAGAGGAAGAATCCCCTCCGCCGCCGGTGGAAGCCGTATCGCCGCCTCCTCCGCATCCGCCAAGAACACTTACTGCCATTGCCGCCGCCAGCAGCAACGCACCGACTTTTCTTCGTTTCATAATTTTTCTCCCTTCTTTATTCTTTCCCCTGCCTGTTCTTTCATGGTTTCCGCTTCTTTCCTTCCAAAGCAGGCCTTCCATGGCAAATCATCTATGTTAACCGTGCAAACATGCACACTCTGATGTACACTCTGCCAATCCATGCAGGCAGGACATGAAACCCCCGCCGGAAAACGGTCAGGCCTGCTCTCCGGCAGCGATTGGTTTCCCACAAAAATTCCGTCAGTCCTTCACTGCCCCGACCGTCATGCCTCCCACAAAATATTTCTGCAGGAACGGATATACGATGATAATCGGCACCGTGGCAATAATGGTGATTGCCATACGCACGGAAAGCGGTGACACGGCATTCTTCATCTGTTCCGCTGCATGGGGGTCGATCTTAATGGTTGCCTTTTCCATAATTTCATACAGCACATACTGCAGGGTAGGCAGTTCTTTTGCATAGAGATAAGTATCCATAAAGGAGTTCCACTGGCCCACCGCCATGAACAATGCCACCGTAGCCAGCACCGGCTTGCAGAGAGGCAGGACAATCCTTGCCCAAATGACGAAATCGTTTGCCCCGTCCACTCTGGCCGCCTCCTGCAGGGCTATGGGAAGCCCCTCGATAAAGGAACGCACCAGAATCAAGTTGTAGACCCAAATCAGGCCGGGGATAATATATACCAAGAAGTTATTCCCCATCTTCAGGGTCCGCATCAGCAGCAGATATTCGGGAATCAGCCCGCCGCTGACATACATGGTGATGACAAACAGGATAGTAAACGCTTTATTGAAATAGAAGTCTTTCCGGCTCAGCACATATGCCAGCATAGCCGTACATACCACGCCAATCCCTGCCCCCAGCACTGTCCTTGCCACGGACAGAAGCAACGGCTGAATCAAGTTATTTTCCTTGAACACATACACATAGTTGCTGGTAGTAAACTGCCGGGGGAATATAAAGTTAATATTCCTCATTGTGTCAATCGGATCATTGAATGATATTGCAAGTACGTTCAAAAACGGATATAACGTAATGACGATAATAAACAGAAATACAACCAGCAATATGTAATCCAGGATATTGTCGTTGCTTTTTATTTTTGTACTTTTCACAGTCCGTCCCTCCTTAAATCAGTCTGCTCTCGCCGAGCCATCCTGCAACTTTGTTTGCAATAAACAGCAGTATGATCCCGACTACCGACTGGAACATGCCGATTGCGGTACCTAAACCGTAGTTGCTGTTCCCGATGCCTCTGACATAGGAGAACCAGGAAAGTACCATTGCATGATCCTGCACAATACCGTTGCTCAGAAGCATCTGTCGCTCCATCCCTACATTCAGCGCACTTCCTATGCTCATAATCAGCAGAACCACTACCGTGGGCTTAATGCCCGGAAGGGTGATATGCCAGATTCTCTTCAGACGGTTGGCTCCGTCCACTTTTGCCGCCTCGTACAGGCCCTGGTCTATGCCGGCCATGGCGGAAAGATATACGATGGCGTCCCAACCTACTTCCTTCCACACGTTGATGATGCAGACCGTCAGCCAGAACAGCGGTGAGTTTGTGCTCATCAGCTGCAGCCTTGTGCCTAACATCGTATCCAGCATACCGCCGTCATTCAGCACCATCTTTGCGATGCTGGCGATAACTACCCAAGATACAAAGTGGGGCAGGTAAGAAATCGTCTGTGTCACTTTCTTAAACCGGTTAAAACAGATTTCATTCAGCATCAGGGCAAATACGATTGCCATTATCGTACCCAGCGCAATGCCCAGGACACTGAGCCCGATGGTGTTCAGCATAGTCTGTCCGAACATTCGGTCCGTAAAAGCTTTGGTGAAATTCTCAAACCCGACAAACGGCCGTTCCCATATCGGCTGGGCAAAGGTCTTCGGCTTCACTTCCTGAAATGCCATTGTCCATCCCCATAACGGTATGTACTTGAAAACAATCAGCCATATGACAAAAGGAACCGACATCAGCAGCAGATACCTCTGTTTCCACATCAGGTCCATGCTGAACTTCTGCTTGATCACTTTTTCCTTGTTCTTGGCTTTCATCTCCACTACCTCCTTATTCATTTTTCAAGGATCACCCCTTGTTTTTATCTGCGTTTATTATACAAAAGGGAAAAAAATAAAAATACCATAAATAATTTACTAAAATTACCTTACATTTTTCATATTTTCCAAAAAGAAAGTCAGCCTGACCATAGTGCCCTTTCCGCTTTCCGAATAAATCCTCAGATTGCGTGCGCCGCCGTAATGCAGGCTCAGCCGCTGGCTGATATTATAAAGCCCGATGCTTTTGCTCCTGCCGGTATCCCTCACTTCTATGCTGCAGCGCAGCTTCTTCAGTTCCTCTTCCTCCATCCCGCATCCGTTATCCTCCACGTCAATGAAGAAGAATTCCTGCCGGATGTAAACATGAACCCGGATTTCACCGCCGCTTTCCTTTTCCTCCAAACCATGCAGAACGGCGTTTTCCACAATGGGCTGCAGAATCAGCGGCAGGATAAATATTTTTTCCGGTTCCACGCCCTCTTCTATTTCGAAAAAGCTGCCGAATTTTTCCCCGAACCGAAGCTTCTGTATGGCAAGATAATTTTCCACATGCCCCAGTTCTTTGTCCAGCGTGGTGACCACCTTGCCTGTATTGTCCAATACATACCGCAGCGATTTCCCCAGCATCTTGATTGCCTTGGCCGCCTCCCTGTCCCCTGCCGTAAATGCCCTCATACGGATGGTTTCCAATGTATTATAAAGAAAATGGGGGTTAATTTGGCTGGCCAGCATTTTGAACTCCATCTCCTGCTGCCGGTTAAGCAGTTCCTTTTCTTTAATGCGCGCCTCATACATCCCGGCATCCTTCTCCTTAATTCTCTGCACCATAATCTCCAAGTCGGAAAACACTTCCGACAGTTCATCCTTCCCCCTTACCGCAGCGGTAAATTCATAATCCTCATTGCTGGCCTGATGCATTGCCTGACGCAGCGTCAGCACGCGGGAAGCAAAATAAGAAGTGAAATAGCGGATGAAAATACCCGGCAGCAGAATATTGGCCAATATAATCAAAATACAGA
The DNA here is from genome assembly GCA_910579645.1 of uncultured Lachnospiraceae bacterium. GTDB lineage: Bacteria > Bacillota > Clostridia > Lachnospirales > Lachnospiraceae > Kineothrix. The sequence goes on along the minus strand of CAJTVK010000189.1, from coordinate 1,035 downwards.
TTGCCGTAATGTTCCTTACGCTTTCCGACACCTGCATATTCATGGTCGTTATATAAACAATGGAATCCGACTGGTACATAGGGAGGGCGGACACATCCACAAAGCACATGCTGTCGTCTATCTTCATCTTTCCCGCATACTTGTAATACTTCTCCCCGTAAGCAATGGGCACAGCCTGGCCAAGGCCATATGCACTTCTGTCGGAACTGAAAAAGACAGGCTCCCGGTCCACGGACACCATGGAACCGTATTCCCGGCTGCCGATTCTCGTATGAAGATAATTATCGCTGACCTTTATGACCAATACCGCATGGTAATCGGAAGACAGGACAGGAATCTTCCTCACCAGGCAGAGATTCCAATATTCATTTCCGTACTTGTCACTGTTCATCACCGGCACCCAGAATACGCTGGATTGGCTCACCGCCCGCTGGTACCATTTCTTATTCCTGATTTCTTCATCCGCAAAGCGGAACTGCTTATAGTCATGTACCGTAATGTTATCCGTATAAATAAGCAGTTCCTCTATTTCCGCATAGTTATAGCTATAGCTGTCCAAGGCCGGAATCCTGTCCGCTTTTTCCGCCATCGCCTTCTGCGTGCCGTGCACCGTCCGCAGCACATCCTGTATGCCTTCATCGAAAGTCAAATCTTCCGAAATATTATATACTTGTGTTGTTATCTCAAACAGAATGCTCCGTACCCTGGAATTATCCGCTTCCAGCAGGTCCCAATGATAATTGGTCAGCAGCCTGTTGGTATTCCATACCAAAAAAATACCGATTACCGCAATCGGTAAAATCAGCGCCAGAAAATATACCGTATACAGCTGCGTCTTTATGCCGGACTGCCTGAATGAGCGAAGTATATGCAGTCTTTTTGCTTTCCTTTTCTTCCCGTCCTTTTTCATCCTGCCTCTCCTTCCTTGCTAAAGCATAAACAAGTATAAACATGTAGGGAAACATTTGTAAACCAGAAAAAAGGCTGTAGTAGCAATTCAGCCTGAATGTTGTGTTGAGAGGCGGACGCCCGTAC
>CAJTVK010000188.1 GCA_910579645.1 uncultured Lachnospiraceae bacterium | reverse complement strand
ATCTGCCAACGGCAGATTTCGAACTTAGTACCGCTGCGTTTGACGCCGAGCGAAAGCGGGTCCTTAGGGCAATTACATAATCTCCGGTGCGTCCGCAAAGCCAATCAAGCCCCCAAAGCCAATCAAGCCCCCACAGCATTTTTGCCACATTCCCCCACATTATTAAATAAATCTATTGCGTTTTTTACATTTTTCCAGTATTATAATGTATGGTTTTCATGCAGTAAATCTCCATGCCGGCTTTTGCATTGCTATGTTTGGCAGGGGCTTAACTAAATGAAATTGCAGAGTGAACAGTGACGCTTTGGGAACTTTCATGACGGTTCGGAAGCAGCAGGAGGGATAAGATGTATAAGATTTTAGAGGCAAGAGAACTGACGACCAATATTTACCTTATGGTAGTGGAAGCAAGACGGGTTGCCAAAAGATGCCAGCCGGGGCAGTTTATCATTGTCAGAAAGGACGGGGAGGGGGAAAGAATCCCGCTTACGATCTGTGACTATGACAGGGAGCAGGGAACCGTTACCATTGTGTTTCAGACGGTTGGAGCCGAGACGGCAAAGATGGCAGGGCTGAAAGCGGGCGACAGTTTTCATGATTTTGTGGGGCCGCTTGGCTGTCCTTCGGAATTTGTCAGTGAGCCGGAGGAAGAACTGAGAAAGAAAAAAATTCTGTTTGTGGCTGGAGGCGTAGGCACGGCGCCGGTTTACCCACAGGTGAAATGGCTGAAGGAAAGAGGGATAGAGGCAGATGTCATCGTGGGCGCCAAGACAAAGGATTTGCTTATATTGGAAAAGGAAATGGAAGCGGTGGCCGGCAATCTGTATGTGACGACGGATGACGGTTCTTACGGGAGACATGGCATGGTGACTCAGACAATCAAGGAACTTGTGGAAGAAGGCAAGCACTATGATGTCTGTGTGGCTATCGGACCGATGATTATGATGAAATTCGTCTGCAAGATGACGGAAGAACTGAACATACCCACCGTGGTAAGCCTGAACCCGATTATGGTGGACGGCACGGGGATGTGCGGCGCATGCCGTGTGACGGTAGGCGGCGAAGTGAAATTTGCCTGTGTGGACGGGCCGGAATTTGACGGACATAAGGTGGATTTCGATCAGGCGATGAAGCGTCAGCAGATGTATAAGACGGCAGAGGGCAGGGCTGTCCTGAAGCAGCAGGAAGGCGACACGCATCACGGCGGCTGTGGACAGTGCAGCTAAAGGCAGGCCTTGAGCGGAAACAGGGATTGACAGATGGATGTCCGTGAGGGCATTGGAACGGAGGATGTTAGATAGTATGGATGTATTGAAGAAAGTGCCTGTAAGGGAACAGGAGGCAAAGGTGCGTGCTGCCAATTTTGAGGAAGTGTGCCTTGGATATAATAAGGAAGAAGCGATGGAGGAGGCTGCCAGATGCATTAATTGTAAGAATGCGCAGTGTGTGAAGGGCTGTCCGGTGGCCATCAATATTCCGGGCTTCATCGAGAAGGTGAAGGACGGGGATGTGAAAGCCGCATATGAGGTTATCAGCGAGGCCAGTGCGCTGCCGGCAGTATGCGGACGTGTATGCCCTCAGGAGAGCCAGTGCGAAGGGAAATGTATCCGCGGCATAAAAGGAGAACCGGTTTCCATCGGCAAGCTGGAACGTTTCGTGGCCGATTGGGCTAGGGAGAACGGCATCAGGCCGGCGGGGGCAAAGGAGAAGAACGGGAAAAAAGTGGCGGTAATCGGTTCCGGCCCGGCAGGCCTGACCTGTGCCGGGGATTTGGCAAAGATGGGCTATGAAGTGACGATTTTCGAAGCACTCCATGAGCCGGGCGGAGTGCTTGTTTACGGGATTCCGGAGTTCCGTCTTCCGAAAGAGGCCGTAGTGGCAAAAGAAATTGAAAATGTGAAATCTTTGGGCGTAAAGATTGAAACCAATGTGGTAGTAGGGAAATCCGTGACCATTGATGAATTGCTGGAAGAAGAGGGATTTGACGCAGTATTTATCGGTTCGGGAGCCGGGCTGCCTAAGTTCATGGGCATTCCGGGAGAGCAGGCCAACGGAGTGTTCTCCGCCAACGAATATCTGACCAGAAGCAACCTGATGAAAGCTTTTGACGAAACCTCAAGCACACCGATTATGCGGGGGAAAAAGGTGGCGGTCGTAGGCGGCGGAAACGTGGCAATGGATGCGGCCAGAACTGCTTTGCGTTTGGGAGCGGAAGTGCATATCGTGTATCGGCGCAGTGAAGAGGAACTTCCGGCAAGGGTGGAAGAAGTGCACCATGCGAAGGAGGAAGGGATTATCTTTGACCTGCTGACCAATCCGGTGGAAATACTGACGGATGAAAACGGATGGGTAAGCGGCATGAAATGTGTGAGGATGGAATTGGGTGAGCCGGATGAATCGGGAAGGAGAAGGCCGGTGGTAATGCCGGATTCCGAGTTTGTCATTGAGGCAGATACGGTTATCATGTCTTTGGGCACCTCTCCGAATCCGTTGATTTCTTCCACTACGGAGGGACTGGAGACGAATAAATGGAAATGTATCGTTGCGGATGAAGAGTTTGGGAAAACCACAAAAGAAGGGGTTTATGCCGGCGGCGATGCAGTGACAGGGGCGGCAACCGTCATTCTTGCCATGGGCGCGGGGAAAGCCGGGGCAAGAGGGATTGACGAGTATCTGAGGAATAAGTAACTGGTACATCATTGCATTGATCTAGGTGCCGGAAAGGCTTGCAATACGAAACCTAACAGGAAATGCATGTCGGAAAAGCGGCATTTGTCCTGCGGAATGAAGATACAGATTTTTCCTGTGGGGACAAATCTGTATTTTTAGTTGACAGACGGTAAAGCAGGGAAGCGATGGAATCAAATGGGGCCGTAACAAGAGTAAGTATTAAGAAACTATTAATAAAGTCTGCATCTTATTTTCATTTTTTCTATGATATAATTATTGATACAATCAGAATGTCTATTCCCGTGAGCAACGGGTCAAGCAGCCGCCCTGTGCGGATATTTAACGACTGCAGCGAGGGGCATGCCTATACATCGAAGATGTATTGCATCCTGCAATTGCACCCTGCAATTGTGCTCTGTAGCGTTGGAAGATTGATGCCCCGTTGCTTACAGCGGGGTTGCTGACTGGCATAACGGATGCGAAGCATGTCTTTGCGGCTGTATTTGGTCAGGGAGAAGGGGAAAAGGCATTCCTGCAAAAATCCGTGGCCGGCGGCATGGACTTGCAGAAAGTGAAAGGAGCATGGACGTTATTATGAAGGATGATAACAAAAAAGCGAAATTAGTCACAATAGGGATTGCCTTGGTTTTGATTCTTATAATTTGCGGGATAAGTGTGATTGTCCATTCCGTCAGGAAAGGGGAAAGCATGGATTCCAACAGTAAATTACAGTCGGATATTGTGGATTATGCCAATAACGGTCAGGAGGGGAGCGTTACGGCAGAGAATGTGGTAAAAGAGCCGGAGGAACCGGAAAAACCGCAAGAGCCGCAAGAGCCGGAAGGACAGGAAGCAGGCAGCCAGGATGGTTTGGGAGATGAGGGGAAGCTGCCTGCGGAAGCACAAGAGCCGTCCGCACCTGTAGAAGAGCCTGCGGTGGTAGTGGAGAATACACAGATGCAGGCACCGGAATCCATCATGGAGGAAGAGGCAAAAAAGGCGGGAAATACGGCGGAGAATCAGCAAACTACGGCAAAGTGGCAGAAAGAAGTTAGTGAAAATCTGCTGACCGTGGAAGTGGACCTTCCCAGACAGATGTCGGAAATGAAGGGTTATTGGGAGGCGGGCAACATGAAAGCAGTGGAAGACTTGGCCTACCTGCCCAGATACCGTGCGGCATCCGAGAAACTGTCAGGGACGACGAAATATTATTATTTCGGCGATACCGATGGTCAGAACCGTCCGAATGGGAAGGGCCTCGCCATGTATACGGATAATCAGTATTACTATGGTGAGTGGAAAGACGGCGTGAGAAGCGGAGCCGGCATGTGGGTTAAATTTTATGTATATGACCAAAACGCAAAGGCTAAGGACAGTCTGTATCTTCAGCACAGTTATTCGGGAACTTGGGCGAATGACCTTCCGAATGGGGAAGGAGCGGAGCATTATGATTTTATTGATGAGAACTTGGAAGAGGGCGTAGGGTATAACCGGAATTATATCGGTAATTTTAAGAACGGACTTTATCACGGGGACATTTATATTACAAATTATTATAAGGGGGGCAATACGAAAGAATGGAACGGTACAGCCACCGAAGGAGTGTGGAAGGCTCTTGGGAACAAAGACAAGGAAGGCAGGTACCCAATCATTACGGAAGTGACTAACCCGGAGAATTATCAGTGGATGAAGAGCACGGAGAATAAGAACCATGGCGTGGAAGGGCTGATTTCTGCGGCAAAGTAGGATGTGAGGAGATTCCTGCAGACACTTAAGCAAAGGCGGAGCATATGAGAATCACTATTATAGCGGTAGGAAAAATCAAGGAAAAGTATTATAGGGAAGCGATAGCGGAATATGGGAAACGTCTTGGCAAATACTGCCGCCTGGAAGTGATAGAAGTGGAAGACGAGAAAACACCCGACGGGGCGGGCGCGGCTTTGGAAGAACAGATTAAGGAAAGAGAGGCAGAGCGGATACTGCGGCAGGTGAAGGCAGAAGCTTATGTGATTGCTTTGGAAATAAGGGGCAGGAAGACGGATTCGGTTGCTTTTGCCAATCATATGGAGAATCTGGCGGTCTATGGGAGGAGCCATATTCAGTTTATCATCGGCGGTTCCCTAGGGCTGCATCAGTCCGTTTCCGCACGGGCGGACGAACTGCTCAGCTTTTCGGATATGACATTTCCTCATCAGCTGATGCGGGTGATACTGGCAGAACAGATTTATAGGGCATATCGGATTATGAATGGAGAACCATATCATAAGTAAGGACAAAAAAGAACATAGGTTCTTGAAATTAAAAGAGAATAAGATTTGCATTTTTAACCCCATGGGAGAGTGTAGCTTCCATGGGGTTTTGCTATTCATGACAATAGAATCCATGCTTTGCAAGGATTCTATTGTAGATTCTGTGTTTCTTCTGGTGGGATTATTCTATCAGGTCAGTCAGATTACACTCTAACACATAACATAGGCGTTTCAGAATGTCGATATCCAGACGCTGTATTTTGTTATCCCTGTAATTTCTTAATTGTGTTCTCTGCATTTCCGTGCGGAAAGATAATTAGTTGAGGGAAATGTTCTTTTTTTCCAATATTTCAGCTAAGTGAATTTTTATATCGCCATAGCCATCCGAATTGACAGGAAGCTGGCGTAAAGGATTTTCTTTTTTGGGCACACCCCCCAGACGGTGCGCCGTCTGTTTTTATGTTCCGGGAATTAGGGATTAAAACTATGGATTTGAAACTTGTGCTTTTGCAATAAATTCAATCAGAAAGAAGGATGAAGTGATGATGAAAAACAATTTGAACCAGTATATTGCAGCAGAACATGAAACTTTAAAATCAGAGTCAGAGCGGAGGGAGTTTGTGGAACTGATACGGTTTTTGATGATGGCAAGGGACGAAGATTTTTCAGGCTACTATTCCAACCGCAACCTGACAAAAAAAGAATTCTATTCTGTGGCAGATACGCTCTATGAACTGAACAACTTCTGGATGTTGTCAGGATTTGTCCGCCAGAACCAGCAGGTCTTGTTCCAGGAAATGAAGGGCAGCATGAACGGTCAGAAAAGCCCAGATTTTACGGAAACCTGCAGATATGGGAAAGACGCCATGCTGTCAAGAATGTTCCAGGTCATGGAAAGATTTCAGTTGAATGAATGTATGGTGGCAGAGGATACGGTTTTGGGTTATACTATGGCTACCCGAAGGATGAAAGCATATTCATTTACAACAAAGAGTGGGAAAAGTGTGCCGCAGATTATCCTGCAGGGGAACTGGGTGGAGCAGTGGGGCTTTGAGATTGGCTGTAGCGTGTCTGTGGAGTGCTACCAGAATAAACTGGTTATCTTGAAGGATGAAAAAGGATAAAATGTTGTGAGACAGGTTCGGTGTGTATTGTAATCGGCCAGGAGACTGTGTATAATAGG
>CAJTVK010000187.1 GCA_910579645.1 uncultured Lachnospiraceae bacterium | reverse complement strand
TGCGCAGGCAGAAAACCCAAAATTGATTTCCGTGGAAAAACCTAATGACTAAAGCCGTTTCCCATAATTTATTGAAATTGGCTTGGGGGGGGGTAATTTTTGTGCGCGTTGGGCTGTCTCCGGTATTCGTTCGGTGTGATGCCGACGTTCTTTTTGAAGACATTCTGAAAATATGCCTGGCTGGAGAAGCAAAGGTAGCTGCTGATTTCGCTGAGGGATTTGTCCGTGTAGGTGAGCAGTGATTTTGCTTCTTCCAGCTTACAGTGCATAATGAATTCCCTCATCTCAAATCCCAGTTCTTTTTTAAAGCAGTGTGACAGGTAAGAGCGGCTTTTGCCTACATATGCCGCCACCTCGGAGGTGGAGACTGCCTGATTGGTGTGCTGCTTGATATATTGGATGCATTTGTAGATGTCCGAGGTGGCGTCGCGGGGAAGCCGTGCCTGTGCCACCCGGCGCGTAAAATCTAACAGCATGTTATACTGCATCCGATAAAGGGCTTCCGTGCTTTGGAGTTTTTCCCCTTCCTGAATGTAGATATCGCTAAGCTGATAGGCGGATTCAATGTCAAGGCCGCCTTCGATGGCACAGCGGGTTGCCAGCGTGACTGAGACGATAAGAATATTTTTAGCCTGACGCAGGGGATTGTCTGCAAGGTTTCCTGTTTTCAGGGAAAACGCATTGGAGAAAAAATCCTTCAGGCCGTCTACATTCCCATTGCGGATATAATTCAGATATTGCTGCTCGTAATGATAGGTATTGTGAAATAATTCCATTTCTTTCGCATCATAGCTTTTTGCTGAGTGCAGGGAAGCCTCTAAGGCGCTTCCTGTGTCAGTGTACACGTTCAGATAAGCATCAATGTCAATGACATCATCGAACAGCGCCTGATAAAACAGTGCAAGAAGATGGCTGAACTGATGAAAGGAATATGATGGCATAAACTGATAGAGTTCCGTCAGCTGTTCCTTATGCTCCGGTGAAATGGAATATTCTTTCATAATATTTCTTATGGAGGACGGGGAGGGCGGGATGCTGAATACGGGACCAATCAGAACCGTCTGCCCTGTCTTGTCGTTCCTCACAAGCCCGATATAATGAAATTCTTTTGTGAGAAAGTAGGCGATTGCCCGGTTTTTGGAGAGCAGTTCGGGCAGATGCGGTGCGGCGACATCAAAAGGAAAGCCGGTGTCAGGCAGTACCAGCTGAAGCTGTCCGTTTTTGTAGTAGTGTATCGGGAGATAGATGCAGTTATACAGTGTTTGGCAGAATGAATGAACGGAATCCATAATGACCTCCTTTATGTGATGGCTAGTACATCATTGCGGAAATGAAAACCAAGCCAGATATAATTTTATAATAAATCAAACAAAATTACAATAAAGGCTCTGCGGCAGGCAATGGGGAATTAACGGGAAATTGTAGCAGGGAAGCCGCAGGCTGAACTGTTACGGGGAATTAAGTCCGGGGAAATAGAGAAGGATTTGCTGAACGGAACAAATATTTAACAAATTTATAACAAACAGAACATGATTACAATACAGAAAACGTTCAACAAAGTAAAATATACATATATAAGGAACAAGGCAAGGCTGTTTGAGAGAGGAAAATGGATTTTGGAAGTTCATCGGAAAGGGGAGGTGTTTTTTATGTAGACAGCAGATCTGCGTGCAGGGTATCGAAGGAATCCGCCGGAGTCGGATGCCGTAAGGCCGCGGTTTTCCTGGAAAATGGAATCGGATCGGACGGATACTGTGCAGGCCGCATACCGGATTCGGATGAAAACGGAAGAAGGGACGGTGTTGGCGGCCTTGAACCGACAGAGTAATTAGAATAAGGAATGGAACATAGGAGGATAAGAAAATGGCAAAAAAACCATTGGGAAAGGATCAGTTTGGCATTCAGAAGGTCATGCGGGGAAGTGATTATTTCGGAGATGCCATGGGGCAGTTTGCGCTGAATGCAATCAGCGGCATGGTGGGACAGCTGACCTATTTTTATACGGACAAGGCAGGGCTGGCAGCAGGAATGGTGGCCACCGTGTTCATGATAACAAAAATTATTGATGCGTTCACGGATATTATCATGGGAAATATTATAGACCATACAAAGCCGGGCAAAGAAAGGTACCGGCCATGGATTCTGAAGATGTCCATACCGGCAGCGCTTATGCTGTTGCTGCTGTTTACCGTCCCGAAGGGTAGTGGAGGACTGCAGATTGTCTACATGCTGGTCACAAATCTGCTGATGACTTCCGTTATCTATACCGCAATAGCTATTCCTTATGCGTCCTTGCAGGTGGTCAGGACGAACAGTTCCGAGGAACGGGGCAAGATGGGCGTGTATCGTGCGTTGGCAGGCTATGTGCCGGGAATGGCGATTGTGCTGGCGGTGATTCCGGTTACGAACGCACTGGGCGGGACGCAGAGCGCATGGGTAAAATTTGCGGCAGTCATTGCACTGATTGTTGTGCTCTGCCTGTTGCTCTGCTATAAAAAGAGCAAAGAGACGGCAACTGCCGACGGCGCTGCGGAGACGGCGGCAGAGGAAAACGAACTGGATGCGGCGATTCCGCTGACAGAAGCGGTGGGAAAGCTTTTCCGGAACAAGTACTGGGTTCTGGCATTGATTATGGGGCTGATGTCCAATGTCACCTACGGTCTTGCCAACTCCTCCGGTACCTATTACTGCAAATGGATTTACGGCGACGACAATTTGGTGGCAATCCTTGGTGCGGTGGGAATGATACCGACCATTCTTGGCTTTGTCCTTGTGGGGCCGATGAATAAAAAATTAGGTGTGGTAAAGACGCTGCGCGTGAGTTTTCTGATGGGAATGGTTGCTACTATCCTTCGTATATTGAATCCTGCACATTTTTGGTTCAATACGATTCTCGGCTGCATCAGTTCCTTTGCCAATATTCCGATGATGTGCCTGCTCGGCGTAACGACGGCTATGGCGATTGACTACAATGCATACAAATTCGGAAACCGAATGGTTGCCTGCTCGCAGAGCGCGACAGGGTTTGGCGGCAAGGTAGGGAATGGCCTTGGCGCGGCGGTGGTCGGCTGGTGCCTGGCGCTGGCGCACTACGATGCATCTATGACGGCGGCGACGGCGGCCACCAGACAGGCGATTTATGCGTTTAACATTTACATTCCGTTTGTGCTGTTTCTTGTTATGTTTATCTGTGCAATGAAGTTTGATTTGGAGGCAAAGCTGCCGGAAATCAAGGCGGAGCTGGAGCAACGTAAGCATTCCGGAGGCAGGTAGGAATTATCCGGCGGTCCATCCGGCCAATAAGTCCGATTTGCGTGCAAACCGCAACTTTCTGATTGAAAATTCCTGTCAAATGAATTATAGTTAAATTGCGCGAAAAAGTGTGGCAATCATATATAAACGGCGCAGATGAAATAAATATATGCTGCATTCGGGCACCGGCCGGTGCGGATGCAGAACCGGAACAGGAGGCAGAAAGATATGAACAGAGCAGCGGGCATTTTACTTCCCATCGCCAGCCTGCCGTCAAACTATGGGATCGGATGTTTTTCCCAAAGCGCGTACGACTTTGTGGACTGGTTAAAGGAGGCAGGGCAGACCTACTGGCAGATATTGCCGCTTGGCCCTACCAGCTACGGGGATTCCCCCTACCAGTCTTTTTCCACTTATGCAGGGAACCCATATTTCATCAGTCTGGAGGCATTGACAGAGGAAGGTGTCCTGACGAAAGAGGAATGCGATCAGGTGGATTTCGGCAGCGAGGCGGACGACATTGATTACGAGAAACTGTATAAAAACCGTTATCCGCTTCTGCGGAAAGCTTATGAGCGCAGCGACATAAGCAAGAATACGGATTACCTGCATTTTGTGGATGAAAACAGATGGTGGCTGTCGGATTATGCTTTATTTATGGCGGTGAAGGAACGGTTTGAAGGGAAGCCCTGGACGGAGTGGGCGGAGGACATCCGTCTGCGTTGGGGGAATGCCATGGATTATTACCGCAGGGAACTGTATTTTGACATTGAATTTCAGCAATATCTGCAGTTTAAATTCTTCAGTCAGTGGAACGAACTGAGGGAATATGCCAACGGGAAGGGAATCCGGATTGTAGGGGATATCCCTATTTATGTGGCAATGGACAGTGCGGACACTTGGGCGCATCCGGAACTGTTCCAGCTGGACGGGAATAATGTGCCTACGGCGGTGGCAGGCTGTCCGCCGGACGGTTTCTCGGAGGACGGGCAATTGTGGGGAAATCCGCTTTACCGGTGGGAATATCACCGGCTGACAGGGTATGACTGGTGGATTACCCGCATGTGGTATTCGTTCCAGATGTATGACGTGGTGCGCATAGACCATTTCCGTGGGTTTGACGAATATTATTCCATTCCTTACGGGGAAAAGACTGCCGTGAACGGTCATTGGGAAAAGGGCCCGGGAATCGATTTATTCCGCTGCATGGAGCGGCGGCTGGGAAAGCATGAGGTGATTGCCGAAGATTTGGGATATATGACGGATTCCGTCCGCCGGCTGGTCAGCGACAGCGGCTTCCCGGGAATGAAGGTTCTGGAATTTGCATTCGATTCCAGGGATTCCGGTTCGGCCAGTGATTATTTCCCTCATAATTATACGGAAAACAGTGTTGCCTATACGGGAACCCATGACAATGAGACGATTGTGGGATGGTACCGGAATATTCTGCCGGAAGAACGCCGGATGGTGAGGGACTATCTGTGTGATCAGCATACGCCGGAGAAGGAACTTTATAAGTCTCTGATTGCGCTGGTGATGCGTAGTGTTGCCAAGGCATGCATTATCCCCATTCAGGACTATCTTGGGTATGACAACGTCAGCCGGACGAATAAGCCTTCTACTTTAGGGATAAATTGGCGTTGGAGGCTGAAGGAAAAGGAACTGGGCGATAAATTGCAGAAAGAAGTCTTGGCAGTGACGAAGCGTTACGGGCGGATGAACTGGCAGTAAAGAATGGTTTGATGTCATGTTTCGGCTTGGCTTGCACTATTGTGGGCGCATTCTGCTTTACATACGGTTTAGGCGTCAAATTAAGAAAGCATGTTATTGCTTGTTCCATGGCACGCAAATATGGCACTTCTGCGGATTGGCAGGAGTGCTTTTTCGCGTGCCGGCGGGCATACGCTCTAATCGGCAAAAGAAATGTCCGAATTAAAAGGACAGTTTAATCGTATAGCAAATGGAGGCACCAAATTGTTTTGGGGGGAATCGGCTGTGGAAGGGCTTTGCAGGAAGCAGGGTGATATGGCGGAGATAATCGCCGGATATCTGACTAGTACTCTGTACTTGAAGTTCCTGTGCAAATTTTCGAGGATATTTTGTCGAGTGTGCAAGTTCAGAAACGGAGGTGTAGCGGGCTACGCTGAGTATTCTGGACTTGTGCAATCGGGAAAATAGACCGAAATATTTGCACAAGGGTTTTCAGTACAGAGTACTAGGTATTCAGAAGATTCGGGATGCATGCAAAAGTCTTGGAGCAAATGATCCTGAGTATATTGTTCATGGAGAAGATATCATGGTGAAATTTTTGCCTTCCAAAGTGCCAAAGTTTTAGATACAAAAGCCCAAAATGTCACAAAAGATGTCACAAAGGATGTCGCAATAGAAATAAAAATATTGGCTTTGATTAAAGAAAATGCAGCTATTACTACCATTGATATGGCCAGGCAGCTATCTGTTAATAGACGAACAATTCAGAGAGGCTTGGAGGTATTAAAGAGTAGAGGTATGATTGAGCGCAAGGGTGGTAAACGATACGGTTATTGGGAAGTTTACGAATAGTTTTTGTATTCCCATCGTACCATTCCCAGATGGGTAACACAGAGACACTTGCAGAAAGCGGCGTAAACAGCGGCAAACTGCTTTGTGTATAAAATTTGCCAGAGAAAAACCAAAAGAGCATTTACGCACAATCTTGTAAATGCTCTTTTGATTTCTGATTATTGTCCCAATATTGACAAATGTGTCCCAAAATGCTATGATTAATGCATGAAGAAAAAATGAGGAGGAGAGTGCGTATCATGAAGAAAAAAAATGTGATAAGCTTAATAAAATATTACACGGAAAAGAATGATGCGGGCTTTCGGAATGAAGCTTATGAAATCGCTAAAGGATTTGATGCTTCTGGAGATTA
>CAJTVK010000186.1 GCA_910579645.1 uncultured Lachnospiraceae bacterium | reverse complement strand
CCGTCCCGCAAAAAAATCCCTCCCGTGCGTCCGCTTCTCAACACAACATTCAGGCCGAACTGTTACGGTTTATGTCACCTTCACATTCCCTTCCCCATACAAAGCCGCCAGCCTGTCCACCAATTCCTTATCCGCTTTCACATTCCGGTTCGGCGGCAGGTTTTTCAGGGATTTGGGGTTCTCCACATATATGCATACGCTGTCTTTTCCGTCGGATTGTGCCAGCTGGGAATACAGTTCTTTTTCCGCCGCCTCATAAGCTTCCTTATCCGGAAATTTTATCCACAGCTTTCTGCTGATTTCGTCAAAGCCCGTTATCCTCTCGCAAATCAGCTTTCCGTCCTTATCCTCTTCCACCGACACCCGCCCTTTGATAAATACCTTGCTGTCCTCTGTCAGCAGCGCGGAATTCTTCTCATAATCCTTCGGAAAAACAATAACTTCTATGCTTCCCAGCAAATCCTCCACCTGCAGGAATGCCATGATTTTATCATTCTTTGTATATTTAATCTTTTTGTCCGCAATAATGCCTCCGATCGTGGCCGACTGGCCGTCCTGCACCGCCGTAACCCCTGTTTCCTCATCCAACAGGAAATCCGCCGTGGTATTCGTGGCATTTTTCTTCCACATCTCCTCGTATTCCTCCAGAGGATGCCCGCTGATATACACCCCCAGCACCTCTTTCTCAAAGCCAAGCAGCATTTCTTTGGAATACTCGCCGATTTCCGGCATCTTTATTTCGAATTCTTCCTTCTGTTCCTCGGAAACCCAGTCAAAAAGGGAAATCTGCCCGGCCAGATTGTTTTTCTTATCCTGCTGTATCCGATCCATAATCTGCACATACACACTCATAAACTGCTTACGCGTGCCGCCCAGCCCGTCCAAAGCCCCGGCTTTGATAAAATTCTCCACGGCCCGCTTATTCACTTCCTTATCGGCCACCCGCGTTATAAAATCCTTTAGATTTTTATAAGGCCCCCGCTCTTCCCGCTCCTTCACGATAGCCTCGATAATAGGCCGTCCTACGCTCTTGATTGCCGTCAGCGCATACCGTATGCCTCCTTCCGTCACCGAAAAACCGGCTTCCCCGCCGTTGATGTCCGGCGGCAGAATGGCAATCCCCATGCTCCGGCAAGTCATGATATATTCCGATACCTTCCTCGGGAAATCTATGACGGAAGTAAGCAGTGCCGCCATAAATTCCACCGGGTAATAATATTTCAGATATGCCGTCTGATAAGAAACCACCGCATAGCATGCCGCATGGGACTTGTTGAATGCATATTTGGCGAAATCCATCATTTCCCCGTAAATTTGCCGGGCCGTCTTTTCGTCAATGCCCTTTTCTATGCAGCCGGGAACCCCTTCGTCTTTGTTTCCGTATACAAAGTTATCCCGCTCCTTCTCCATCACCGCCTGCTTCTTCTTACTCATGGCACGGCGCACCAAATCGCTGCGCCCCAGCGTATAGCCTCCCAAGTCCCTCACAATCTGCATGACCTGCTCCTGATAGACGATACAGCCATAGGTAGGGGCAAGAATCGGTTCCAGCTGGGGGCAGGAATAAGTAATCTCTCCTCCGCTGTTTTTCCCCCTTATATATTTGGGGATGAAATCCATAGGCCCCGGACGATACAAGGAAATGCCCGCAATAATATCCTCCAGGCTCTGCGGCTTCAGTTCCTTCATAAAGCTTTTCATGCCGCCGCTTTCCAACTGGAACACCCCGTCCGTCCGCCCCGTGCCGATGGATGCCAGTACCGCTTTATCATCATAATCAATCTTTCCCATGTCCAGGCAAATGCCTTTATTCTTCTCCACAAAACGTGCCGCATTCTGAATGACCGTCAAAGTACGCAGCCCCAGAAAGTCCATTTTCAGCAGCCCCAGTTCCTCTATGGTAGTCATTGTGAACTGCGTGGTGACGGAACCGTCGCTGCCTCTGGAAAGGGGAACAAATTCCTCTGCCGGCTTGCTGCAGATTACCACCCCTGCGGCATGCATGGAGGCATTCCTCGGAAGCCCCTCCAGACGCCGGCTCATGTCAATCAGGCTCTTTACCTGCTCGTCCTGCTCATACATCCGGCGCAGTTCCGGATTCACGGAAAGCGCACGTTCTATGGTAATGTTCAGTTCGTTTGGCACCAGCTTGGCAATGGAATCCACATAGGCATAGGGCAGGTCCATCACCCTGCCCACATCACGGATTACGCCCTTGGCGGCCATCGTCAGGAACGTCACAATCTGCACCACTTTATCGGAACCGTATTTTCTCCCCACATAGTCAATCACCTCCTGCCGTCTTTCGAAACAGAAGTCAATATCAATATCGGGCATGGAAACACGTTCCGGATTGAGGAACCGCTCAAACAGCAGATTATATTTAATGGGATCGATATCGGTAATTCTCAGGCAGTAAGAAACAATGCTTCCCGCCGCTGAACCACGTCCCGGCCCCACCATAATATCATTGCTCTTTGCAAAATTAATAAAGTCCCACACGATAAGGAAATAATCCACATATCCCATGGAACGGATGACATTCAGTTCATAAGCAAGCCGTTCCAGCAGCCCCTCTTCCGTCATCCCGTCCGGAATCCGGCGGGCATCCGACACGGGCACCGTGTCTGCTGCCGCTTTTGTGTCTTTTCCGCCGTTTTCCGGCAGACTCCCCCGCACCCCATACCTTTCATACAGTCCGTCAAAACAGAGTTTATTCAGATAAGTCCAGGAATCATATCCCTCCGGCACTTCGAAATGCGGCAGCTTAGTCACGCCGAACTCAATCTCCACCCGGCACCGGTCGGCAATCCTCTGGGTATTCTCCACTGCCTCCCAGGCATAAGGAAACAGCCCCTTCATTTCCTCCTCGCTCTTCACATAATACTGCCCGCCTACATAGCGCATCCTGTCCTCGTCCGCCAGCTTCTTTGCCGTCTGAATGCAGAGCAGGATATCATGAGGCTTCTCGTCTTCCGCATAGGTATAATGCACATCATTGGTCGCCACCAACGGAATGTCCAGTTCCCTGCTCATCTGCAAAAGCGCCGCATTGACCGTTTTCTGCTCCGGAATCCCATGGTCCTGCAATTCCAGAAAGTAATTTCCTTTCCCGAAACAGGCTTCATACTTCCGTGCCGACTTTTTCGCTTCCTCCACCAGCCCCTTCACGATATAACGCTGCACTTCCCCGGCCAGGCATGCCGACAGGGCGATAATGCCCTCATGAAACTCATTCAGCACTTCCATATCCACGCGGGGTCTATAGTAAAACCCTTCCGTAAATCCCCGGCTTACGATTTTCATCAGATTCGCATACCCCGTATTATTCTCCGCCAACAGCACCAAATGATAATACCGGTCCTCGCCCCCATTCAGCTCCTTGTCAAATCTGGAATTCGGCGCAACATAAACCTCACAGCCCATAATGGGATTGATTCCCGCCGCTTTCGCCTCCTTATAAAAATCAATCACACCGTACATAACACCGTGATCGGTGATGGCTGCGCTGTCCATCCCCAGTTCTTTCACCCTTTTCACATACTCTTTTATTTTGTTACAGCCATCCAGCAGGCTGTACTCCGTATGCACATGCAAATGAGTAAATGCCATACCCCACACTCCTTCTGTGCCAATGCCGTTCCGCCAAGCTTCCGCAAGGCTCCGTGAAACCCCTGCACGGTTCCGTGAAACTCCTGCAAGGCTCCGTGAAACCTCTGCACGGTTCCGTGAACCGAAGGTGGCCTTACGGAATGACATTGCCTTTTATACCCGTTGTATCTATTTCCGATGCGCGAAACCTCTCCCCGTCTTATAACCGCTGCTCACACCACTTTATCCTCTGTTTCCGAAGTTCCGAAGCATATCTTAAAGCCTGCTTTCCCCGGAGAACCAACGTCCGGCCGGCAATCCCGCGGCAAACATCCGGCCTGCCCTACCGTATGCCTTTCCTTACTCCACAGTAACAACCTTTGCCAGATTCCTTGGTTTATCCACATCCAGCCCCTTATCCAGCGATACATAATAAGCCAGCAGCTGCAGTGCCGCCGAGACCGGCAAGACCATAAACTCATCCCGCATAGCCGGCAGCTTAAACACACTGTCCCAGACGGCATCCTGATCCAGCCGGTAACTTTCTTTCATGAATAAGATGACTTCCGCCCCTCTGGACTGCACTTCCTTAATATTGGAAAACTCCTTGGACTGCACCTTATCCTGCGTAATGACCGCAACCACCGGCGTATCCTCCGTAATGAGCGCAATTGTCCCATGCTTTAGTTCCCCGGACGCATAAGCCTCCGAATGAATATAGGAAATCTCCTTCAGTTTCAGGGAGCCCTCCAGCAAAATGGAATAATCCAGCCCCCGGCCAATCATAAACACATCCTTCGCGTTTAACATGCCTCTGGCAATATAGTGAATTTCCTCCCTGCGGTCCAATACCGTCTGCATGACTGCCGGTGCTTTCCTCAGTTCCGACGTAAATTCTTTCAGTTCCTTTTCCCCGAAAATCCCCCTCACATATGCCATCCTCCCTGCCAGCAGATAAAGCACCGCCAGCTGGGTAGTATAAGCCTTCGTGCTGGCAACCGCAATTTCCGGCCCGGCATTTGTATATATCACATAATCGCTTTCCCTTGCAATGGACGCACCCTTTACATTTACCACAGCCAAAGTCTTTGCGCCGTTTCTCTTGGCATACTTCAAAGCTTCCAAAGTATCTATCGTCTCTCCGGACTGGGAAATGGCGATTACCAAAGTCTTCCCGTCCACCAGAGAATCCGTATACATAAACTCGCTGGCCAGTTCCACATCCATATGTATTTTCACCAAGGACTGCATCAGTGCCTTCCCCACCAATCCCGCATGCATGGCAGTGCCGCAGGCCACCACACAGATTTGGCTGCAGTCCGACAGCAGACTGTCGGGAATACCGTCGCCCTCCAAGTCCGGCATGTCGTCCCGGATGCGGGGTTCTATCGTTTCCCGAATCACCTCCGGCTGCTCCATAATCTCTTTTTCCATATAAAAAGGATAACCACCCTTGCTGCTGCGGTTCACGTCCCAGCTTACCGTGAGCCACTCCGGTTCCACCGCGTCTCCCGACATGTCATACAGTTCCGTCCCGTCCGCTCTAAGTACCGCCACATGAAATTCGGGCAGCACAAAATAATCCTTGGAATACTGCCCCAATACCGTCACGTCGGAAGCCATCATGGAGCCTTCTTCCGTCTTTGCGATAACAATAGGACTTACGTTCCTGACCGCAAAAATTGCGCCGGGAATATCATCGAACATAATGCCAAAGGCAAATGTCCCCTTTAATTTCAGCACCGTTTTCCGTATGGCCGCATAAGGATCCCCGCTGTAAAAATGGGAAAGCACCGCAGCCGCCACTTCGCTGTCCGTCTGTGAACGAAGTTCCGCCTCCAGACCGTATTTTCCGATAAGGCTTTTATAATTTTCAATAATCCCGTTATGTATCACCGTAACTTTTCCGAACTTATGAGGATGGGCATTCCCGTCGCTTACGCCGCCATGGGTAGCCCATCTTGTGTGGCCGATACCGCATGCGCCCTCGACTCCGTCCCTTTCACACAAGGAACGCAGATCCTTCACGCGTCCCGCGCATTTGCGTATCCGCACACCTCCGTCCGGACCGCAGACAGCTATGCCTGCACTGTCATACCCCCGGTACTCCAATACCTCCAAAGCATCCAACATGATTTCCTCTGCTTCTTTCTTACCTGTATATCCAATAATGCCGCACATACCAATTCCTCATCTTTCTTTTTCTTTTACGGCTTCGCTGTTCCTATAAAATCGGCAACTCCGCTGCAAGCCCGTAAAATCTTTTTATAAGGCCTCTGCCTAAAATCTTTTTTATATTTTTACAGTATATATTTTCTGCTTTTCCAACATTACTCCGTTATGCCGCCTTTGTTTTGCAGTCACCTGCATATTTACCGACATATTACGCACCGGAGCATTACGGGAAGGCACCCGCCGAATTTTCGATAACCTTCCTCCTCGTTAACCTGCCAGCCACAGGCAGGTGCATGGCGCTAAATGGGAAATGGCGTGATAAGCTATTGGTTACAGACAGACGATGCTTCGCGCATCTGAAATCCATACAACTTCTATTCTTTTTTCAAGGTACGGAAAATCTGCCGTGCAGCCGCGATCCTGCTTTAAACCGCCGCTGCCTTTTGGCATTATAACATACTGTGGGGGGATTGACAATATGTTCTGTCGGAACAGCACGGAAATCGTGACAGTTCAGCCTGAATGCCGTGTTGAGAGGCGGACGCACGAGAGGGATTTTT
>CAJTVK010000185.1 GCA_910579645.1 uncultured Lachnospiraceae bacterium | reverse complement strand
GCGATTTTTTCCTCGGAAATAATATCTTTGAGTTCAAATCCCCGGGGGACGACCTTAATGCCGGTACTTTTTACAAGGCGCTGTCCTATGCATGCCTATACAAGGCCGAAAAGGAAGGCACTGCCGAAAGCCTGGATGCGGACATCACAATATCCGTTGTGAGGGAGCAGAAGCCGGCGAAGCTTCTGGGGCAGCTTGAGGGAAGGTACGCCGTGACGGAAAAGGCGGGCGGGATATACCGTGTGAGCGGGGCACTGTTCCCGATGCAGGTTCTGGTGACGAAGGAGCTGGACAGGGAGAGCCATGTGTGGGTCACATCGCTGACACGCAGCCTGAGCATGGAGCGGGCACGGAAGCTTCTTGGCAGCTATGCCGTCCTATCGGAGGCGGAGGACAGGAAGAATGCGGATTCTGTCGTGAATGTGGCTTCGGAAGCAAACATAGAATTGTTTAGGAAAATGATACAGGAGGGCAATGACATGTGTGAGGAACTGAAAGAACTGTTGGCACCTGAAATCGTAGAATTCAAAATACGCCTGGCCGAGCAGGACGCACAGCTGACTGACAATGCCGCAAAACTGGCTGACAATGCCGCAAAATTGGCCGACAATGCCGCAAAACTGGCCGACAATGCCGCAAAACTGGCCGATAAAGATGCCGAAATAGCTAAATTGAAGAAAATGCTTGCCGAGGCAGGGATAAAGGCGTAAGCAGAAGGAAACTGTCTGTCGGTTTTCTATGCCGGCACAAGGAAACGTAAATAGGACATATCCGCAGGACGTGCCGTCTGCGGAGGAAAACATACATAACCGAGGGATATGCGTGAGAGCAGCAAAAAGAAAAAAGGCAAAAAGAAATAAAGCAAAAGTTTGGGCAGCAGTATGCGGCAGCATATTGGCAATAGCAGTTGTTATTGTGCTTTCTCTTGCGGCTGTATGGGCCAGCGGGAAGAGAAGCCTGAGAAAGAAAGAAGAAAATATGGTGCCTCAGATGGCGGAGGCCGGTACGCAGCAAGGCTTGGAAGAGCAGGAAGAGTGGGAGCCGGGCTGGGTAAAATATGAGGATAAGGTATATGCTTACAATGAGGATATCATGACCTTTCTGTTTATGGGAATCGATAAGGATAACCGGGTGCAGGAAGTGGCGGAAGGAACCGACGGGGGGCAGGCAGACGCTTTGTTTTTGCTTGTGCTCAATCCGAAGGAAAAAGCTTTTCATGTAATCAGCGTAAACAGGAATGCCATGACGGATATTAAGCTGTATGACAGTTCCGGTGAATATATTTCCACGGTGCAGGCGCAGATTGCGGTGCAGCATGGGTTTGGCAACGGGGTGGAGGAAAGCTGCGAATATCAGGTGGAGGCAGTGAGGAATCTTTTTTACAGCCTGCCGATTCATGGGTACTGTGCGGTAAATATGGATGCGATTATTACGCTGACGGATTTAATCGGAGGAATTGAGCTGACGTCTTTGGAGGACGTTACGTCGGCAATACAGGATGAGACGTTGGGCGACTATGTGGTAAATGAAGGGGAAACGGTTCTTCTGGACGGCAGGAAGGCTTATTCTTATGTGCGGTACAGGGATGTGGACGCGGTAGGCTCTGCGGATAAGCGGCTGGCCAGACAGCAGCAGTTTCTGGGAGAATGGATAAAGAAAACGAAAAGTGCGGTGAAAGCGGATTTTACGTTGGTGCTGGAACTGTACAATGCAGTGACGGAGCAGATGGTGACGGATATTTCGGTGGATGAGGTGGTGTATCTGGCCGGGCTGGCGGCAGATTATAAGTTCAGTATGGATCAGTTTCATTCAATGCAGGGGGAAACGGTGCAGGGGGAGGAATTTGAGGAGTTTTATGTGGATGAGGATGCGCTGTACCGGCTGATGATTGAGATATTTTATGAGCCGATTGACAGCAGCCCGTAAAATGCAGGTATTGGCATCATTGATGTTGATATAGACCACACTTAGGAAATTTTTCATTTTCGGTAAAAAGAAAGGAGAAATGGGAGTATGAGAAAATTTATTGCTTTATTGGGCGCTTCCGTATTGCTGTGTTCCGCTACGGTATCGGCAACCAGCCCTTCGGCACAGGCAGTGTTGGCATCGGCAGGGTTTCAGAATGCAAGCCAGGCGCAGGAAGCCGCGGACCGGGGCATGACAGCCGGGGAATATTTCAACAATGCGGTTGTGGATACGCCCGGGGTTGAAAATGCCATGCCTGTAGGACAGGGCGGTAAAATTATTGTGAACGGTGTTGCTACCAATTTAACGGCAACCTTATCCAAGGTGGACAAAAACATGGCGGCAGAGGCAGTCAGCCAGGCAGCGGCCCTTGGCGGGAATCTCCTGAACGTAGTTTCCATCAGCATACCTAATGCAAACTATAATGTCGCTACGGTTAATTTTTATCTGAAAGGCTTGGCAAAGGGAACGAAGATTGTTGCAAAGCAGTATATAAACGGCGAATGGGTGGAAGTGGAAGTAGTGGAAGTACGGGAAGACCATGTAGTGCTTAATCTGCAGAAATCGGGAGCCATTGCATTTGTGGCAGTTCCGTAAGACGGACAAGGACTGAAGGGCGGCAGAACGGGAAAGGATGATTCGGGCACGCCGGAAGGTCTGTGGAATAGGAAAATGTGATTTGCATGAAACCAAGTGTGGCGGGGCGGACGGTTAGGGATAGCCAGCCGCCCCAAAAAAATGATATGGCCGCAGCTTAACGTAATGGCATTGGCCGCAGTTGGCGGCTTTGCGGCAGAATCGGACTGCCGGAGACGGGGAAGGCTTTCAAAGGGAGCATGGGATGAAAAAAGTCTTAATTATAACGACCATAAGCGGTTTTTTATCTCAGTTTGAGATGAATGATGCTAAGATATTGAAGGATATGGGCTGTGAACTTTGCTATGCTTCCAATTTCCGCAATCCGGTTTATGTATCAGACAAAGAGGAACTGAAACGGAGAGGAATAAAACTCTACCAGATAGATATAGAAAAATCGCCGGTTCATCCGGTGCGGAACTTTAAAGCATTTTTGCAGATATGTAAGATTATCAGGTCGGAAAAGATTGAATTGCTGCATTGCCATAATCCTATGGGAGGGGCGCTTGGGCGGCTGGCGGCAGCTGTCTGCCGCAGGCAGAAGGTAAAGGTGATTTACACCGCCCATGGCTTTCATTTCTATAAGGGAGCCCCGTGGATAAACTGGCTGCTTTTTTATCCGGCGGAGGCTTTGCTGGCAAGAGTCACGGACTGCCTGATTACGATTAACAGGGAAGATTATGAAATGGCTTCCGCTTTCCGGCTGAGAAAGAAAAAGGGCATGAGGGTGCAGATTCCCGGTGTGGGGGTATGCACGCAGCAGTTCAGAAAGGAACCGAACTGCAGAAGTGCCATGCGGCAGAGGCTGGGCATTGGGGAAGACGTATTTTACATATTGTCGGTGGGGGAATTGAATAGGAATAAAAATCATGAAGTGATACTCCGTGCCATTGCAAAGCTGGGAAATCCGGGAATACATTACGGAATCTGCGGAAAAGGGGAACGGGCAGAATATCTCGGCAGGCTGGCGGAGGAACTGGGCATTGGCAGGCAGTTTACTTTATTCGGGTTCCGGCGGGACATCCCGGATATGCTGCAGTGTGCGGATTGTTTTGCTTTTCCTTCCAAAAGGGAGGGATTGGGCATTGCGGCTATAGAGGCCATGGCGGGCGGGATTCCGCTGATTACTTCCGACTGCCGGGGGACAAGGGAATATATGGCCGATGGGGTGACAGGCTATGTATGTGCCGGCGGGACCACAGAGGAATATGCAAAGGCCATATCCCTTATGGCGGAAGAGGCGGAAGGCAGGAGACGGATGGGCAGAGCCTGCATGGAACGTGCGGAAAAGTTTGACTTGCAGGAGACTGACCGGATTATGCGCAAGGTGTACCGGCGGATGGCCGGGAAAGAGAGTGCATATCCCGGTGCAGGGTAAAAGGAAAAGGGACAAAATATGGATAAAAGGCCGGCAATCAGTGTAATCATGAGCGTTTATAACCAGAAGGACAAAAAGCGTCTGGAAGAAGCCGTTCACTCCATCTTGCGGCAAAGCTTTACGGACTTTGAGTTTATCATTTATAATGACGGCTCCGAGAAAGAATTGGCTGAAGGACTGAGGAAGTTTGAGCAGACGGACAAGCGGGTCAGGGTGATAAACAGTGCAAGGAATCATGGGCTTGCGTATTCGCTGAACACATGTATTGATGTGGCGGAAGGGAGATATCTGGCCAGAATGGACGACGATGATATCAGTGCGGATTCCCGTCTGCAGGTACAGTATGAGTTTATGGAAAGTCATCCGGAGGTTGCTTATGTAGGATGCAACGCCAAGCTGATGGACGGCAGCGGCGTGTGGGGCTGCCGGAGGATGCCGGAAAAGCCGGATAGGAAATCTTTTCTGAAGTGTTCGCCTTTCATCCATCCTACGGTGATGATCCGGCGGGAGGTTTTTCAGGACGGCAATACATATAGAGATTCCAAGGAAAACTGGCGGTGCGAGGATTATGAGCTGTTCATGCGCCTGCATAAGCTGGGGTACCGGGGAGAGAATATTCAGGAAGATTTATTTTATTACCGGGAAGACAGAGATTCCTATGCCAAGAGGAAATTCCGTTACCGGATGGACGAAATGCGTATTCGGCACAGGAACTTTAAGGAACTGGGAATTCTTTACCCTTTCGGGTGGCTTTATGTAATCCGCCCTCTTTTGGCGGCGGCTGTGCCCGACGGGCTGATCTGGAGGGCAAGGAAACTGTATCACAGGCAGGATATCGGACATGAGAAATGGGATTGGAGAAAAAAGAAAGCAGTATCGGAGAATTTGGAAGGGACATCCACTGTTGTATAGATGTTCGGAGCAGGTATATCGGGAAGCGGAAACAGGGGCGGGCAGGGAGCCTTGGCGGGCGGCGTTCTGCTATGTGCTTGCGCCGGCACTGTTTAGCTATGTTCTATGGGTGCTGGAGGATGCGCTTAAAAGTGGGAAACGCCGGCTTTATTTTCTTGCCCGGGACGGTTATATGATGTATTTGACCGCTGAATATTTATGCAGTGCATGGAAGCTTCCGTTGGAATGCAGGTATTTATATTGTTCCCGCATGGCTCTGAGGAGCGGGGAGTATCGGCTGCTTGGAGAAGAAAGCTTGGAATATATCTGTCTGGGCGGCATGAAGGTAACTTTGGAGAAAATGCTGGGGCGGGGCGGACTGGACAGGGAGGAAGCCCTTGCGGCCGCAAGCTATATGGGGCTTGGGCATGAAATGCGCCGCCCGCTCAGCTATGAACAGATAAAAGCTATGAAGCCGCGGCTGAAGGCCAATCCGCTTTTTATGGAACGGATGGCGGCACATGCGGAAGAGGAATATTCCTATGTAATCGGCTATCTGCGGCAGGAGGGGCTGTTGGAGGAGGTTCCTTTTGCGCTGGTGGACAGCGGGTGGACGGGAAGCATGCAGCGGAGCCTACAGCGTCTGCTGGAAAGTGCGGGATGCCGTAAGAAAATAGAGGGATATTATTTCGGCTTATATGAATATGCGGAAGGCATGGATCCGGGGACGTATCATCCTTGGTATTTTGCGCCGGAGCATGGGAACTGCAGAAAGGCTTTTTTCTGCAATAATTTATTTGAGTGTGTTTTCAGTTCCCCGGAAGGGATGGCGAAAGGATACCGTTGGCAGGAGGGCAGGCTGGGGCCGGTTTTCGCTGCGGAGGGAAATCCGAACCGGAAGAGGATTCAAGCCGGGCTGGCCATTCTGCTCCGGTATGCGGAGTGCTATGTGAAGCAGGTGGGGAAAGCCGACGGAAGCATGCCGCAGATAATTTCTGCGGGAACGAGGCAAGAGATTGGTGAGATTTCTGCGGGAACGAGACAAGGGTTTCGGGAGACTTCTGCGGGAGAGAAACAAAAATCTCGGGGAATTTTGGCGGGAACGGATAAACATCGGGATATCCGCCCGGTGCTGTCCCGTCTGCTGTCTTCCTTGATGGGGCGTCCGTCCAAGGGAGAAGCGGCGGCGTTCGGCAGATATGCGTTCGACGATGATGTGACGGGAGAGGAAAAACGTACCATTGCCCATGCCTTTACCGCAGCGGAGGTGCAGGAGGAAAAATTCCTTCGCCGTCTGCGGCGGTATGTGTTGGGGAAGGAACATCCTGCCTTGCAGAGCGCGTGGCCGGAGGCATGTCTTGTGCTGTCGGATGCTGCCGGAGGCACGGATTTGGTGCAGGCGTCTTTCTATAAATTCCTGCTGTATTCCAGGAAGAGCTTAGTACTGCATTTCGGAAATAACGGTGAATTCAGCACCTGCTTTTTGCGCCAGTGCTGCGT
>CAJTVK010000184.1:6255-6463 GCA_910579645.1 uncultured Lachnospiraceae bacterium | reverse complement strand
GATTTTTGGGTGCAGCAGGAAAACAATCCAGAACAGGCGGAGAAGGATATTAGAGAAAATGAGGAAGATAATGTCAGAAACGTCATTATAAAAAGATATAACGTCTATGTCAGCAACGGAGCGGAACCGTTGTCAAGAGGACCGTGGAATACCGGAGCGCGAAGCGTGAGGATATGCCGCGAAAGCCTCTTGACATAAGGTTCACGGA
>CAJTVK010000184.1:0-6245 GCA_910579645.1 uncultured Lachnospiraceae bacterium | reverse complement strand
GGCTGCTGCTCCTTTTCCTGCTTCCGGCGAGGACGGGTCCGGGCAGAGCCCGGCAATGAGGCAGGGAACTGATTCTCTGCGGGTTCTTAAAGGTCTAACCTATGTAAAAAAATACCATGGAAATTATATTCCAAATTCAAAACATAAATATCAAGGGTATTGGGAGTGTGTAAGAACTTCAAATAAAGCCCATACCTAATAATGATAGGGGCTTATTTGAAATAAGAATTCTTAGCACAATCTTATTCATTGGGGAATTTTTTTCATGTATTCTATATGCTGTTGATAGATTTTGGATAATTGTTCTTTTAACCATATTAACTGCATATTTTTAATTTTATCAGAATCCGTATAGCTTTCCAATCTGTTTATAATGGATTTGATAATAAGCATATCATCATCTGCATTCCCTTTTATCACATTATCCGGATATAATCTATTTATAAACATTCTGAAATGGTGTATATTTTTTGCATTGCTATCAAGTATTTTTTGCAGCCAGAAATCGGCATCAGTATAACTTAATATTTGTATTTCATGGGGAAATTGCGACCTGTTTGTATCCCAATAGTTAATTAGTCCCTCTGCCCAGGATTCGTTATTACTTAAAATATTGAGTATGTCCTCTGTTCTTGAAGATTCTCTGCTTGAACGAATCTGGCGATTTATTTTATGAATGATTTCCTTGCATTTTTTGATTTCTTCTGCGTTTTCTGATGCAATGCAGTCATCCAAAATATTACTGTTTCCATGTTTCACGTTGGATATCATATATTCTTCTGCATGTAATAGTATTTCTTCGGGGAATCCGTATTTTACTAATCTGATAAATATAATAAGTATATTGGAATACAGATTGCTCTTATATTCATTTTGGTGTAACCTTTCTAAAATTGAATTTATCTTTTCTTCAATCCAATCCTGTGTCTGCAAGTAATATTGGTTATATAACAATGTATATGGGTCATCATCTGGCAGACGGGCGGCTAACTCTGCATTGATATAGGCAGTAACATCATTTAGGAATGATTCGGAATCAAAAATACTGTATTTTACATAATTGATAATGGTTGGCAGCCTCCGCTTATTCTGAAAGCAAATTTGAAGAAATTGGTCTTCGGGGCCTTGAATGTTCCCTCTATGTTCAACGCATATCATAAAGCAATTCTGAATAACAAAGTCCAAGGCGGCATTTTTGTATCTACAGTCAATTTCAAATGATGAAAATTGAAAATACAGATACTCTATCTTTGATAAGAAAAACTGGAAAGTCCTTAAATTATTATGATTGTTTTCCGACATATCATCAATAAAATATCTTACATTATTGTCCAAGTGATCCTTTAATTGAGTATCAGATTTACATTGATTGA
Organism: uncultured Lachnospiraceae bacterium; assembly: GCA_910579645.1. GTDB lineage: Bacteria > Bacillota > Clostridia > Lachnospirales > Lachnospiraceae > Kineothrix. Next base: position 4,872 of record CAJTVK010000184.1, on the reverse strand, counting down.
TTAATTTATGGATAATTGGAACCAGATCAGCTTCATAACGTAATGTTTGACCAATCAGTTTTTCGCGTATTCGGAGGTACTGCTGATTGTATTCATTATCTGAAAAAAGTTTTTTTCTGCGTCTTTCCAGTTCATCAATATCCAGAGTGATCTCAGTGTCTTTTGGGTGATGGTAAGAAAATCCGGATTCCTCTTTTGGAATCTTGATTTTTTCATCAGATGAAACAAGGTACTGAAACTCTCTGTTTTTTACTTGTGTCAGAGTTCCTATTTCCCGTTCATTGGCAATAAGAATTACCTTTGCACCTTCATGTTCAACTAATCCATTGATATATCCCAATACATCATTTGGAGGACAGCTGCATCTTTCCAAATCATCAAATATAAAGATATTTTTATTCAGGGAAAGGAAATCTGAAATAAATTCATATGATTTAGAAGATATTTCAAACCGCTGCATTAGGGAACTTATCATCTTTTTAGAAATATTTGTTATGATTCGCCCGCCTTTTTGGCGTTTTTCTTTTTCTTTTCCGTAATAGCTTTCTGTATGAGTAATCTGTTCATATTTTTTATAAAACTGTTCGTCAACGATGCTCCAGTATAGGCTCTCTTCAATCTCATCTACTGATTTACAGCCATACAACGAAATATAGCGAACACTCCTTTTTGTATGATTTAATTCATACTTCTCAATGGCGGTTTGTAAGTCATTTAGGACAAAGTAAGTTTTTCCGCATCCCCATTCGCCCTCAATTAAAATGGCGTATCTGTAGTTATTGTCTCCTAAATATCTGATTACTTCTGATTCTATTTGCTTTCCGTTCATGCATATGATCTCCCAATTGTTTGAGGATAAATGTGTGGTACATATACTCATTATAGAATTACCAAAAGATAGAGTAAACTGTTTTTATAATATGCTGGCTAAAACAATTTCTAAAATTTCTATAAACTGTTTAATTTTCACCCCTTCCAGCCTGCTATTAGTGAAGGGGCAAATAAATCTCATTTTCAATCCATCAAAATTCCCTTTCAATGAACCTTGACAATTTCATAGCCTGCCCGGATAGATACCCGGCAGATGAGTGTGCATTTGGCGCACCCTGCCGGTGGGAACGTTGCGGCAAAAGGAGCCGGGACTGGAACTGGTCTGGGAGGGAAACAGGCATAACGCTTTATATTTATAAAATATGGAAGAAAGGAAGAACGTATGGGAAGAAAGAAAATCTTGACAAAGCTTCTTACGTGCCTTGCGGCGGCTTCCACGGTTGTAACGGGAATCTTTGGGAGCACCCCGCTTCCCGTTAAGGCAGCCGAAGAAGGCAGTTACACGGTCACGTTTGAAGCCTATGAGGGAACCTGTGAGACGGAAAGCGTTTCCGTGCCCAAGGGGGAAAGCATTATATTGCCTGATGCATCCTATGAGGGGCATTATCTGGAAAGCTGGGTGGACGTAACCGATAATGGGGACGTGACCAAATTTACCGCAGTCGGAAGGCCGGGCGATACCTATACCCCGGAACATGACTTGTGGCTGTATGCCAACTGGAAACCGGAACAGGAGCAGGATATTACTGTTACTTATGAAGCACGGATCGGGGATACCAGTTATGAAGAACTGGAACAGGCATTTGAAAATGCACAGGCTGGCGACACAATCATAGTCCTCCGGGACTGTAGTGTGTCAAAGACGCTTGAGGTCACTGCTGATAACATTACCTTGACGAGTGAGGACGCAGAAAAACCGGTGACCATCCGCAGGGAAGAAGAGTTTGCCGGTAAAAACTACGCAAAAGATGCCGGGAACGTTCTGGTCGGGATAAGCAGCGGCAGCCTTGCCACGCAGGATATTATCCTTGACGGCGGTGCGGTGCTGGATCAGGATTTCAACAATACAGGACAGGTATGGGACAGCCCCCTTATCTATGTGAAAGGCTTTTATGCCATGGGTGCAGGAACCGTCCTCCAGAATAATTACAACACAGATTATTCCGAAAGCGTGGACGGAAACCGCAGCGTCAGGACTGCAGGGGCAGTTGAAGTTACGTGGGACGCAAGCATGGCCATGGATGGCGGGCTGATACAGGACTGTTATACCTTAGGCGCAGGCGGCGGCATCCAGTCTGCCAAGACCGCAGAAGTTACAATCACATCGGGGACAATCCGCCACTGTGCAGCTGTATGGGGTGGGGCACTTGGGCTCATGGGACCCTGCGAAGCGTCTGAAATGGAACTGAGCGGGAACCATTCCGATTCCACAGGGGGTGCGGTATGGTCACTCTTATCTTTGGTCATGACGGACAGTGTCATTGAAAATAACAGTTCCGATTATGTTGCCGGGGGCCTCCATATGTCCACGGGAGGGGACTCAAAGTTAATCCGCTGCACCATTTCCGGGAACAGTGCCCTGCGCGGCAGCGCAATACAGACGGGCAAAGGGGAAGGAACAAAGGCGCTGGTCATCCGCGACTGCACGATTACGGGAAACCGCTCAAAGGAAAATATCAGTGCGGCGAGCGCAATCTGCTACATGAATGAGACGGGGATCATCCTTTCCGGAAACATTGTCATGGAGGGCAACCACGAAGTGGGGCTGGCTCCCTGTGATATTTTTTATTTTTTTAATGAAGGCGCGTCTATACTTCTTGATGAAGATTTTGAAAGCGATTCGGTTTTTGTGCTGGGCGGCTATGACAATATAAAGCCCGGGCGGGTGCTGATTGACGGGAAGCTGTACCATAAGGACGCAAGCACGGAGCAGTTTGTATGGCACACAAGGAGCTATTGTACGGAAAAGCGGGGAGAGAACATTTATCTTGCGGAAGTGCCGAAGACTTACTTTATAACTTACGATGCCAACAATAACCCTCCGGGTTCCAGCATTATGTGTTCCGACCCTAATGAGTATACCAGTGAAGATACAGCGGTCATCATGGGTGAAGCGGAACTTTTCCCCCTTATGGGGAATCTTGTATATTTTGGCTATGATTTTGTCGGGTGGAATACGGAGGCAGACGGGTCAGGTAACGGCTATACGCCCGGACAGGAGATCAGTCTGACAGATAACCTTTACCTTTATGCACAGTGGGAGGCGACACCGCCTGTTACCATGACCTACGTTTATAATGGCGGCACGGGGGAGACGGAAAGTGAGCAGGCCATTCCCGGCGCAAACGTTGCCTTCCCGGACGCTTCCAGAAAGGGATACCGTTTTAAGGGCTGGTATAAGGACGAAGAGCTGACTGTTTTTGCGGGGAGTGCAGGGGAGAAGCATTATGCGCCCCGGCAGGACGCTTCCTATTATGCCGCATGGGAGAAAACAGAAGCCACTATTGTCTTTGACGCGGATAGTGGAGAGATGGAAGGAGGGGACATTACCGCAGAGATTGGCGATACCATTGTGCTTCCGTCCTGCACGAAGGAAGATTATGAGTTTACAGGCTGGTATGACGGAGATACCTGTGTGGGGCAGGCAGGGGAAGATTATACTGTCGTTGGTGACGTTACCCTGAAAGCCCATTATGTAAGGAAAAAAGCGCCCACATGCACTGTTTCTTTTGATACGGACGGAGGGAAAGAAATTCCACCAATGAAAGTAGAAAAAGGAAAAGAGATAAAACTGCCGGAAGCAGAAAGGGAAGGGCATATTTTCCTTGGCTGGTATACGGCGAAGGAGGGCGGCACCAGAGTAGAGGCGGAACTTACCGTGGCGGAAGATACCACCCTTTACGCCCGCTGGGAGAAAGAGACTGAAAAGCCAGAGGAAAGGCCGGAAGCCACGATTACCTTTGACGCAGACGGAGGAGAAATGGAAGGAGGGGACGTTACCGCAAGGGTTGGCGATACCATTGTACTTCCCGCCTGCACCAAGGAAGATTATGAGTTTACGGGCTGGTATGACGGAGATATCTGTGTAGGGCAGGCAGGGAAAGATTATACTGTCGCTGGTGACGTTACCCTGAAGGCCCATTATATAAGGAAAGAAGCACCCACATGCACTGTCTCTTTTGATACGGACGGAGGGAAAGAAATTTCACCCATGAAAGTGGAAAAGGGAAAGTCGGTCAAGCTGCCGGAGGCAGAAAAGGAAGGGCATATTTTCCTTGGCTGGTATACGGCAAAGGAGGACGGTACCAGAATAGGCACGGAACTTACCGTAACAGAAGATACCACCCTTTACGCCCGCTGGGAAAAGGAAGCCGAAAAGCCGGAGGAAAAACCGGAAGCCACGATTACCTTTGACGCGGACGGTGGGGAGATGGAAGGAGGGGACATTACCACAAAGGTTGGCGATACCATTATCCTTCCTGCCTGCACCAAAGAAGGCTATGAATTTACAGGCTGGTATGACGGGGATACCTCTGTCGGAAAGGCAGGGGAGAAATATACTGTCTCCGGAGATGTTATCCTGAAAGCGCATTATGAGAAGAAAGCGGAGGTTACTTATCTCATTACCTTTGACCCCAATGGCGGAAGGAGGGCCGAACCCGTAAAGGCAGTCAAAGGGGAGAAGATCATCCTGCCTGGCACGGAGAAATCCGGCTATGTATTCCTTGGCTGGTATACGGAGAAGAAGGGCGGCATCCTTCTCGGCCTTGCCGGTGATGAGCTGGAAGTGGCAAAGGATATGACGGTCTATGCCCTGTGGGAAAAGGAGAAAGCGGAGGAAACCGGCGGTAAGGTGCAGGAGACCTGCAAAGTGACATTCCACACAGAAGGCGGCTCACTGAAAAATCAGACGCTCACCATTGTCAAAGGCGCAGGCCTTTATCTGCCGCTTCCGGAGAAAAAAGGCTATGATTTTACCGGCTGGTATCTGGACAAATTCCTGACACAGTTTGCAGGGGCATACAGGGATTCCTACCGTAT
>CAJTVK010000183.1 GCA_910579645.1 uncultured Lachnospiraceae bacterium | reverse complement strand
CACCGCATCGCCTCCCTCTTCCGCCTTGCCCTGACGCAAACATCAAGCACTGATTGCTCAAGGATTAATGCAATGATGTACTAGAGCGTGTTTGAAAAATTCATTCCTAAAAATATTTTTAAATGGCTGAATAAAGTGAAAGATTCAGTGACATACTACTTGTGTAATAAAAATTAATCAGAATTAATCAGGAGGAATGAAACAATGTCTAAAAACGATTATAACCAGAACAATCAGAACAGCGAAAACAAGAATCAGGAAAACAAGGTAAACAACAGCAACAATGATAAGCAGAACCAGAAGAACAGCAACAACAGCAATAACTGCTCCAACAGCAACCAGAAGAACAACAACTTCTAAGGAAGGGCGGCAGAAAAAGGGATGCGCAGGCATCCCTTTTTTGGTGTTCCGAACAATATGTGGTTCCGTGTACGGGCCGGGCACTGCGCCGCAGCGCATCGTTTATCTATAGGCTCCCGGCATGCAGGTTCGGAAGTGAAAATAGATTTCCATGGAGTTGCACTTAAATTGGTTGAAAAGTGTGGGGAATCTATGTATACTAGAGTGTGTTTGCAAAATCGTCTTGAATGAATTTAAATGCATGATGAATCCGAATGCAGACGATGAATTTCAAGGTACGTTTTAATGTGGGAATAAGAGCCGGAGGTAAAATCTTCCGGGTGGAAAGGATATTGGAATATGAGAAGATACGAATTGATTGCGCCCTGCCATTTCGGCCTGGAGGCAGTGCTGAAGAGGGAGATTATTGATTTGGGATATGACGTGAGCCGGGTGGAAGACGGGAGAGTGACGTTTCTTGGGGACGAAGAGGCGGTCTGTCGGGCGAACGTTTTTCTGAGGACGGCGGAGAGGGTATTGATTAAGATAGGCGGGTTTCATGCGGAAACGTTTGAGGAACTGTTTCAGGGGACGAAGGAACTGCCTTGGGAGGAATACATACCGGAAGACGGGAAATTCTGGGTGGCAAAGGCAGGAAGCGTGAAAAGCAGGCTGTTCAGCCCTTCGGATATTCAGTCCGTAATGAAAAAAGCAATGGTGGAGCGGCTGAAAGAAGCTTATCGGCGCAGCTGGTTTGAAGAGGAGGGGGAGAGCTTTCCCATACGGGTATTTCTTCTGAAGGATGAAGTGACGGTTGGCTTGGATACCACGGGAGAATCCTTACATAAGCGGGGATACCGTAAACTGGCGGCAAAAGCTCCGATTGCCGAAAATCTGGCTGCTGCGCTGATTATGCTGACTCCCTGGCGGGGGGACAGAATCTTGGTAGATCCTTTCTGCGGAAGCGGCACATTTCCTATAGAAGCGGCTCTGATGGCGGCCAATGCCGCACCGGGAATGAACCGTTCTTTTCTGGCGGAAAATTGGAGTCATGTGGTGAAAAGGAAAAACTGGTACGATACTTTGGATGAGGCGCAGGAAATGGCGGATTTCAGTGTGGAAACGGATATTCAGGGCTATGATATTGATGAAAGCATCGTTGCTTCCGCCAGGGAGAATGCAAAGCTGGCCGGTGTGGAGAAGATGATTCATTTCCAGAAAAGGGGAGTGGAGGATTTAAGCCATGCGAAGAAGTACGGTTTCATTATTACGAATCCTCCTTATGGGGAACGGATGGAAGAGAAGGAAAAACTGCCGGCTTTGTACCGTGCTTTAGGGGAGCGGTACAGGAATCTGGATGCATGGTCTCTTTATATGGTCACTGCCTATGAAAATGCGGAACGTGACATAGGACGGAAAGCGGATAAGAACAGGAAAGTGTATAATGGGATGATAAGGGCATATTTTTATCAGTTTATGGGGCCGAAGCCGCCGGCGAGAAAGTAAGGCTGTGTGAGGCGGAGAAATTCCGTGGCGGTTCCTTCCTATTGATATAGGAGGGCAAAATATCTGTTGACAGAACATTGCAGGATGTCGTAGTATCTTGGAAGGACCGTAAGCGGATAGCGTGCGGCATGCTGCGGGGCAGCCGGGCGGAACGGACGAGGCTATTAGAATGCAGGCATCCTACGGCACAGTGCCGGAAGCAGGACGCGGGGACATCTGTGTTGATATTGCGGAAGAAAGTGGAAGAATGGGATATGGCTGAAAAATCAAAAATTGTATTTGCGACGGGAAATGCGGGGAAGCTGAAGGAAGCAGGGGAAATTCTGAAAGATTTAGGAATAGAAGTTTTGTCCGCAAAGGAAATGGGGATTGGAATTTCCGTAGAAGAGAACGGTTCTACGTTTGAGGAAAATGCAATAATTAAGGCAAAAGCTATGGCAGAGGTCTGTGGGGAAATTGTTCTGGCCGATGACTCGGGGCTGGAAATTGATTATCTGAATAAGGAACCCGGAATTTATTCAGCCAGATATATGGGGGAAGACACGCCATATTCCATAAAAAATGCCGCTTTGGTGAAGCGTTTGGAAGGGGTGCCGGAGGAGCGGCGCACGGCGCGGTTTGTTTGTGTGATTGCGGCAGTATTTCCGGACGGGGAGGTCAGGACAACCCAAGGAGTCATAGAGGGACGGATTGGCTATGAAGAAAAAGGAGACAACGGATTTGGCTATGACCCTATTTTTTATGTGCCGGAACTGGGCAGGACTACGGCGGAACTTAGCGACAGCGAGAAGAATGCAATCAGCCATAGAGGTAAGGCATTGCGTAAAATGAAAGAAGAACTGAAGAAAAAGATGAAAATCGGGGGTAACAATGAAAATATTGATTGTAAGTGACACTCACCGTCAAAATAATAATTATCTGAAAGTTGTGGAGCGGGTAAGCCCGGTTGACATGGTTGTGCATTGCGGTGATGTGGAGGGGAGCGAATATATAATCAGTGAAGCGGCAGGCTGTCCGGTAGAGATGGTTGCCGGAAATAATGATTTTTTTTCAAATCTTCCGAGAGAAAAAGAATTCCGGATTGGCAAGTATCAGGTCTGGCTGACGCATGGGCATAATTATTATGTGTCGATGGGAAATGAAACCATTAAAAAAGAAGCGGAGGCCAGGGGAGCCGATATTGTAATGTACGGGCATACGCATAAGCCGGTGGTTGATTTTGAGGACAATGTGATTGCCGTCAATCCGGGCAGCCTGACTTATCCCAGACAGGAGGGCAGGAGGCCGTCTTATATTGTGATGGATTTGGATAAGGCGGGGGATGCACATTTTTCTGTTTTCTATTTATGAGGTGTCTTGTGGCTTATAAAATATGGATAATTTAATGAGTTATAAAATGGGTTATAAAATACGGAAAATTTAATTGACAGGATGGAAAATATGTAATATAATATAAAAAGTGCTGTGACGGAGATAAGACAGGAGAGCATGGCGGGGTGTGGCTCAGCTTGGCTAGAGTGCCTGGTTTGGGACCAGGAGGTCGCAGGTTCGAATCCTGTCACCCCGATGATAGGCCAATAGGCAAGCAGTCATTGGGATTATTTATTCACAGCAATACAATATGCGGGTGTAGTTCAATGGTAGAACACTAGCCTTCCAAGCTAGATACGTGGGTTCGATTCCCATCACCCGCTCTTTTATTTTTGTCGGGAAGCTGTTAAATATGCGGCTTCCCGCGTTTTTTCCTCATCGAATCCGATGGTACGTTCTGGTACGTTTTGCAGCGAGAGTGCCGCGTCAATCGCCAGAGCCTGTTCTTCCTTTGATTTCCTCTCGAAATTGTAAAAGCGGTAGGTGGCGCTGATATCGCTATGCCCCGCGAACCGCTGGACTGTGCGGTCATTCACGTCCGGGCTGTCGAGAAGCGTGGATATGCACGTCTTACGGAGTTTATGCGGACTCTTGGATACCGTTTTCAACCGTGCGCACAGTTTGCGCAGTTTCCTGTCGGCGGCATTGTAACTGAGCCGGTAGTCGTAGGCGGGATTATCGCTCTGGAAAATCCATTCGTGGCCATAGCCATGTGCTTCATTGAAATTCAATACTTCCCGCAGGATGTCCTGCGCCCTCGTTGTCAGGGGGATATCCCGTCTGCTCCCGCCAGTTTTTGTCCAGTTCCGTACCCCGTCATTATCGGCCTGCCGCTGTATGTATAAACGGTTGCCCTTGACGTCAGACCATTTTAGCCCGCAGCATTCTCCAATCCGCAGGCCAGTCTCGAGCAGGAAAAGTATCTGGAGCCCTGCACTGGATGCCTGTTTCTGGTAACGTTGTGAATCGGAGTGAACCATTTCGATAATCTGCCGCCGCTCATCGTCAGTGAAAACCTGTTCTTCGTCCAGAGGGGCAGGGGACTCGGTAATGAGTTCCCGGTTGATTTTGTGTGCCGAGCATGGCACTAATCTTGCTGGTGCAAGTCCAGCCACGGGTTTTTACCGCCAAGTGTAGTGAACCACAAGTCGGTACCAGTAATGGTATGGATGGAGGAAGTGGTGTAGCAAAGTTCTCGAGCCTACGGACAGAAACTTGATAAGGCGATTAGGTGGGTAAGGTTGCAAATCAAACCGAAGCCCGAAAGGTAAACGTAAACCGAAGTTGTAAATCAAGAGGCTGTGGAATGAAAGATTAGTGTCTTACCTCGGGAGACCCTACTCACATACCAAAAGGTATGGTCGAAAAAGGTTTGGAGAGGGAGTCAGATGATGTCATAGTAGGCGAATACCCACAGGGCACTTAGCCGAAGGACGGAAACGATTTATAGTACAAACCGCTATGCTTAAAATAGTACATGAGCCAGAAATCGGATGGACAGGAAAAGTAGGAACGTAACCAAGGGATACTGTCTATATCCAGAGGGGTGCTATGTATGAATTTTGGGATAGGCCGGAGGAGTAACAACGATGGAACTAATCGAAGTGATTTTATCAAAAGAAAATCTGAACAGAGCCTATAAAAAGGTGACAGCCAACAAAGGGGCAAGTGGAGTTGACGGGGTTACTGTGGAAGGACTGGGAAGTTATATTAAGGAAAATAAGGAAGTAATTATTACATCCATTAGGAACAGAACTTATATGCCAGAACCAGTCCGAAGGGTATATATCTCGAAAGATAATGGAAAACAACGTCCGTTAGGGATACCCACAGCGCTCGACAGAACCATACAGCAGGCAATCGCACAGCCAATATCGGATATTTACGAAGAAATATTCAGTGAGTGCAGCTATGGCTTCAGGCCAGGCAGAAGCTGCCATGACGCAATCCGGCAGGCACTGTGTTATCTGAATGACGGATATGAATGGGTGGTAGATATAGACATTGAACAGTTTTTCGATAAGGTAAATCACGATAAATTAATTCAGATACTAAGAGAGCAAATAAATGACAGTACCACATTAAATCTGATTCGGAAATATCTGAAAGCAGGAGTAATGGAGAATGGCCTGGAGAAAGCAGCTGTCACGGGAGTGCCGCAGGGGGGATCACTTTCAGTTGTCTGTTCCAATGTTTATCTTGATAAGCTGGACAAGGAGCTGGAGCAAAGAGGGCTCCGTTTCACAAGGTACGCCGATGATGTGCTGATATTCACGAAAAGTGAAACAGCAGCAAACCGGGTAATGAAATCTGTAAGTGGTTGGTTGGAAAGAAAACTGTTTCTGAAAGTGAATGCAGCCAAAACAAAAGTAGTCAGGCCGACAAGAAGTAAATATCTTGGGTTCACATTCCTTAAGAATAGTTCGGAATGGAAGGTCAGACCAACGAACGAAAAGAAGAAGAAACTGAAGAAGAAGCTGAGCGAATATCTGAAAAGAGGGAAAGCTGTAGCAAGGGCACTGGCAATCACAATCAAAAGAGTGAATGAGATTGTACGGGGGTGGATAAATTATTTCAGAATTGGAATGATGAAGCAGTTCATGGAAGAACTGGGAGAGTGGCTGAGACACAAGATCCGAGCAATCGTCATGAAACAGCGGAAGAGACCGAAAACCATTTATCGAAATCTAAGTTATCTGAACAGGAAACACCAAAACGGATTTAGTCATGAGGAAATATTCAAGGTTGCTAATTCAAGACTTGGCTGGTACAGAAGATGTGGAATGAATGTAGTGAATTTCATAATCAGTAAAGACTTGCTTGAAAATAGGATAAAAGACGGAGCAGGACTGCTCAATCCCCTATCCTATTACTTAGTTAAAGTTGAAATATAAGTTGTAGAGCCGTATACGAGACCCGTACGTACGGTTCAATGGGAGGGGCGAGAAATTTATTCTCCCTCTACCCTATTTTCCGAGCCTTAGCCCATGTGTCGGCTGTGAGGATTGCCACATCCTCGTCAGATGCGTATTCAAAGCATTGCCTGATGATGCTGAACATACGTGAAAACTTCTTTTTGTCCACAGGATAGTGCTTCTTGAGGAGCGATTCTGCCCATTCAGTCAGCATCAGTGGCGTTAATACTGGACAGTGGCTTTTGGAGAAACTCCTGCGATAACGGCTCGCTTTCGTAATGGGCTTTCCACGAAGCATTGATGCGCTTGAGAACCCGACTGCCTACGGCGGGATGCGTATGGCGGAGCAGAAAGCGGAAAAGGAAACGGTGAAGATGGTTTATAAGAACGGGAGGATGGAGCTTTATATGCAAAGGACGGACATTTCGACCTGATCGTCACAAGGGAGGTATCAAGGTTCGCAAGGAACACGGTGGACACCCTACAGCAGACGAGATTGTTAAAGCGGATGGGGATTGAGGTGTATTTCACCGAGGACG
>CAJTVK010000182.1 GCA_910579645.1 uncultured Lachnospiraceae bacterium | reverse complement strand
CAATGTCATTAACTTAAGCCGCAGGCTGCGTCAGGAATGATGTTTTTATTCGGACCTTCGAAAAACGCCGGCATTGGCAACTATCACTCTTTTGTCGGCGCGATAATGATTTTACACTTAGAACAGTAATATGCTTTCGCCTTATAGCCATATGCTTTTAACGGCCTAAACTGGTTGATAAGGAGAATTGCCCTTTGCGCGGCTGAAAAAGAAAATATTGGCGGTTTATCTCCTTCCGGAATCCATTGAACCGGCTGTGCCCAATTGGGGATATAGCCCTTCCGCATTTCTTTTTGGCAATATGGACATTTCATATTAGTCAGACCTCCTTATTTTAATTGCTTCCATCTACTTGCAAAAGGACAGAGAAAACATTATCTGCCGCTCTGTCCTTATTTCTTGAAGTTTGCTTGAACGTTATGCCGATATCCGCACGTTCTCTCTCTAAATATTTTCAATCTGCCAATCAATGCCCTCCACGCCGTTCTGCTCCAGAAATTCATTGGCCTTGCTGAAATGTTTACAGCCGAAAAATCCCCGGTAAGCCGAAAGCGGACTGGGATGCGGTGCTTTCAGTATCAAATGCTTCGGATTCGTCAGCATCGCGGCCTTGGACTGCGCCGGCTTTCCCCAAAGCAAATATACAATCGGCCGGTCCTGTGCATTCACTGCTTCTATTACGGCATCCGTAAATTTCTCCCATCCTTTGCCTTGATGGGAATTCGCCTGATGCGCCCTTACCGTAAGCACTGTATTCAGCAGCAGCACTCCCTGGTCCGCCCATTTTTTCAGATAACCGTTATTCGGTATGTCACAGCCCAGATCATCATGCAGTTCCTGATAAATATTCTGCAGAGACGGCGGTATGTCCTTTTGATCCTGGGGTACGGAAAAACTCAGTCCGTGTGCCTGACGGACATTATGATACGGATCCTGTCCCAGCAAAAGTACCTTTACCTTGCTTAAAGGCGTAAAATGAAAAGCATTGAAAATATCGTCCGCCGGCGGGTAAACCACAGCCTTTCCGTATTCTTCCTGCACAAATTGAAACAACTGTTTATAATACGGCTTGGAAAACTCCGGTTTCAGGGAATCCAGCCAATCGTTCTGTATCATAGCCATAATAAAAGTTCTCCTTCTCTTATCTTCTCACCGCCACGCCATGCGTTTCCAAATACTCCTTCACTTCGCGTATCTCCAGTTCCTTATAATGGAACAGAGATGCCGCCAATGCCGCATCCGCCTTTCCCGTTGTCAGTGCATCATAAAAATCCCTGTTCTTTCCTGCGCCGCCGGATGCAATGACCGGTATGGACACATTCTCCGCCACTGCGCGCGTCAGTTCGATATCATATCCCGCCTTGGTACCGTCGCAGTCCATGCTGGTAAGCAGAATCTCGCCGGCTCCCAGCCGTTCTGCCTTCACCGCCCATTCTACGGCATCCATCCCCACATCAATCCTGCCGCCGTTTTTATATATATTCCAGCCGCTTCCGTCCGTCCTCCGCTTGGCGTCAATTGCCACCACCACACATTGGCTGCCGAACTTGTCTGCCGCTTCGCTGATTAGTTCCGGCCGGTTAATGGCCGAAGAATTGACGGAAACTTTATCTGCCCCCTCCCTCAGGATAGCCTTAAAGTCTTCTGCCGTCCGTATTCCCCCTCCAACCGTAAAAGGGATGAATACTCTCTCCGCCACCCGGCGCACCATTTCTGCCACCGTGGCTCTGGCATCCGAAGAGGCCGTTATATCCAAAAAAACCAATTCGTCCGCCCCTGCCTTGTCATATGCCTCCGCTATCTCTGCCGGATCCCCGGCATCCCGCAGATTCACGAAGTTTACGCCCTTCACCACTCTGGCATTATGTACATCCAGGCACGGGATAATCCGCTTCGTATGCATCTATTTTCCTCCCTTCTGAATCCCCACGAAATTATTCAGCAAGGCAAGCCCTGTCTTAGAACTTTTTTCCGGATGAAACTGACAGGCAAACACATTTCCCTTTTCCACCGAAGCATGGATTTCCGTACTATAGTCCGCCGTTGCAGTCACAATGCTTTCATCTTCCGCTTTCAGATAATAAGAATGGACAAAATATACATAGGAATCCTCCGGTATGCCTTCAAACAGTCTGCCCTCATTGGGATATTTCAGCGAATTCCACCCTATCTGAGGAATCTTCAGCCCTTCTTTGTCCGGCAGCCTCAGTATATCGCCTTTCAAGATTCCCAGCCCCTCAGCGGCAGGACATTCCTCGCTTCTCTCGAATAAAAGCTGCAAGCCTAAACAGATGCCGAGAAAAGGAAGGCCTTCCCCCACTGCCTCATGAATCACTTCCTCCAGGGCAAAGTTCTTTATTTTTTCCATCGCATCCCCAAAAGCGCCCACTCCCGGCAGAATTACCCGATCCGCCGCAAGTATCTTTTCCCTGTCCCTTGTCAGGCAAGTCTCTTCTCCCAAGAACCGGAGCGCTTTCTCCACGCTCCTTATATTGCCCGCATCATAATCAATAATCGCTGTCATATGCCACCGCCTGTCTGACGGACATCACTGTCCGTGTATTTGTACATCAATTGGCTGGCGTACTCCCTGAATCATCGTCCCCTGTCCGCCTGTCGAAGGAGTTTCCGCCGTCCCCTGACCGGTTTCTTCCGCCGCAGCCGGTTCCTCCGGTATGTAAACACTGTCAGAACCTGCATCTTCTCCCAGAACTCCCCCGCTTCCCAATGTTTCAACAGCCGGTGTCTGTTCCTGCTGTTCTGCCGGAAGTTCTTCCGCCTCTGTTTCCGATGCCGCGGAAGCCGGCTCTTCTGCGGCTGCCTTCTCACTTTCCGTATTTCCTTCCGATGCCTCGTCCTGCGATGCTTCATAGAAATCCTGTTCCTCGGAAAGAACATCCGGCGATGTCAGGATTACCTCGTTAGGATCTACAAATGGAGTTCCGTTCACTATGGATTCCAGTCTTCTGGTATAAGTCACATCGTCATAGGCAATAATATTCTTTGCTTCTTCTTCCGTCAATCCATATTTATCATTCAGAATATTCAATATCGTTTCATAGACGGCATCCACTTCCTGCGTCACATGGTACTGCTCGGCATCCAACATAATATCCGGATATTTCTGCACACCTGCCATAAGGGCATCCAAGGCACGCACTTCTTCCCCGATAGCAAGATAATTGTGATATGCCTCCAGCTTGCGGTTCATCCCCACTATGGTCTTAGACTGATTATAAATAATGGTATCGCTCTCATCCAGTTTTTTGCCGTAAAGAAGTTCATAGGATCTCTTATAATCCGCCTGGTAATACGCCTCCCTTGCTCCTTTTTTGTCAAAAAACATGGGCACTATGCTGCAAAATACTATAATCATTGCCATAAGCGTGACACACAGCCCTGCAATGACGGCCACGCTCTTCTTGGATACCTTTTTGGAAGGTCTCTCCGGTGCTGCGCCCAACGTATCGGCAGCAGCTTTCTCTTTCTTCTCTTTCTTTTCCTTCTTCTTCTTTTCTTTCTTTTTTCCCTTCTCTTCCCCGTCTCCCTCTTCTTCCCCTTCTTCTGCGCCTTTTCCTTTTTTCCCTTTCTTTTTTTTCTTTTTCTTATCTTCCTTATCCAGTTCTTCCAAGATGCTCTTATTTTCATCCGAAGGCTCCAGCCCTTCTTTCAGTTCTTCCTCGCCGTCTTCGTCCGCCTCCGTAAGGAATGAAATCAGTTTCGTGAAAATATTCGGCTTCTTATCAGGTGCTTCTGCTTCTTCTTCGTTTAAGGGCGTATCCTCACTCTGCTCCTTCTCCCCCTTCTTTTTGCCGAAACGTTTTTTCTTTTTCTTCTTTCCCTTTTCTTCCGCTTCTATCGTTTCTTCCGGGACGGCATTTTCTTTCTCCGCCTCCGCAGCTGCCTGTTCTGCCTCAATTTCATTTGACATGCTGTCCAGCAATGCCAGCATATCCTCTTCCGAATTTATCTCTATCAGCGGCTCTTCTTCCGCCGCCGCTTCGCTCGCTGCCGCAAACATGGCATCTACGTCATCAGCCGATATCAATGACTCTTCTTCCTGTTCTCCGCTTCCCGGCTCCAGAACTTCAAAATCCTCAATGGCAAAATCATCTGCCGCGCCTTCCTCCATGCCGCCGTCTGCCAACAATTCCCCCATATCCTCCATTCCGAAATCAGCCGGCGGTTCCTCCACGCCAAAATCCTCTATGGCAAAGTCCGGCGCAGCCTCTTCTTCCCCTCCAAAGTCTTCCAAAGCAAAATCCGACGCATTCTCCCCTTCTTCGCCAAAGCCTTCCAACGCAAAGTCCGACCCATTCTCCCCCTCTTCGCCAAAGCCTTCCAACGCAAAATCGGACGCATTCTCTCCCTCTTCACCGGTATCGCTCATCGCAAAGTCAGTCGGCAGTTCGTCTCCTGTACCCAAATCTCCTGTTCCTAAGTCTTCTGTTCCAAAATCTTCTATTGCAAAGCCTAAATCATCCATAGAAGAACTTTCTGTTTCCATCAGGTTCTCCCCTGACTGCAAATCTTCAGGTTCCCCTTCATCCTCTACTATAGATTTAAGTAAATCATCTAAATATTCTTCATCTGAGCTCATGAATTACCCTCACATTCTAAATATATTTAATAAATACTGTCAACCCTTTTAGTTTACCATATATATGCCCGTTACACAAACCTATTTATAAGAAAATCTATGGGTTTTTCTTCTATCTTATATCCTCTGTCCTTAATTTCCTCCGTTAATTGGAATAATTTGCTATGTACTCGGAAAAAAACCGACTTTTGATTGAAAAAAACAATTTTCTCAAAAGGCCACCGGATCACACTTGGATATTTCATCCCTACTCCCAGTTCCAGCACACATAATTTCTTATTTACCGTTCCCTGAAGCCATTTCTTATAACGGTTCCATAATTCCAAATAGCCTTCTTCTACATAATTCTGTGCTTTTATGTTATTGGGAACCATTATTTTTCCGCATACCGGACATGACGGAGCCTTGATATCCTCAGGAAAGCCCTTTCCGCTCAGAAATCCGGCAATATCCTCCGACAGCCGCTCTTCTCTTCTGCAGACCATATGATTGCACCCTTGCGGACATTGCAAATAACGGTATCCGCCGCACGGAGTCACTATATTTTCCTGCTTTAACACTGTGTCATATATAAAATCATCCGTACGGACAGAAACAATAAAATAATTTTTCCCGTCCAACAGTTCTTCCAAAATTTTATAGGCTTTCGTTACTTTATTGCCTTTCGCATTTCTGACATATAGTCCTTCCGCAAATGGCTCCATCCATTGCCGCTCCGTTTCACCGCTTACCCGTTCCGTAAAAACCGAATATGCACTGCTTTCTTCCCATTTTCCTATGCTTTCGCCAAATTCTTCCCCGATTCCCACCAATACACATTCCGAATCTTTTAATTGCTCCAAGACAATATCTCTTAAGTTATCTTTTTCCATATTTTCCTTCCCCGCTCCCGTACCGGACGCCTGCCAGCTTTCACTGGCATTCTTCCATTATGTGTACCCGTACATATAAGAAGCCGGGAATATCTCCCGGCTTATCATGTCTTCTATACCCTCTTACTCAAACAGTCCGTCAATAATATGAACCAGATTACCAATTTCAGGTTTTGACAGCTGCGCGTCGGCTCCTAAAGCAGCCCCTTTACGTTTCATTTCCTCATTCACCAAGGACGAGAAAATAACTACCGGAATATCCTTTGTATCATCATCCTCTTTAATAAGTTTTGTCAAACGGTGTCCGTCCATCACAGGCATTTCGATATCAGTAATGACGCATTGCACATGCTTCTTCAATGTACCGTCTTCCTTACACTGTGTGATTACATCATATGCCTGCTGTCCGTTCTCCGTATGGATCAAATTCGTATAACCGGCCTGTTTTAAGGAATCTACAATTAATTTATTTAATAACGGAGAATCCTCCGCAATCAAAATAGCCAAATCCCTTGGTGCCCTATGTCCCAATTCTTCAATCTCGGATACCTTCAGGCCAGTCTCCGGGTTAATATCGGTCACTATTTTCTCGAAATCCAAAATAATAATCAGTTCACCGTCTATTTTTATAATGCCCGTGGATATTCCATCCTCACTTGTAGAAACGGTAGAACCCGGCTTAATAATCTGATTCCATGAAACTCTATGTATGCCTAATACGGCATCCACATGAAACGCAATGTCCAATTGATTGAAGTTAGTAATGATGAATAAAGAAGTGGCTTTCTCCTTTTCTTCATAATCCCTCATCTGAAGGCAATTTCTTAAATTAATTGCCGTAATCATGGTATCCCTTGGCATGAAAATACCTTCTATACTAGGATGGGCATTTGGTACCGGAGTAACATTCTGATAAGTAATAATTTCTCTAATCTTAGCTACATTAATTCCGTAATGCTGTCCTTCCAATAAAAATTCCAATACTTCCAACTCATTCGTACCATTCTCAAGCAGAATATTTGTATCCATTTTCGTCCACCTCACACATTTATTATTATTACCTACCAGCGTAGCAAGTTAAACCTATTATAGCACATATCTATAAAAATTAATACAAATTTTTTATATAATTCAACAATTCGCTACCCATGTTTTAATTATAATATAAACACAACAAAAAAGCTACCATAAATGATAGCTTTTTTCAAATTATGAAGACACACCCTCAAAACC
>CAJTVK010000181.1 GCA_910579645.1 uncultured Lachnospiraceae bacterium | reverse complement strand
TAGCGTAACGCAGGATAGCGTAACGCAGGATAGCGTAACACAGTGATGCGTAACGCAGGAGGGCATAAAGAAATTAGGAGTTTTGCTGCTTACACACGGGCATCCAAAGGAAGAATGTCAGCGAAAGCCGGCGGGTGTCCGGCGTAGGATCAGGGGGAAGGAAGCTTCCCTGCCCGCTTTCATGTCCCCTGCAGAAGAAACGGTGTTCCAATCATAATTATCATTTAATAGGAGGAATGAATCATGGAGAAATTTTTATTTACTTCGGAATCAGTGACGGAAGGGCATCCGGATAAAGTCTGCGATGCAATTTCCGATGCAGTGCTGGATGCGCTGATGGAAAAAGACCCGATGAGCCGTGTAGCCTGTGAAGTGGCAACCTGTACAGGCTTCGTGCTTGTCACAGGAGAAATTACCACAAATGCTTATGTGGACATTCCGAAGATTGCCCGCGAGACAATCAAGGAAATCGGCTATACCAAATCGGAGTACGGTTTTGACGGCAATACCTGTGCTGTCATGGTGGCAATTGACGAGCAGTCTTCCGATATTGCCATGGGAGTGGACAAGGCATTGGAAGCCAAGGAAAATAAGATGACAGATGAAGAGATTGAGGCTATCGGTGCGGGCGATCAGGGGATGATGTTCGGCTATGCAACCAATGAGACGGAGGAATATATGCCGTATTCCATTTCCCTGGCACACAAACTGGCTTTGCAGCTTACAAAAGTGCGTAAAGACGGCACATTAAAATATTTAAGGCCGGACGGCAAGAGCCAGGTATCGGTGGAATATGATGCACAGGGCAAACCGATGCGTCTGGAAGCGGTCGTGCTGTCTACGCAGCATGATGAGGATGTGACACAGGAACAGATTCATGAGGACATAAAGAAATATGTGTTTGACCCTGTGCTTCCGAAAGAATTAATCGATGCGGAAACCAGATTTTATATCAACCCTACGGGACGTTTCGTTATCGGCGGGCCTCACGGGGATGCGGGCCTGACAGGACGTAAGATTATCGTGGACACCTACGGCGGCTACGCCCGTCACGGCGGCGGCGCTTTTTCAGGCAAGGACTGTACGAAAGTAGACCGTTCCGCAGCTTATGCGGCACGTTATGTGGCTAAGAATATCGTGGCGGCAGGCTTGGCGGATAAATGTGAAATCCAGCTGTCCTATGCCATTGGCGTGGCACAGCCCACTTCCGTCATGGTAGATACTTTCGGGACAGGAAAGCTGGAAGACGATAAGCTGGTGGAAATCGTGCGCGAGAATTTTGACCTCCGTCCGGCAGGAATCATTAAAATGCTGGATTTGCGCCGTCCGATTTACAAGCAGACATCGGCTTACGGGCATTTCGGACGCAATGACTTGGATCTGCCTTGGGAGAGGACGGACAAGACGGAAGTGCTGAAAAGCTATTTATAAGGAAATAGGGAGCAACTGACAGATTGCATAGGAAATGGCAGCCTGACCGGGCGATGAGATGAAGCAGAGCCCGGCCGGGCTGTAGTTTATTCCCGCGGACAGCGAGCCAAGCAGCCGCACTTGTGCGGACATTTGGAGGCTGCCTGAAATCGACCTTTGGCAGATGAAAACCATATGCCGTATATATTGCTAAGGAAGTGAAAATTATGAAAGTCAGATTTATCGAGCCGGGAAACAGACCTTATAAACCTACCCTGCTCAACTATTTTGTGTACGACAGATATATCAGAACCCCTTCCGTGGGGCTGAACACGCTTGCAACCATAGTAAAGGAAGCGGAGCCGGACACAATGATGTACAGTGAATCCATTTCCCGGCTGAAGCCGGAGGATATCTTGGATGCGGATATCATTTTTATCGGTATTTTTACGTTCAATGCAGTGCGGGGATACCGGCTGGCCCGTTATTTCAGGAAAAGAAGCAAGGCCGTTATTGTGATGGGGGGCCTTCATGCTTCCATGAATTACAAGGAGGCCGTAAAATATTGTGATTATGTCCTCTTGGGGGAAGGGGACGAATCTGTGCTGGAAATGGTGGAAGCGGTGAGGAGGAATGAGACGCCTGTTTTTCCCGGGGTGGCTTACCGGAAGGGAGGGAAAGTGATACATACCGGGGACAGGGTGCCGCCGGAACGGTTTGAGACGATTCCGGATAAAAACCTTGTGTATCACTATAAGAAGATGGCCGGGCATAACACTCTTTGGGGGCAGGTGCATGCTTCCAGGGGGTGTCCTCATGACTGTGATTATTGTGCGCTTGTGCGTCATTTCGGAAGAAAGGTCAGAACCAGGGATCCGGAAAACGTGTTGGAGGATATACGCCGTACCATTGCCTTTCAGGAGGAGGGGCATCACAGGCTGCTGAAGGCACTGTGGATAACGGACGATAATTTCTTTGCCGACCGGCAATGGGCGATGGAAGTGCTGCGGAAAATAATTGACAGCGGAATCCGGTATCATTTTACGGTTCAGGCCAGGTGGGAGGTGGGCTTTGACGATGAAATGTTGGAACTGCTGAAAAGGGCAGGCTTTGTGGAACTGGCCATGGGAATCGAATTTATTGACGACGAGTCTTTTCGGCTGTATCATAAGAAGAGCAGCAAGGAGAAGATTGTGGAATCCATCCGAAATATACAGAGACACGGGCTGAGCGTCCGGGGACTGTTTATTCTGGGAGCGGATAACCATAAGGCAGGAGCGGGGGAACAGCTGGCGGATTTTGTCATTAAGCACAATATTAAGGGCGCTTTGATTCAGTGCATGTATTTTGTTCCGGGGACACCGGTATATGAAAGCCATAAAGACCGGCTGCTTCATAGGGATTGGAGTAAGTATAACGGTCATGCGGTACATATTCCGGAGCATATGACACCTTATGAACTGCAGATGGAGAACATAAAGGCCAGCAGGAAAATTTATTCTTTTCCCAGGCTGGTGCATGCTTTGCTGCATGAAGATGCTTTGCATAAGCTTTTATTCCTAGGGGAATATTTCTGGCATATGAGCATAAGGGCTGATCTGAAGAAAGAACTTCCTTATCTGAAAGGCCGGAATGAGGCAATGGCAGAAGGAGGGAGGAGGATATGAAGAAAAGGAAATGGAAATATTGGGCCGGGGCATTTCTGCTGGCGGCCGGGCTGCTGGCCGGGTGCGGGAACGGGGAACCGCCGGCGGCACGGTCCCGGTCCCAGGAAATGCAGAAAGAAGAAAGCCGGGCAGAGGAAACTGTAGCTGAGGAAAACGGGAGCGTTGAGGAAGGGGAAGGAAGCATTGCCCAAGGGGAAGACGGGGAAACGAAGGGAAATGCTGCCCAAGAAGCAGACGGGGAGAGCGTAGAAAGCATTGCCCGGGGAACGGACGGGGAAAAGGAAGGAAGTACTGTACAGGCAGCAGACGGAGGGAGCGATGCAGGAAGTGCTTCCGATAAGATGCCGGATGGCATGAAAGAAGATGCATTCCCGGCGGGAGAATCGGGAACGGGTGCGCCGGAAGGACGGGCGGAAGATACGGAAACGGCAGGAGAAGAAGGGGAACCGCCGGAAAAGGCCAATATGCCAAAAGCACCGCCCGAGGAGCGGATTGCGGAGGACGGCACTTACACATCCAAGGAAGAGGTTGCCGAATACTTAGACCTTTATGGGCATCTGCCGGATAACTTCATTACAAAGAAGGAGGCAAAGGCACTTGGATGGGTGAGCAGCGAAGGAAATCTGGGTGAAGTTGCGCCGGGGAAAAGCATCGGCGGCGATTATTTTGGGAATTTTGAAGGGAATCTGCCGGAGAAGAAGGGCAGGGAATATCATGAATGTGATATTGACAGCGACGGCGGATATCGCGGGGCGAAGCGTATTGTGTACTCTAACGACGGGCTGATTTATTATACGGAAGACCATTACAATACTTTTGAGCTTCTGTACGGGGAGGAGTAGGCTGTGAGAATTTTATTGGATGCACGGCGCATGGAAATAAGAGAGGAAGCACATGCCTATCTGCAGGAAACATTGGGGTTCCCGGCATATTATGGGCGGAATCTGGATGCGCTTTATGAGTGCCTATGTGAGCTTTCCGATACGGAACTGGCTGTCCTGCACCGGGAGGAAGCCGGGAAGTATTATTTAAAGGTAGAGAAGGCGCTGAAAGCAGCGGCAAAAGAAAACAGGGAACTGTGTCTCGTTTTTGCGGACGGTCAGGACAGGCATGAAAATGGATAGGATGCAAAAGCAGAAAAGGAGGAGAAAAGCAATGTCCACGGAAATCTATTATATGGCGGAGAGAGAGACGCCGATGAGCAAGGAAGAAAAAGCAAAAATGGATGAAATTATACATAAGTATTGGGAAGAATATCCGCACAAGGATGATTTTGAGGGGCCGGGGTTCTTCAACAATCCGGACAGCGCGGTCATTTTTGAAGGAGTGATGCGCATTCCGTGCAGCAATGTGGAAGAGTTGGATGAGTTTTTCGACTATTGGCTGAAATGGCTGTCAGAGCTTACCTGGCTGCTGCCGGATGCGAAATGGGATGCCGGTGTTGAGGATGTGCCTTTCATATGGGAAGAGGATAACGGCTGGAGACTGATGACGGACGAAGAGTATTATTCCCGCGGGCAATGAGCCGGACGGATGTATAAGGGAAACCTAAAAGACTTTCGGAGCCTGCCGGAATGTATATCTGATAAAAAGCAGAGGTACATTCCGGCAGGCTCTTGCTGTCCGGAAGAATCCGGTATGTCTGAATCGCTGTATGATATGGCATCCTTTCAGAGCCGGAACTTCCCTGTGGCATCGCTGAGCCTGCTGACAATGCCGTTTGCATCCTGCAGGGACGTATTTACGGAATCGGTGATTTGCACTACGTCCTGCACGCGCTCTGCGATGTTGGCGGTTCCTTTGGCGCTTTCCTGGGCTGTCTGTGAGATGCCGTCCAGAGAGTCCGTGATATTGCTGATGGATGCCAGCAGTTCTTCGGAAATGGCGCTGAAGTCGGCGACAAGGGAATCAATTTCTCCGGCATCTTCATTATAATCGTTGGCAATTGACTCAAACAACGTTATGCTTTCCATAACCTGACTGTCAATGAACGACAGCAGCTGTCCGGCGTCCTTTGCGAGGCTGCCTACCGATTCGTTGACCTGTTCCGTTACTTTCTTAATGTTTTCCGTGCTTTGCTGCGACTGTTCGGCAAGCTTGCGTATCTCGTCGGCAACTACCGCAAAGCCTCTTCCTGCGTCTCCCGCCCTGGCTGCTTCAATGCTTGCATTCAGCGACAGAAGGTTGGTCTGCGTCGTGATTTCCATGATGGCTTCCGCAAGGGCGGAGATTTCGGAAACGACCTTTACCTTTTCCAAGGCTTCCTGCAGGCTGACTTCAATGGACTGTTTCTGCAGTACCAGACTGCTTTGGCTTTCGCCTGCCGAAATTTTTGCATCGGAGGCTTTCCGGTGGATGACTTCTGCCCGTTCCGCCCCTTCCTGGGCGCGTTCGGCAATATTTTTTGCCGCATATTCGATTTCTTTTGTCATTTCATTAATGCTGCCGGTAGTGGAGGCGGTTGCATCCATGGAAGCCGAAAGCTGGGTAGTGGTTGCGGACACATCTTCAACCTCACTGTTCAGATGTGTCATATGCTGCCATATGCCGTTGACGCTTTCCGTAGTCAGGTTGGTTTCCGCCATGACATCGCTGATTAGCCCTCCGATATCCGTCCGCATTTTTTCGCAAATATTCAGCAGCCGGCCGAAATCATCTCTGCGCTTTAATGCCTTTTCTTCTATTTTAACAGAGAAGTCACCTTCCGACATATTATGCAGCATCCGGCCGACGAGCTTCAGCGGCCTGGTAATGTTGAAAATGGTGGCAACGAGATATAAAACAATAAATACTGAGAACAGGACGCAGATTGCCACAAAGACTGAAATCCTGCTGTTGGTAAACTGATTTGCCGTTTCCGTGGACGCGGCAATCTGCTTGTCGATATTATCCACATAGTTCCCGGTGCCTATTACCCAGTCAAAAGGTTCATAATATTGCGTGTAAGCCCTTTTAGGCATTGGTTCCGTGCTGCCTTCTTTCGGATATTGGTAATCACAGTAATAGCTTCCTTCCGCGACGGCGCCTTGGATAAAGTCTTTTACCATTTCGAAGCCGGTGACATCTTTCGTGCCAAGCCGGTTTGTGCCTTCCGTTTCGTTTCCCAGCAGCACTACGTTCACGCCGTCCGACCGGTCAACCCAGAAATATCCTTCTTTCCCGTACCGCAATTCCCTGATTTGGTCGGCGGCAAGCCTCATGCCCTCTTCCTTTGTATAGATGCCGGCATCTATGTCGGCTTTGTAGCCGTCAAGAAGCGAGATGACCTGCTCCACTTGCTGCCGGATGCTGTTGTCGTAATCCTTACGGATATTTTCCTCTTCCTCCTGCAGAATCCGTTGGTCGATCGCCCGCATGCTGCCGATGGAAAAATTGACGCTGAACGCCAGAAAGGCAACAACCATAATTCCGATTAATGTCATTTTTAATTTTACGCTCAGATTTTTCATGCTCTCCTCATTTCTGCACGGCTATTGGACTTATCAAGACTGTGAGGCCGTGCGGACACAGTCTGTGGGATTGGAAATGTTTTTGGTTTTTGTGTTTCTTCCCTCCGGCTTTCATTATATCATTGCTTGTATACATAGCACAATTAATATGTATGTTTTGCACAATAAAAAAGAAAATAATCCAAAATATATGTGAATAATCACTTAGGGGGGGCGTATTGCAGCAGTTCAGCTTGAATGCTGTGTTGGGAGGCGGACGCACGGGAGGGATTTTTTTGCGGGACGGCGGCAGCGGG
>CAJTVK010000180.1 GCA_910579645.1 uncultured Lachnospiraceae bacterium | reverse complement strand
TCAAACAACCTAATTGTCATCCGCCCATCCGGCAGGCTGCTCTCACATTCCAGATGATATTTCTTCTTTTTCTTCCCATAGATTATAAAATTAGTATCTGTTATTCTTTCCTTATCCGCTGTATCCTGTTGGTCAATAAAATGTTCATTGGGATGAAACTCTATTATTTCATTTCCTGTATAGTCTTCCTTGAAAATTTCATTGATTACCGGAATAATCATCTGTCTGCAGTCGTTTAAAATTGTCCGAAACGCTCCATCATATATATTTCCCATAAACAATCCTCCGTATTTCTTATTTACATCATATCATTATCATACTGTATACACAACTATGTTTGAAATACAATTTGCATTTTTTATATTTCATATGTTTATTTCATTCGATTTATCCTAAACTAACACATAATAAACACTTTATTCGACACAATATGCCACAAAATAAAGTGCCTATTATTCCAAAATCCCCTCATTTCTACCTCGGCAAACTACTTTCGACACAAAGCGCCCCATACCCCGATTGTGTCAAGTTAATGTCACGAACTTTTTTAACTTTTTTTGAAGCAAAATCGCTGAAACCCGCATAACTTCGTTGGGCTTGTGATAAATTAATGTCAAGTTCGTAAAAAAATCGTGGTAAATTAATGCTAAGTTATCTTTCCCTGAAATTCCACTCAATCTCCACCCTCTTGTCCCTATATACATATATCTTCTTAATGAAAACATCAACCAGCTCTTGTGTTAGTTTTTCCATATGGGAATAGCGGATCACCTGCTTCATATCCTCCTCCAGCTTTTCGTTTTCCGCTTCCAGCTTGAAGAGTTCTTCTTCCCCGTCATATATCTGCTGACTCAATAAAACCACCTGCTGATCCAGCCGGTCAGCTTCCTTGCGATATTCCTCCGGTGCCATACCGCCATCTGCATAGCTTTCATATAGTGCCACCTTTGAATCCTGCGCCTGCTTTTTGTCATGGTACATGGCTTCCAGCTTCTTCTTTATTTCCGCAATCCGGGACTTCTGGAACATGTGCAGGTTCTTCTCCTGCCTTGCTGCTTCCCCACGCACCATCAGTTCCTTATTTATCCTTGTCAATACCAGTTCTTCAAGTATATCCGCGTTAAAATAGGTACAGCACTCCGGTATCTTAAGTATGGAATGCTTGTGGCATTCAAAACATCTGTGCTTATTTTTCCCCTGCAGTGGCTTGTATACCATAGCATAACCGCACCCACCACAGTACAGTTTCCCGGTCAGCGGATTCTTTCCCCTGCCCTGTTTTGCAGCATCTTTCTTCTTTATTGAAATGTCCGGCCTGAACTTTGAAACCCGTGCAAATATTTCCGGTGTAATAAGAGCCTCATGATGGTTCGGTATCACTTTCCATTCCTCTTTCGGCACGGCAATGCCATTTTTGCTCCCCACCGACTTCCGCACCGATTTCCCATATGCCATCTCCCCCAGGTAAAAACGGTTGTTCAGGATCTTCCTGACCGCCTGGCTGCTCCATGCACGTACTTTCCCGTCCTCCGCTTTTTTATCCGGCTTCCGCATCTGCGTGATCGTAGGTATCCCCTCTTTTTTCAGCTGTTCCGCTATCTGTGTGCTGCTCATTCCCTCTACACCGTTATCCCTGAATGCACTGTTTCCAGAGGCATCACCGCCAGCGGCAAGGGCAAAAATATAGCGTACCACTTCTGCCTCTTTCTCGTCCACTATGACCGTATTCCGTTCATTTTTACTTTTCCTGTAGCCAAATGGAACCTGCCCGAAGACATATTCCCCTTTTGCACACTTGTTTTCAAAGGAAGCCTTCACTTTGACGGAAACATCTTTGCTGTACAGGTCATACAAAAGCGTCTGGAATGCAGTGTCGATCTCTATGGTAGTCCCGCCATATTCCATGCTGTCATAATGGTCGCCCAGCGCAATAAATCTTACCCCCATAAAGGGGAATATCTGATTCAGATAGGTTCCCATCTCAATGTAATCCCTTGAAAACCGGGACATATCCTTCACAATAATGCACTGTACCCTGTTTTTCTTTACTTCCGCAAGGAGCTGGTTCATGCCCGGTCTGTCCATGCCTGTCCCCGACCAGCCGTCATCGCTAAATTCTTTCACTTCATATTCCTTAAGTACCGCATCCTGCCTGATAAAACTGCGGATCAATATCCTCTGGCTGGATATGCTGTTGCTCTCCTCAGCCTCCATGCCCCGCTCATCTTCTAACGAAAGCCTTAAATACATTGCCACAACCTTCATTCAGTCCCACCCTTCCAGCATCTCATTCGTATACCGCAGCTCTGCTTCGACACGCTTTCCCGGATACACATGGATCTTCTCTATTAAAGAATCAACCATCTCTGTGGTCACTCCTCCAGTATCTTTCAGCTTCAGCAGGGAGTGCACTGCTTTTACATATCTCTCCTGCACTTTCTCCATGCCTTTCTGCCTCTCTTCCTGTTCCTCTTCCTGTTTTTTTAATTCCCGCAGGCGTTCTTCCTGTTCCGTTTTAAAGCAGATATATTCCTTCCGTGACATCTTCCCTTCCCGGTAGGACATGTAAGCTCCCGTGTTTTCCTCTTCCAGCCGTAATGTCCTGCGCCGCAGGTCGTCTCTTTCCTTTTCAAGTCGGGCTATGGCGCTGCCTATCTGCTCTTTCCCTGCTTCCACAAACCGTTTCGGTTTATCCAGATAAACGGCAAATTCTGTCCTGAGCAGCGGTATCAGAACCCCCATCAGTTCCTGTTTTGAGATACGGTTAGACTCCGGACAGACCCCGGTTTTGGTCTGCCCGCCGTTCTGACAGAAATAACCTTCCATTCTCCCCTTATGTCCGTCTGCATAAATCTTGACATAGCTGTGCCTGGTCATTTTCCTTCCGCAGACACCGCAGTACAGCACATGGTCAAAAATATTTTCTCCAATGGGAACGCCTCCCGTTTGGTGTCTGCAGGATGCCGAAGCCTCATCTATCCTATTCCTTGTTTCCTGTGCCTTCTGATACAACTCCGCACTCACCAGAGCCTCATGGGCATTTTCCCTGACCACCCATTCCTCTTCCGGCTTATGGATGCGGCTGCTTTCATCACGGGCGGTAATGGAAGTTTTCCCCTGCACCAGTGTCCCCGCATAGATCCCGCTCTTAATGATCCGCTCCGCCGTACTTTTATCCCATCCCTTATATTCCCTGTCCGACGGGCAGAACACTTCCCCTGTCTGCTTATAGACTGCCGGGGGATTGACCCTGCGGCGGTTTAAATCATCCGTGACTGCCTTGTAGCCTTCCAGCTCTATAAATGACTGGTAAATATGCTTCACAATCTCCGCCGTATTTTCATCGGGGACAAGCCTTCTTATCTTCCCTTCCCAGACTGCCTTATAACCGTATGGCGGCGGCCCGCCAACATAAGAGCCTGACTCCCTGCGCTGTTTCAGTCCGGTCTTTGCCTTTTTTGAAAAATCCTTTGCGTACATATCGTTGACAAGGTTCTTGATCTCCGATGCCATCTGCTTTGTGTCATTCCCCTTATCGCCGGTGTCGATGCCGTCCGAAACCGCAATGAACCGTACCCCAAGGAACGGGAAAATCTTCTCTATATAATTGCCCGCTTCAAGGTAATTCCTTCCAAACCGTGATAAATCTTTCACCACCACGCAGTCAATATCACCCAGCCGGATATCCTGCATCAGGCGTCTAAAGCCTTCTCTGTCAAAGTTGCTTCCGGTCTTCCCAAGATCCCTGTAGCATTCAATGATATCAATCACTTCCTGTCCTCCCCGGTTCAGCCTCTCTATATGTTTCCTTGCAATCTCTTCCTGCACGTCAATGGATTCGTTCTTGCGTTCATTACTATCCGCCGAAAGCCTTGCATAAATTCCTGCTTTATACCGTTTCTTCCCTCCGGATGTTACTCTATTGCTTACCACGGGAGTCCCTATTGTGGAAGTACCGCGTTTTGAAACCCTTCCCATCCTCACGCACCCCTTCCCACATCATGCACTGCCTGCTGTCCGTCCGCCCGGTCTATATCCGCACCCAGCATGACACGGTACTGGTCCATGAAATAATATTCGATCTCAATACGCCTGCCCTCATACACATAGACGCGCTTTACAAGACTCCCCAGCGTGTGGCGGTCAAGCTCCTTAAGCTCCACGCAGTCTTGAAATGTTTTCAGCCGCCCTGCAGAAAGGACGCCCTTCTTAAACATTTCCTTGATCAGGGATTCCTGCTTTTTCTGGGCTTCCTCAAGCTGTGCCGCCTTATCCTTGAAACTGCTATGAAAGCGCTCAAACTCCTCTTTTGTAATTACCCCTTCCCTTAAGTCTTCATAAAGGCCGGAACATAAGCTGTAATACCTGTCCTGCTCTTCCTTCAGGCGGCATATTTCCTTATCATATGCTGAAATTGCCTCAAATCCTTCCTCCCTCTCCTTTGCCCTGTCAAAAAGGGCTTTTTCTTCAAGGAACGTGTTGGCATATTTCTTAACAGTCTTTTCAACAAGCTCCTTCAACACTTCTTCCTTTATGCTGTGCCTGCTGCACCCTTCCCCACGGTTCTTCGTGGAACAGATGTAATAAACCTTTTCCTTCCCCTTATAACGGTTCACCCGGCGCACCATCTGCTCCTTACAGTCGCCGCAAAATAGAAGCCCCGCAAACAGCCCTGCCTTCTCCATGCCCGGCCCCAGCCTGCTGTCTGATTTAAGGAGATTCTGCACGATCTGGAAGTCATCTTCCGGGACAAGCGGCTCATGGGTGTTTTCCACGCGCACCCATTCCTCCTTCGGCTTTTCCACACTCTTTTTCACCTTATAATTTACCTTCTGTGTCTTCCCCTGCAGCAGATGCCCAAGGTATGTCTCATCGGTCAGTATCCGTTTCACGGACGCACTGCCCCATAATGACCTCCCCGCGCCGGAAAAACCGCTGTTGTACTTCAGCCCGAGGGATTTCTTATATTCTTTAGGCGAAAGGATGCCCAGCCCGTTTAGCTGTTCCGCTATTGCCGCCACCGCCATGCCTGCGATCTTCCACGCAAATATCTTCCTGACGATCCCCGCCGCATATTCGTCCACCACAAGCCGGTTCCTGTTTTCTGCATCCTTCCTGTACCCGTATACCGCAAAAGGGGAAATGTACTCCCCATTCCTCCGCTTCACTTCCAGCCCGCTCCTTACCTTGGTAGAAATATCCCTGCAGTAGGAATCGTTGATGAAATTCTTGACCGGAAGCACGATGGAGCTTTCCCCCGTGTCCGCCTTAAGGCTGTCATAATGGTCAGTCAGCGCAATAAAACGAACGCCAAGAGCCGGGAAGGTCTTCTGAATGTACCTCCCGGCTTCAATATAGTCACGCCCGAAACGGGACAGGTCTTTTACGATTACGCAGTTTACCCCGCCCGCCTCAATGTCGCACATCATCCTCTTAAATTCCGGCCTGTCGAAATTGCTGCCTGAGAATCCGTCATCGGCATAGATATCATACAACTCGATATCCGGCTGCTCACGGATATAGGCTCTGATCAGCTCACGCTGGTTTGCGATGCTCTCGCTCTCTGCCTTTACAGATGCAGGCCTTCCCCCGTCCCCAGCCGGGATGTCATCCCTCGAAAGACGCAGGTACATGGCTGCATAGAATGTTTTTTCTTTCATATATGTATCACTCCTGACTTTTGCAAACAACGGAATCCGCACTCCGTGCGTCTCCCTTATGTTAATTGTATCGCCGCTGGGGTCGCCAAGTCAGGTGCAACACTGATTTAGTCCTGACTATATACTATCATATTTTTCCGTTTCTTTCAAGTCGGTTATACATAAATTTCTGCAAGCCTGCGTATGTACTCTTCCATCTTTTCATCTATGGTAGAGCCTTCTTTCTGGTAGCATACTTTTACCACATAATCCCCGATCCTGTTGACATACGGGTTTTTCGTCTGCCTTGCAAAAGATGCCAGCTTTTTTTCCACCGGCGCTTTTGTGTCTATCTCTATATCCCTTAAATCAGTCAAGGTGTCAATGTCTACTGTACGCACATCCACCTCTGCCATCTTTCTTAGTTCCTCTGGTGTAAGCCCTGCCAGTGCCTCTGCTGTAAGACCCATGGCACAATCATCTCCTTCCCTGTTTTTATCTTATTCCCGCATCTGATTGTCCTATACCTGCACCGGTTCTTTACACCGTAGCAGCGCAGGTTTACACCTTCGTATCTTAACCTTCTTATAACCAGAATCCCGTACATAAACCCTGTTACCATGTAACACAACGCAACAAAGCTCATGTACGGGATCAGATATCCCTAAAAGTAGCACTACTCTTTCTTATATTATTTTTAAATACCCCCACACGCCAAGACAGGGCATAATACCCTGCCATGGATTTTTATTTTCTCTCCCCGGTGTGGGACGGAATATGTAAAAACCGCCCGGCATGGCTGTCTGAATACCCTGCAGCACCCTTTCACGCCACAGCTATCCCCGGACGCCGCTCCGGCTGCCGTGTTCTCCGGCAGAGGTATCATTATCACCCGGATTTCAAGGCAGCCTGCCAGTACTGCCTCATGCTAGGGATGCCGCTCATATTTTTCCTTCTCCTGTTACGATTCCTCGTTCCACCTGCATCAAAGTCCTGTCACATACCTCCCTGCAGGCAAATATTTCTCCGCGAAGCTCTCCCCTCATCATCTTCCAATGATCCGGATGTTTTGTGTCCTTACATACTGATATTCCATTCCGGCAGGTAAAAACTGCCGGAACATTTGTTGTCAAGGTTCATAGTCTGCCATGCATTTATCTTCATCGTATCTTACCTTTCATCCTTTAGTTACGGGCCTGCCCAGAACCATCTCAATAAAAGATCATTCCGGGCAGACCCGCAACGGCCGAATCTTTTCTTTACTCTATCATTTTCATGGTTTCCGCCATATATTCCAGAACCTGTACC
>CAJTVK010000179.1 GCA_910579645.1 uncultured Lachnospiraceae bacterium | reverse complement strand
AGGGCAGCCGGAACAGCACGCCGGAGGACGGGCAGGGAGAGGGAAGCGTTCCCTGTCACGGACTATGAATGGGTTTAGCCATCCCACCCTGCATACTCCCTGCCAGTAGGGGGCTGGGTAAATGAAAATCCCATCATGGGTACTGGCATTTTCATATTTATAAGTGGAGACTTGAAAGAATTGTTTTACAGATATACTGAAAAGATGTGGATATGAGAGCGGATATACGCAGAAATTATCCAGCCATTCCGTGGAAAGGTATAAATGGAAAATATCTTATGCTTTTCCATGGGCTGGCTGGAAGGAGGTGGTGTGGAAAAATGACGCAGATACAGCATGTTGTGAAAACAGGGTGTCATATTTAGAAATTGCTGTGTTTACGGCATGCTGTAGGCATAGGGGATTTTCCTCTTAAACTATGTGCAGGGCAGTCTGGAAAGATTGACTTTTCGGGCTGTATCCCTGCCAGGAAACTAAAAAAGGAAAGGAAGAAAGATGGGAAGAAAAAGAAGATTTTCAAAGCTCTTACTGTTTGCCACCATGCTGTCCACTATTGGCGCAGGGGTATTGGGGAGCGTTCCCCTGCTTGTAAAGGCGGCAGAGACGGAAGAAACCTACACGGTCAATTTTGAGCCCTATGAGGGAACCTGTGAGACAGAAAGCGTCACCGTGCCTAAAGGAGAAAGTATTATCCTGCCGGAAGCGTCTTATGAAGGGCATTACCTTGAAAGTTGGATACAGGTGGTTGAGAATGGAAACGTGCATACCTTTCTGTCCGTAGGGCCGGCCGGGAGACAGTTTACCCCGGAGCGGAGCCTGAACCTGTATGCCAATTGGAAGCCGGAACAGCAACAGGAACCGGAGCAGGATATTACCGTAACCTATGAGGCAAGGATCGGGGATACCGACTATGAAGGGCTGGAGGAGGCTTTTGCCAGTGCGCAGGCTGGAGATACGATTACAGTGCTTAAGGATTGCAGTGTATCTTCAACACTTGAAGTTACCGCAGAAAACATCACATTAAGGAGTGGGGATACCGGAAACCCGGCAGTGATCAGCAGGGAAGACGACTTTGTTGGAAAAAGCTATGGCACAGATACCGATACCGTCCTGCTTGCAGTCAGCGGCGGCAGCTTTGCCACGCAGGATATCATCTTTGACGGCGGCGCAGTGCTGGACGGGGATTTCAGCAATTTAGGCAAAGTCTGGAACAGCCCGCTGATTTATGTGGATGGCTCTTACTCCATGGGGAATGGCACTGTCTTACAGAATAATTACAATACGGATGGACATGAGGGCGATGGGGGCAGGTCACTCCATACAGCAGGGGCTCTCCATATCAGGCAGGGCAGCAGCTTTACCATGGATGGCGGCTTAATCCGGAACTGCTATACATCAGGGGGAGGTGGCGGCATCCATTCAGAAAGGGATTCCCATGTGTCGGCTGTGTCCGGCACGGTCAGGAACTGTTATGCCGCAGCGTGGGGCGGCGGCATGTACCTCCAGGGGAGCGGGGAGCTCTCCAGTATGACTTTTTCCGGCAACAGGGCAGGCTCCACCGGCGGCGGGCTCTACAGCCGTGCGCCTCTTACGCTGACCGACAGCCTGGTCGAAGGGAACAGCGCCGGTTACGACGGCGGCGGCTTATGTACCGTAACAGGCTACAGGTCGGTAGTAAGCGGATGCACCTTTACCGGGAACACAGCAGGGAGGGGCAGCGCCATCCAGACCGTATCGGGGGAGGGAACGGAGCCCCTTGAAATCCGCGGCTGCAGCTTTACAGGAAACCGTTCAGAGGAAAAAAGCTATGCGGGCGGCACCATCTGCTACATGAATGAGACGGGGATTGTCTTGTCCGGGAACATTGTCATGGAGGGCAACCTTGCGGTGGGCGCATCCCCGTGTGATATTTTATTCTTTTACAATACAGGCGCATCTGTCCTGCTAGATGAAAGCTTTGAGAGCAGTTCAACCTTTGTGCTTGGCGGGTTCCCGGACGTAGTGAAGCCCGGCAGGGTGCTGATTGACGGCACACTGTTTGGGAAGGAAGCGAGCCCGGAACAGTTCCCGTGGCACGTAAAGGATTACTGTACGGAAAAAAGGGGCGATAACCTTTACCTTGCGGAAGTGCCAAAGACTTACCATATCATGTATGACGCCAACAATGCCGGGAATGGGGAGAGCAGCTGTTTCTCTGACCCTGATGAATACACCAGCGGTGATACAGCGGTCATTATGGATGATACGGCGGCCTCCGCTTACATGGGAACACTGGAAAAATATGGTTACGATTTTGCCGGGTGGAACACGGAGCCGGACGGAACGGGAACGGACTACACGCCCGGACAGGAGGTCAATCTTACGGAAAGCCTTTACCTCTATGCGAAATGGGAGGAAAAGGAGCCCGTCACCATCACTTTTATCTACAATGACGGAAAGATTGGCACGGACAGCACAAAGGCGGTTCCCGGTTCGGAACTTACCTTCCCGGAAGCTTCCAGAAAAGGGTACAATTTCACGGGTTGGCATGAGGACGAGAAATTGACAATCCCTGCCGGGAATGGCGGCGATACCTATACCGTTCCGCAGAAAGATATTTCTTATTATGCCGCATGGGAAAAATCGGAAGCGACCGTTACCTTTGACGCAGACGGCGGGAAAATCGAGGGCGGCAGTATTACTGCAAAGATAGGCGATACCATTACCCTTCCGAAATGCACGAAGGGCGATTTTATCTTTACCGGCTGGTATGACGGAGATACCTGTATTGGACAGGCCGGGGAGGATTATACGGTTGCTGATGACGTTACCTTGAAAGCACATTATGAGGAAAAAGAGGCAGTTATCTGCACCATCACCTTTGACGCAGACGGTGGGAAGATGCAGGGCGGCACGATCACGGCAAAGGAAGGTGATACTATTATCCTTCCCCTCTGCACCAAAGAAGGATTTATTTTCAACGGTTGGTATGACGGGGATTCTCTGATCGGGAAAGCCGGGGAAGAATATACGGTCTTAGCTGACGTGACACTGAAAGCCCGTTATGAGAAGGAAAAAGAAGAGGAAAAATCGGTTATCTGTACCGTAACCTTTGACGCAGACGGCGGCGAGACGGTAAGGAAAAGTATCAGCGCAGAAAAGGGAAGCGCAGTCATCCTCCCTCTTTGCAGCAAGAACGGATATGAATTCCTTGGATGGTTCTTAGCTTCTGATGAAAACGTGTGTGCAGGACAGGCCGGGGAGGAATTTATCGTGCAGTCGGATATCAGTTTAAAGGCACATTTTGGGAAAAAAGAGGCGGTGAAAGTTACCACCACTTTTGATGCAGACGGTGGGAATGCGGTTAAGCCCATTAAGGCGGCAAAAGGCGATGTGATCCGCTTACCGAAAACAGAAAAGAAAGGTTATAACTTCCTTGGCTGGTACACGGAAAAAGACGGCGGGATTTTACTTGGAATCCCCGGAAGTGAGATGAAAACGGTTAAGGATATGACAGCTTACGCACTCTGGGAAAAGGAAACGGTGAAGGATGATGATAACGGTAAGGATGATACTGATCCCGACACTTGTAAAGTGCGTTTTTATGCCGGGAAAGGCACAATTAAAGTAAAAGAGCTTACCATTATCAAAGACGGGAGCCTCTACCTTCCCCTGCCGGAGCGTAAGGGATATGACTTTACAGGCTGGTATCTGGACGATGACTTGACACAGTTTGCGGGGGCTTACCGTGATACATACCGCATCACAAAGGACACGGATTTCTATGCGAAATGGGAAAAGGCTAAAGACAACGGTGATAGTGGAGATTCAGGAAACAGCGGGGATTCGGGCAATAGTGAAAGTACGGGAGACAATGACGGCAACGGTGGCGGTAATGGAAGCGGCACGGGAAACGGAGACGGCACACAGGATGGAGATAATAATTCCGGTGAGACTTTAAATACCTACACCATTAAATATGACGCAAACGGCGGCAAAACGAAGAATGCATCCGTGAAGGTTGTGGAGGGCGGAAGTGTGAAGCTGCCCGGTGCAGAGCGTGAGGGTTACACCTTCAAGGGCTGGTACACGGACAGGCACGTATTTATTGGAACAGAAGGGGAGACTTACAAACCTGGCAGGAGCATCAGTCTCTATGCGAGATGGGAGAAAGCAGAAAAACACGGTCAGGACAGTAACAGTACAGGAAATACCAATGGAAAAGACGATAAAAACACTTCGGACAAAGATAAGAATACAAATGGCACAGTCTCCGGCAACACGGCAGGTGGGCATTCAGATAAAAATAAAGATACCGACAAGGCTACAAAAACGGAAGGAGGAAACGGGAATGATGGGAAAGGAAGCGAACCGGTCATCCAGACCGGCTATGCGTCACCCTTTGCTTTTCTTACTGCCCTTGGGCTGTGCGGCGCTGCTCTTATTGGCGCATCAGTGCTGGAAGCGGAGAAGGGCCGGAAGGGCTGCCTGTGACGGGTGTGTGCTGTGAGGATATTGATATATTTTGCAGTATGGTAAGCAGGAAACAGAAAACCGGGAAAGAGAGGAGAGATATATACTTACTTATCAGTGAAGCTGCATAGGCGGCGGATTAGTGGCGGCAGGGGATTTTCTCCTGCCTCTCACTATATAAGGGATTCTTCCTGCCAGGCCGGATTTTTAGCAATAAAAAAACAGGTACAGAAAAATATGCAGCAGAAGGGAGGGAAAACAGGGATATACATTAACCGGATATACTGCATGGACTGTATGGAGCTTATGGGTCGGATGCCAGACGGCTCCGTGTCCATGATACTTACCGACCCGCCCTACGGTATTTCTTACCAGAATAAATTCACCGCAAGGAAGTACCCGGTACTGGAAGGGGATGGGGGCATAGATTACAAGCGGTTTGCGGCAGAGAGCTACCGCATTTTAAAGGAGGATGCCCATGCCTATGTCTTTACCCGTTTCGACTGCTACCCCTACCATTATCAGTGTCTTGTGGAGGCAGGCTTTACCGTCAAAAACTGCATGGTAGTAGAGAAGGGAACGGTGGGAGGGATTGGCGACCTGACGGGCAGCTATGCGAACAATGCGGGGTGGGTAATCTTCTGCCAGAAAGGCAGGCGGGCTTTCCGCCATACCACACTGATGGAGAATAAAGGGAAAGAAGGGGCAGTGCGCCGTGGGAGAAAGGAGGCAAACAGGAAATATAAGACGAGGTTTAACGCCTGCTGGTTCGACCCGGAGTACCCAAAGGCAACTTACAATTCCACATGGCCGAAACGCAGCGGGATATACCACCCGACTATAAAAAATATGGTATTTCTCTCATGGCTGGTACAGATATCCAGCGACCCGCAGGAACTTATTTTTGACGGCTTTATGGGAACAGGGAGTACGGCCCTTGCGGCAATACAGACAGGGAGGAATTACCTTGGGGCGGAGATAGACAGGGGATATTTTGAGATATGCCAGAGAAGGACAGGGAATCCGGAGTAACTATGAAGCCGGAGGCTGAACAGGTACTCCCGGAATTAACCCGGCAGTATGGGGATGCGGCAGGAAAAAAGCAGCATCCCCTGATGCATTTTCAATAATTTCAAAGAAAGGCGGAGTATGGATAAAATAAAAGATTATATAGGCAGGCTTGGGGAAAAACTTTTCCCGAATCTGCCGGAAAAGAAACGAAACCGTATCACAGTGCAGATTATCGTAGGCACTACTGTTTCTCTTATCTGCATAATCGGCATGGGGATATTCCGTTACCGTGCGGTAAAACAGCTTGAAGAATACCAGGCGATAGCGGATGCCTACACACAGCTTAATGCCGCCCTTGAATACAGGAGGGAAAAGGAACAGGAGCTTGCGGTGGCGGAGCTGGAAGAAATGTCCTCTGAAATGGAAGCGGATGCGGAACAGTATAGGCAGGAGTATGAGGAAGAGATGCGGGAGATGGGATTGGAGGTCTACGATTGGGATGCGCTTTGCAGTGAAAATCAGGACATCAAAGGATGGCTCTGCATCCCCGATACTTTAATCAATTTTCCGGTGGTGGGAACGGATGACAATGCCTTTTACCTCTCCCATGATTTTTCAGGGGATAAGGATAAGGCCGGATGCCCGTTCATGGATAAGGATACGGAAATATGGGATTTCAACCGTGTCATCTACGGCCACAACATGGGCACTGGCTCTGATGCCATGTTTTCAACACTCTTAAAATATGAGCAGGAAGATTATTTTAAGGAGCATCCGACCATCTATTTCACGGATGCCTACGGGGGCGCAAACGCCTATCAGGTGATGGCGGTAGTCAAATACAGCATAGACGACCTGGCGGAATGGGATTTCCGCATCAGGAACCATGCTGATATGGAAAACTACAACGCATGGATGGAGGAATTACAGGGAAGGGCATTATTTTATGAGGAGCCTGACCATGCGCCCGCCAGTATTATCACCCTTGCCACCTGTGACAGGCGTGTACATGGGAAAAACGGGAGATTCCTTGTGATAGCGGGGAAGTAACAGGATAACAGCTACAAAAGATAGTTCCAAATAATCAGGTTGCCGGAATACACATATGAAAAAGTACATAATGGACAATCAGAAAATAATATAGTGGAATAAGGGAAACCGGGGGAACGGGAATGGTAGCTGCAGAATTGGAGGAATTAAAAAAAGTAGATATCCGGACAGTGGATGCCGGTATTCTGGCGGATATAGGTAAAATCAGAATAGACAGGACGCTGCCGAAGGAGGAACGTCTCCTTGCATTTATAAGGGAAGTAAGAAATCCCTTTTGTTTTATTTGTAATGGTATGGTAGTCAAAACATCTTTTTCTGATACGGATGAAAGCCTTGAAAACAAGCTTGTGAAGTTATGTGCCAGGATGGCAGAGGTTTAACGTAATTGTGAAAATGTTTGGCCTTTCTATGGACAATTTTTCTGCAAAATGATATAATAATTATGGACGAAGCAGAACCCCAAATAGAACAGGTTTGACAGCAAACATGGCTATTTGAGGTGAACATATGGAGACAAATCTAAATACAAAAATTTATAATGCTGACCTTTATCTGCGCCTGTCTAAAGAGGATGGGGATAAAGAAGAGAGCGACAGCATTACAAATCAGAAGGAACTTATTTTCGACTATCTGAAATCCATGGAGGACATCAAAATCCACGAGGTAAGGGTGGATGACGGTTACTCAGGGGTCAATTTCAATCGTCCGGCATTTCAGCAGATGTTAGAGGATA
>CAJTVK010000178.1 GCA_910579645.1 uncultured Lachnospiraceae bacterium | reverse complement strand
TCGAACCCACGCGCCCTTGCGGACAAACGGTTTTCAAGACCGCCTCGTTATGACCACTTCGATACCTCTCCATGTCCATACGCTTTATCCAGCGTTTATTTTCATTTTGTCTGCCGTTGTTTTTATTTCATCAGCAGCGGCAAAAACTATATTAGCAAAAAAATAATTGAATGTCAACAACTTTTTTAAAAATTTTTCCATTTTTTTAAAAACCATATTTTAAAGGTCATATCCGCACTTATGTGCCATGAGAGCAAAAGCTTTCACAGCAAAGACTCTGCCACCTTTAAGTCCTCCGGCGTAGTAAGTTTTATATTTCTATAACTCCCTTCCACCAGTTTCACCTTTCTGTCCGTAAAAGTCTCCACTACCATGGCATCATCCGTAATCCGCAGCCCCCGTCCCAGGCATTCTCTCTCTTTCTTCATCAATGTGCCGTAAGCATCTTTAATCAGCGGATAGGAAAACACCTGTGGTGTCTGAACCGCCCATACACTGTCCCTGCTCGGCGTGGATGCGCAAAATCCGTTCTCATCCGCAATTTTAATCGTATCCTTCACAGGCATTCCTACGACACATGCATGGTATTTGGAAACAT
Source organism: uncultured Lachnospiraceae bacterium (assembly GCA_910579645.1). GTDB lineage: Bacteria > Bacillota > Clostridia > Lachnospirales > Lachnospiraceae > Kineothrix. The sequence goes on along the minus strand of CAJTVK010000178.1, from coordinate 6,652 downwards.
TTGCATATGCACGTTCCAATATATCTTCCGTCACAAAGGGCCTTGCACCGTCATGAATGAAAATATAGTCACATTCCCCGGCGGCTTTCAGCCCCTCCCATACCGAATGATAACGTTCGTTTCCTCCGGCTGTCACGGCTGCCACTTTTCCGAATCCGAAATGCCCCACTACTTTTTCCCTGCAATACTCCACTTCCTTTTCGGAAGCAACCAGAATTATTTTATCTATAAAACTATCCTGAAACACTTTCAGAGAATAATACAATACCGGTTTTCCCTTCAGCATCAGATACTGTTTGGGCACATCGCCTCCCATCCTTGTGCCGCGCCCGGCGGCAAGAATGATTGCCGTACATTTTTTCCTTTCCGGCAGTATATTTCCGCCTTCATCCTTCCGTCCTCTGTCCATTCTATTTCCTCTCTTCCCATGCCTCTAATACATTATTGCCTGAATCCTTGAGTAATCAGTGTTTGTTGTTTGCGTCAGGGTAAAGCCGGAAGAGGGAGGCGATGCGTTGTCGGAACACTATATCCGTTCGCCTAATTTCAAATTAGGAACCGCATTCAAATCATAACCATGCCTTATTCCCTTTTTATATTCGTAATACCCGGCTACTCCAATCATAGCTGCATTGTCCGTGCAGAAAACCGGCGACGGAGAATAAAAAGCCACCCCTGCCTTTGCGCACGCCTCTTCCAATGCATTCCTGAGCGCATTATTGGAAGCCACTCCTCCTGCTATGGCAAATTTTCTGCAGCCATATGCTTTCACGGCTTCCATAGAATGCTCCGTGAGCACTTCCACCACGGCTTTCTGAAAAGAGGCTGCCACATCGGCAGTGTTAACCGGCTCCCCCTTCATTTCGCAGGAGTTCAGATAATTCAGCACTGCCGATTTCAGCCCGCTGAAGCTGAAATCATATGCGGATCCCGCTACCTTTGCCCTTGGGAAACGAATGGCATCCGGGTTTCCCTCCCTTGATACCTTATCTATCTTAGGACCTCCCGGGTAGCCTAGCCCGATTGCCCTTGCCACTTTGTCAAAAGCTTCCCCTGCCGCATCGTCTCTGGTACGCCCGATGATTTCATACTCCCCGTAATCCCTGACTGCCACCAGATGAGAATGCCCTCCCGACACTACCAGACAGAGAAACGGCGGCTCCAACTCTTTATTTTCAATATAATTGGCACTGATGTGACCTTCAATATGATGTACCCCCACCAACGGGATTCCTGCGGCAAAACTTACCGCCTTTGCCGCCGATACCCCCACCAGCAAGGCCCCCACCAACCCGGGGCCGTAAGTCACCGCAATAGCCGAAATATCCTTCAGCCCGACTTTGGCCTGCGTCAATGCCTGCTCCATGACCTGATTTATCTTCTCTATATGTTTTCTGGACGCAATCTCCGGCACCACGCCGCCGAATTCCGTATGCAGCGCAATCTGAGAATAGATGACGTTGGATAAAACTTCCCTGCCGTTTCTCACCACTGCCGCCGCCGTTTCATCGCAAGAGCTTTCGATTGCCAATATCAATATTTCCTCCATGCCCCTAACCGCACTTTCTGTTTTAATTTTCCGCCAGTTCCCAACCATATATTTTCCAATGCCCCGCCTCGTCCTTACGCATCAGGAAACGTTCCGTGGTCACCAGCATATCCGTCCCTTTCCGGATATTGAACATACAATACAGCCTTGCCCACTCATAATTATCCCTTGTAAAAGTTTCCACATCCGTACTGGAAGACGTGGAATAGCTGGAAATTTTCATGTCCTTTTTATTCAGTTCCGCAATCTCACCGGCAAGATTCAGCAAATACAGATCCTCCGGCTGATTTGCCACAAATTCATCGTCATATAACAGCTGAATCTGGCTCGCCAATTTTTTCAATTCCTCATCCGTATGCGGTTCGTTGTAAAGACACTGGATAATCTCACAGTAGTATTTCAGCACTTCCCGCGGCGACGGCGGATAATTGGTACTCAGATTCCGCATCAGCACTTGCTGAGATTTTGTTGCCTTAACGTTTTCTTCCGCATTGCCCTTCATCTTATTGGCTATGTAAAAATAAAAACCCACAATCAGGGCAGCCAATATACATCCGATAATGATTAATTTTACCGGGTTCTGCCTTTCCTTTGCATTCTTCATAACTCCGTCCTCCTTCCTCCGCCCTGCACCTGCAGCCCTGCAAAACACGGCATCTCTGACACAGCCCGTCATTCATTGTCCTCAAACATAAGCTCTATGCTCTTTCCGTCTTTGCCGGCTTCCGCAGCCGGGAAGATTTTTCTTACGTCTCTCATAAAATCTTCTGCCCGCACCAAAGACGGGCTGTAATGGGTAAGCCACATTTTAGCCGCCCCCGCCTTCTTGGCCAGACGGGCCGCTTCGTAAAAAGTCATATGCTTATATTCCTTTGCCTTTTCCTGCTTATCAGGCTCGCCGTACATTCCTTCACAGATAAATAAATCCGCGCCTGCCGCATTCCGGACAATGCTCTCGGTGGGTCTGGTATCCGTACAGTAAGTAAGCTTTATTCCCTTCCTGGCTTCCCCCAGCACCATGTCCGGCGTATATACTTTTCCGTCCAGTTCTATGGTTTCCCCTTTCTGCAGACGGTTCCAGTATCTTCTGTCCAGCCCCAGCGCCGTCGCCTTTTCCACCTGAAATTTGCCGATACGGTCAATCACTATGCTATATCCATAGCATACCACATTATGATTCACACGAAAAGCTTCAATCCGAAATCCGTCAAAATCAATACGCTGCTGCGTTTCTTCCAGTTCCATATATTCTATCGGGAAAGGAAGCTCCGGTGCAATGACCCGGAGCGCATTCACCACTCTGGAAAGTCCTTTCGGTCCCACTAAAAGAAGCGGCTCTGTCCGTTCCGCATTCCCCATTGTAAGAAGCATCCCGGGCAGTCCGCTGATATGGTCTGCATGATAGTGGGTGAAGCATATAATGTCAATCGGCTTCGGGCTCCATCCCTTTTCCTTCATGGCAATCTGCGTTCCTTCCCCACAATCAATCAATATACTTTTTCCATTGTATCTGGCCATAAGGGAAGTCAGCCATCTGTAAGGCAGCGGCATCATTCCCCCTGTTCCGAGCAAACATACGTCTAACATATAACTCCTATCCTGATGCCGGCCCGGGCTTGTCAGCCAATCATAAAAATTCCTTTGCCTCCTGAATTTCTACCGGTATCCGAAACCTGGCAATCATTTTTTCATAACAATCTTCACATAAGTCAAAATGATGGTTCTGTCCATCTTTTCTGCTGAAATATCCGAAAGCATGGTCCACTTCCAAACATCCTTCTTTTAAAATTCCATTTTCTACCAATAATTTTTTTCCGCAATAATTGCAGATAACGGAATCCAGTTCTCTGTTGGTTTCATCCAGATATTTACGCATAGTCTCATCCTCCCTAGATGTACAATTTGCTGCTATATCTGTCATTATACATGAGTTTTTGCGACAAAAACAGTGGTAATTCCTGTTACTTTGCCAAGAGCCCTCCTGTCCCTATCTTTTCCTCCGCCACATGATTATGGCATCCTCCTTCGGTTTGTCATAAAAATTCCTGCGTATTCCTTCGTTTTTAAACCCGAATTTTTCATATAAACAAATCGCCGGTCGGTTACCGCACCTTACCTCCAAGGTAAAATCCTCTATCCCCAATGCCGCCCCGGCCGTCAGAACCGTTTCCAACAGCATGCCTGCCGTCCCTCTGCGCCGGAACGGCTTCGACACTACAACGTTTGTGATTTCCCCCTCCCCCGCAATATTCCGCAGGCCGCAGACTCCGATCACTTCTCTGCCCTCTTCCGCCACAAAATAATAGGCGTAATCACACAGCAGGGTATCCGCATATGCCTGTTCCGACCACGGAACGGAAAAATTTTCCGCTTCCAGACGAGCCGCGGCCTTTATGTCCCGTTCTTCCATCCGCCTGACTGTCACCATCCGCTACTCCCTTCCCGTCCCGCATCCCGCCGATTTTCCTTTCCCCGAACCATTTTCCTGCATGCTTTCCATGCTTTCTTTACCGTACCGCTCCTTCCGCGCTTTCCCTGCCGCGCCACTCCTTCCCCGCTTTCTCTGCCGTGCCGCTTCTTCCGCGCTTTCCCTGCCGTGCCGCTCCTTCCCCTCTTTCTCTGCCGTGCCGCTTCTTCCGCGCTTTCCCTGCCGTACCGCTTCTGCCGTGCTGCTTATTCCCCGCTTTCTCTGCCGCGCCGCTCATTCCCCGCTTTCCCTGCCGTGCCGCTCATTCCCTGCTTTCTCTGCCGCGCCGCTCATTCCCCGCTTTCCCTGCCGTGCCGCTCATTCCGCTCCCGTTCCGCCTGTGAAAGGCGCAGATAAACAGGCGCATGCTCCGCTGCCGGCACAGTCTTTCCCTTTTTCATATAAATGCCGCCCAAAGCCGCAATGGATGCTGCCCGTTGTCTATTCATATGCGCCGGGGCGAAACTGTATTCTACCTGCATTTGTTTTGCCAGCTGCTCGCGGAATACCGGCACTCCGTCTCCCAGAAATATGGTTCTGCGCCCTATGGCATTCAGTTTCCTGACAATATCCTCCGCCGCCACTGCACACTGGGGTTCCAGCGTCTTCATGGAATATTCTGCCCTGCCGCCGGAACCGTCCCCTGCCCCTTCTGCATTTTCCCAAGCAAATTCATAAATACCGGTATATACCTGCCCGCGCCTTGCATCCATAAGAGGGCATATACAGTCCGCCGTCCCGTACAGATTATAAGCCAGCCCCTCTAAGGTTGGAACCTCAATGAGCGGAATGCCCAATGCAAACCCCAACCCCTTTGCCGTCGCAGACCCTATCCGCAGTCCGGTAAAAGAACCGGGTCCCGCCGCCAAAGCCACCGCATCCAAAGAAGCCGAATCCAAATCCGTCATCCTGCATATTTCGTCCATCATCGGCAGCAATGTCTGCGAATGAGTCTTTTTATACTGGATATCATATTCCGCTATCAGCAAATCATCCTCCGTAATTGCCACGGATGCTACCAATCCGGAACTGTCCAAAGCTAAAATCTTCATCCCGTCACTATACCCCTTTCCCCGGCCGGCACCCTTCCACGGTAATCCGCCTGAAATCCGTCCCTTTGCCCAAATCCTTACAGATAACGATTTTCCTGCAATGCTCGGGCAGAATCTCTTCTATCAGGTCGCCCCACTCCACAAAACAGACGCCGTTTCCGTAAAAATAATCCTCATAGCCGATTTCTTCCATCTCTTCCGCATCTTTGATGCGGTAAACGTCAAAATGATAAAAAGGCAGCCTGCCCCCCTCATACACCTGCAGAATCGTAAAAGTGGGACTGCACACCGCCTCTTCTATGCCAAGTCCTTCCGCAACGCCTTGGGTAAATACTGTTTTACCCACGCCTAAGTCTCCCACCAATACATACACATCTCCGGGAGACGCATTTTTCCCTATTTCCCGCCCCAGTGCAAAAGTCTCTTCCGGGCTGTTCGTCTCTGCCGTCATTTCCGCTTCCTCCCTGTCCAGTCAGTCTCTTTATCCCCGTATCTTCACTTTTGCCGGAGGCATATGCGTGGAAATCATCTCAATCACCCCGGGAGCCAGTTCCCCCAAATCCCGCCGCGGGAAAATGGATGCATTTACCCTGGATGTATATACAATCAGGCTCTTGGGGGTAGATACGGCTTTCAGCATATCTTCCCATTTCTGCGTCTGCGTTTCTTCTCCCTGCGATACCTCTATGCCCTCCTCCGTCAGCCTATAGTGCAGCGGTTCCTTAAAAGCCGGCGTGTTAAGCATCTGCTGTCTGGATTTTATGAAAAGAGTCCAAGGCAGATACAGCAGGATGACCGCCCCGGCAATGAGGAAGACGGCTCCTCCCTGATAGAAAAAACCGACTATCATAAGTGCGCCTACAATTGTTCCTATAAGCCCGGAAGCACTGTTGTATGTGTGGCGCAGCATATAATCATATAAAATGTTTGCCGTAATTCTGACATCGAATTCCAGTTCCATATTTCTGTTACTCCTTGCTGCTTCCAATTTCTTTTTGTTCTTATCTCTTCGTTGCTTCTTACTTTCTTTTCTGTCTCTTTTTGACTTCTTACTTTTTGCTTCTTCCTTATTACCTCTTACTTTTTGCTTTTTTCTTTTATTTCTTCCTTATTGCCTCTTGCTTTTTGCTTCTTACTTGCTGCCTCTTGCTTGTTACTTCTTACTTGCTGCCTCTTGCTTGTTACTTCTTACTTACTGCCTCTTGCTTTTTGCTTCTTACTTGCTGCCTCTTGCTTGTTACTTCTTACTTGCTGCCTCTTGCTTGTTACTTCTTACTTGCTGTCTCTTGCTTTTTGCTTCTTACTTGCTGCCTCTTACTTTTTACTTCTTACTTGCTGTCTCTTGCTTTTTGCTTCTTACTTGCTGCCTCTTACTTTTTACTTCTCCCTTATTACTTCTTCCTTGTCATTCTGCTTCTTCCCTGCTTCGTTGCTTCTTCCTTTGGCTCTTTTTTCCTTGCTCAGTGGTTTGCCGCTTCTTAATATTATACTAAAATTCCATTAAAGTTCAAGTGGAAATGCTGCTGCTTCATGGAAATCAATTTTCAATCCCGTGCCTGTGCAGCCGCTTGAGCCGAGAACATA
>CAJTVK010000177.1 GCA_910579645.1 uncultured Lachnospiraceae bacterium | reverse complement strand
TACGGATTTACAACCGCACGAACTGGTTCCGGTGGTCAAGGGAACATGAAAGGGGAAACAACGGCGGCTCGCAGATAGATTTCCTGCGTGTCTTTGCGGGAATGGAAGTCAAGGACGCTGTTTTCTGGCTGCTTGATTTTTCAGGATACCGGAGGGACGGGGACTGGGAAAAAAAGAGCGCCAGTGTGTATGTGGAAAAAAAGGAAGGAAAGCATTCCACGGAAGAAAAGAAAAAGCCGTTTGTACTCCCTGCCCGTGCAAAGAACAATGACTGTCTGTATTCGTATCTGACAGGGGACAGGGCGCTTGACAGGCATACAGTGGATTATTTTGTAAGCTGCGGATTGATTTATGAAGAGCGCAGCCACCACAACATTGTCTTTAAAGGGAACGATGTGCAGGGCAGAACACGCTTTGCGAGCATGAGGGGAGTGTCTGACCGGGAAGGGAAACCGTTCAAGTGTGATGTGGCGGGCAACGACAAAAATTACGGGTTCAATATCTGGTATGGGAAAAGCGATGAAGTTATGGTATTTGAAGCACCGATAGACCTGATGAGCTATGTGGAGATTCGTGGGGATTATGAGACAAACAAGGTGGCTCTTGGGATGCTTTCCGATGCGCCGCTTGCCACATTCCTAGAGGAACACCCGAAAGTCAGGAAGATTTCTTTCTGCCTGGACAATGACGGACCGGGCAGGAAAGCGGCAGATGCACTTATGGAAAAATACTACGGGCTGGATTATGAGGTGGAGGACTGCCCGCCGCCAAAGCCTTTCAAGGACTATAACCAGTGGCTTCAGGAAGCGAAAAAATGCCTGTGTGCAGCCACGCCAAAACGGGAAATGGCACGGTAGTGGTGGGTGATTGCAAAAAGTGAGTTCATTTTCCGAAAAAGAACTGAAAAAGCACAATCATTCTGCAAAAATGATTGCAAAAAGTACAATCACCGAAAAAGGGCGGAAGGACCGGCGTGGAAGTTCCCGGAAAAAAGAACTTAAAAAGTGCTATCAGAACAGGATAATGATAGCAAAAAGTGCAATCAAAATAGAAATATACTATCATATTTTAAGTTCACTATATGTATCAGCGGGGTTTTAGGGGCAGCCCCCTAACCAGAGGCACTTGTATTACAAAGTGCGTATCTGGCAAATTCCCCTCGGAATTTGAACAGGGTGGAAGGCGGGGGTTCTATCATACGGATAAAAGAAAAAATCGGATGTGTTTCCCGGAAACAGGCTGCTGCGTTGCGTGGACATGCGGGCGGGGAACCAGCGGAAGGAGGTGGAAAATGGAACAGGCACAGGAAAAGCACATCATATGGAGCAGCCTGAACCTTGAACTGGAGGAATGGCGTGGGTTTCTGGAAGAAGAATACCCGGACAGGACAGAGGAGGAATATTACAGCCTCATGCATGAACTCAATGACGGCTATCTGGACGATGAGAGGGCGAACCTCAATGTACAGCTCTCCACGCCTATCCTTGTGTGTGCGGACCTGGGACTCTGGAATGGCAGGAAAAGCGGATACAGGATGATCGACAGCGGCAATATCCGGGACTGTCTTTCAAGCGGGTTCGATGATGTGGAGTGGTTTGTGGACAAGAAAGGCGATCTGCGCTCCACTGCCGTACACCATGACGGGAGAAACCATTACCTTTACCGGGCAGTAAAGGAACATGTACCGGACTGGCAGGTGGAAAGGCTCCAGAATAAACTGTATGAGGGGACAGCAAGTGAAGCGGACATTGACAGGGTTACACGCAGGCTTGGGGAGGAAATAGCATCGGTTTATGGGTTCCCGATTCTGGAAACGGGCATAGGGAAAGGAGGAACGGGGGAAATGGAAACTGTTGACGCACAAAAAGAGATGTATGAGGAAGTGGAACTGCTTGGCAGGGAAGGTCTGTTCACGGAACTGCGGGTAGACAAAGAAACTGTGCCGGAAGGTGTGTACTGCTATGAGCTGCGGCATGGGGATGATAATGGCTTTCCGGTTTCAGTTGAGGAAAATGTCAGGGTAAATTATTTTGGAGCCGTCCTTTTTACGGAGCCGCTTGATCTGGGGGAAGAAAAAGCCCTACAGTTTGGATATGACGATTTCCTTTTTACAGGCGATCAGATGTATCTTGGGCAGATGCTGAAAGACAGGAAAGAAGCCACGGACACAGAAAAGGCGCAGGAAGAAAGGCATACAGAAACCAGTCTTGAAAAAGAACTGGTGACAGGTCTAAGCACAAAGGGAAAAACTGGTTTTGTAAGCGGATATGAGATACTGACAACGGGCGGGGCGCTTGCAGCGTTCATGGATTCCCATAACAGGAATTTCCATTTGACGGAGAAAGAGGCGGGAATGCTGTGCGGGTATATGGACGGGCATGGTTATGTAATCGGGCAGAAAGACGGACAGCTATACAGTGGGGATTTGTGTAAGGAAACGGAAAAAATCGTCTGGGAAGAAACAACGATAGACGATCTTGTGGATTCTGCCTGCGAATGGAATTATGAACTTTTGCAGCAGGCAAGGGCAGAGATGGAAAACCCGGACAATTTTTCAGATTTTGTGGAGAAACACAGCCGTTATGAGGATTTAAGTGCAGACGAGAAAGTGCTGGACGGCATGTTTGAGCGCACAAAGTATGAGACGGAAATCAACGAAATTGCCCAGATACTTGCAGACCAGCTTATCAGGGACTTAAATTCAAAGGGCGGGATTGATGCAGCCGTCAAGAAGATGACAGACCAGATAAAAGCGGGTGAGGACCTTCTCCCCGATGTTTCCCCGGCATTAAAAAAGAATGGGGGAAAGTCAAGGTAGATGGCAGGAGAGAAAAAAGACATTATCAAGCCTTTCCGACTTACACGGCAGGAGGCGGACAGGCTGAAAAAGCAGGCACAGGAAAGAGGGATGAAGGAATCAGAGTATATCCGTCTGCTTCTTTCACAGAAACCAAATGACTATCCTGAAATCCGTATCCTTTTAAAAGACCTGATTAATGAAGTCAATGCAATCGGGAACAACATCAACCAGATCACAAGGAACTATAATTCAAAGCTGTACCGCACGGAGGACAGGGAGCTTTTAAGCGCTTATATGAAAAAACTCAACATGACCGTAAGGGAGGCGGCGGATAAGATAGGGAAGCTATAAGGAGGGAAGCTGTTTGACAGAAGTACAGGAGGCAAGGCTGCGTGAAAATGGATATTTTCTCTATCAGGGATGCCATTTCAAGCCGGTGCGTCAGTTCACAAAGGCAGAGGGGGACTTTTATGATATAACAAGGCGGCTCAGGCGTGATGTTGAACTGGGCATGATGGAGACAGATTATTACGGGAAACAGAAACACCCATACTCACATGAGGAATTTTATGCGGCATCTACAGATAAGGAAGCGGATATTTTCTTCTGTCTTGAAACAATGAAACAGTATGTCCCATGTACGCATGAAATGCAGGAGTATGTCATGCAGCCGGAAAAGAAACAGGACAGAGGGAAAATAAGGTAAAGGCGGCGGGAAAGATTGGCAATCAGCAAGATACTTTATATCGGGGACTGCGGTGCCGGGTATGCGGGGAAACACTTAAAACAGGCGCTTGACTATATTACGGTGCCTGAAAAAACAGGCGGCGGGCGTTTTGTGGGTTCCTTAAACTGCCAGCAGGAACAGGTGTATGAGCAGATGCGGCAGACAAAGGAACAGTTTGGAAAGACGGACCAGAGGCAGGGCTACCACCTTATCATATCCTTTGTGGAGGGGGAAGTGGATGCGGACACTGCCTTTGAAGTGATTGGAAAGTTTGCAAAGGAATACCTCGGAAAAGATTATGAGGCACTGTATGCGGTGCATGACAACACGGACCATATCCACGGTCATATCATCTTTAACAGCGTCAGTTTCCGTGATGGTAAAAAGTACCGCTATCAGAAAGGGGACTGGGCAAAGGAGATACAGCCTGTCACGAACCGCCTGTGCGAAGAATATGGGCTTTCCACGATTGAAATATCGGAGGACAGGGCGAAGAAGTCCGAGAATTACAAAGAATGGAACGATTTCAGGGACGGGAAATTTGTGTGGGCGGACATGATAAAGCGTGACATTGATGCAGCAATCATGCAGTCGGCAACCTATGAGTCCTTTTTATCCATGCTTTCCGATATGGGGTACGGGATCAAGAACGCATACCGGACAGAAGGAAAGTACCTTGCAATCAAGCCTATGGGCATGAGCAGGTTCCGGCGCTGCAGGTCGCTTGGGGAAAATTACACGGAGGAACGCATACGGGAACGGATTGAACAGGAAAGCCTTTCTTCCTATAAAAAGATACAGGCGGTGCAGGAGACAAGGATTGTGCGGTGCCGGGTAAAGCGCTATAAAAAGGCGAAAATGTCCGGCATACAGAAACGCTATTTTGCAAGGCTCTACAAAACAGGACTTTTAAAGAAACGCCCGTACAGCAAGGCTTGGCAGTACCGTGACGACATCAGGAAGATGCGGAAACTTCAGGAAGATTACCTTTTCCTTACAAGGCACGATGCCTCCACGGTGGGGGATATAAAGCAGGCGGCATTACAGATGGCGGACAGGAAGAAAGAGACTTCAAGGGAAAAAAGCCGGATATTCAGGGAACGTGCAAGGATGAAGCCGCTCTTTGACATTGCGGATGAGCTGGAAGGACTGCAGGAATGTGAAAACTGTTTCCAGCGGGGGGAGAACCTGTTTGAAAAAGACCATATGCGTTATATGGAGCTGTCGGCACGGCTTGAAAAGGAAGGGTACACGGCAGGGCAGCTTGCGGAATTTAAGGAACATTACCGGAGTGAGATTGCACGGATAAGGGAAAAAGAAAAGTCTGTGGCGAAAGAGGAACGGATCGCCGCCCGTATCCTTGCGGAGATTACGGCAGGGGAGAGGGCAGGAAAACCGGAACCGGATAAGGAACAGGAAAAGCAGCGGGGACAAAAGGAAAAAAGCAGGTAGGACATGGCAGCCGGGAACGGCTGTTTTGTTTTGCCCAAAGCGGGCAGGACAGGAGTTTCATGTGCGCCTGCGCATAAATCCGCATGGATAGCGGGAAAGGGGGTTTTTAATGCAGGAACGGACGGTGCTTAGCGGCATGGACCTGAAAGCATATCTTGGCAGGTTAAAACAGAACCCGAAGTATACGGAGGAAATCTTAAAACTGATAGAAGATGACCTCCGTTTCGGTCTGACAAAGGAGGAAACGGAGGAATACAGCAGCGGCAGGTACGATTACAGGCAGATGCGTGTGTATTCAAAGTGTCTGCGGAACAATTACAGCAGAGAAGAAAAAGCTGCAATCCTGAAAGACGGGTTAAGCGGCGAGCAGATGGCGGTTGCGCTGGAATTTTATGAAAAAGGAGTCCCGATGGAAACCATAACCGGGGTGCTTTCCAGTGCGGAAAATACGGCGTACACCATGAAACGCCTCTTTTCACAGGTACTAAATAAGGCAAAAGAGGCAGAGCCGGCAGGCGGACAGGATATGGCATATGCAAAGGAGCTTATGGAGCAGATCCGTGAGGTGGTGGAAAAAATTTCATGGCAGGAAAAACGCTATGATGCCTTAAATGAGAAACTCAAAGAGATTGGCACGGCGGGGCAGGATGCACAGGTGCAGGGAAACCTTATCGCACAGCTTTCCGAAAAGGACAGAATGCTGGAAAAGCAGCAGAACGAACTGAACGAGGCAAGGGTGGCGTCTGTAAAACTGCGCGGGGAGATGGAAGAAATGAGAAAGGAGATGAAAGCGTTGGAGGAACAGCTAAAAAAGGCAGAAAAGGCAGAAGCGGCAGCGCCAAAAGAAACGGAAAAGGCAGAAAAGCCGGAAACACAGTCAGAAAGCAGCCTTTCCGGTATGCCGGAATCCGCACTCTATCCCGGAATCGAATACCATGCTGCGGTTGTGGACAAGGACGGCAATGTTATCCGCTTTGTTCCGGTGGAGCGCATGGAGCGGAAAGACCGGGGAAGTGTGATGAGTGCCATGTTCTCACGGCTGTTCTTTAAGAGGAAAACGGACATCGTAAAGCTGCTTGCGGAAAAAGACCTTTCGCCGGAACAGCTTGTGCAGATAAGGTGTGCCATTGAAAAGGGGCTGTCAGAGAAGCAGTTGCTTGTGCTGATCAACAGCAAAATCCCGGCGGTGCAGATGGAGGAGATCATAAACATCGCTGTCTATGAAAATAAGATGAAGGAGGGGCAGTAATGGGACTGATTGCAGTAACAGAAACGGCGGAACTGTTCCGGCAGAAAAATATATCCATGACAGAGAGGGACAAGGAGTTTGTGGTACAGTTTGCTTTTCGGACGAATGACAGGGAACTGACAAACAAGCTGATTGATGAGCTTACGGAGACAGGTGCGGACAGGGATGCCGTATGCAGGAAATACCAGACACTCACAGGCTTTACGCCGGACTGGGTACAGCGGATTGAAAACCTGCTCATATCGCTCGAAATGTACCGTGTGCAGGAAGAACAGGCAGTAAAGACCTTATCGGAACTTCTGTCTGCCTGCGGTATTTCCATGAGTGAGGATGAGATCAGGCGGACGGATACCGCACGGATGCAGGCGAGAGTTAAGAGAGAGGCAAGTTTATAGATTGGAGGGATGAACATGGCAGAAGAAATACAGGAGGCAGTCCAGATTATCCGTGTCGGCTATGACGGGATAGAGATTGCGATGAAAGTCTGCGGCGGCACCATAGCGGGGATGAAAAAGGCGCTGGATTTTCTGATTGCGGTCATGGACCATGAGAAAACATTGGGAAAGACAGACATGCGCAGGCTTCTTATGAAAGGCGGGGACTTGCAGGTATTCCAGTTCCCCACGGAGGACAGGGCAAAAGTGGAGAAGATGGCGAAAAAATATGGACTTCTTTATTCCGTCCTGCCCGACATCAACAAGGCAGACGGCATGAGCGAAATCATCTTCCACACGGAGGCAGTCCCACGGGTGAACATGATGATACAGAAACTAAAATCCGGCAGGATTGCCACGTTTGACGATTACCTGAAAAACGGCGATGAAAAGGAAATGGATAAAGTGCTGTCCTTTTTAAAGGAGCAGAAAAAGGGAAACGATAACCTCCACACTGAGGAAGCGGCAAGGGCGGGCGAGGCGCTCGAAGGGCTGATTGAGAAAGTCGGCAGCTACGCTATGGAGAAAAAGAGCATCAGTGTGGAGGAGGTAAAGGAGAATTTCAGCCTTGAAAACGAACAGGCGGAAAAGGTAGTGGGGCAGCTTGAGCGGATCGGCGTCCTTTCCAAA
>CAJTVK010000176.1 GCA_910579645.1 uncultured Lachnospiraceae bacterium | reverse complement strand
GACTTAAAATCCTTCGGGAGCAATCCCGTGCCGGTTCAAGTCCGGCCACCAGCATGAAAAAGGACTTCGTATGGCATATAGCCGTAAGGAGTTCTTTTTTTCGTATAATATTTAAAATATCTATTGCAATTTGAAATGAATGTGCTATAATACCGCTTGTGTGAGAAAAGTGAAAAAGAAAGCGGAGGAGATAAGTATGAAAAAGAATTTGGTAAAACGTATTGCGGCAATGCTCACAGTGGCAGTTATGGGTATGTCGGTTGTGGCTTGCGGCGGAAGCAACGGAGGTACGGAAGCATCTTCGGCAGCGCTTACAGAGGAAGAGTATATTGCAAAGACGAATGAACTGGCTGAATCCATGAACAATGTCATGACAGAGGCAGCTTCTCTGGATGCAAATGATGTTGAGGGGGCTAAAAAACTGATTGAAGGTTTAAAAGCGCCTTTTGTGGAGTTTGCAGCTATCTAGGCACCGGAGAAATATGCGGATGCTCAGGCAAAGTACAAATCAGGTTCGGAAGCGATGATCAAGTATCTTGATATGTGCGTGGAACTGTTGGATCCGGAAAAGGCAGCAGAAGTGAATATGGATGAACTGACGGAAGTTATTACAACAATTCAGAATGACTTTACGGAAGGCGCTAACTTAATGCAGTCAGCCGGGAACTAAAACTTTATACTTAAAACAGATAGGGCACAAACGGTATGCGATGATTGCTTAAGGATTAATGCGATGATGTACTGGCTGCAGATAGTAGGTAAAAAAGGGATGCATAATGCATCCTTTTTTACATGTGGAGGAGTGTGTAGGGAGATTGGCAGTTTTGCTGCACGCATTCCGCGTGGCAAGCAGGGAAAGTATTCCCTGCCCGATGATGGGGAGGAATTGGAATGGATAAAAATCAATTTGCCGTAACGCCGCCTATGGGATGGAACAGTTATGATTATTATGATACCGGCGTGGACGAGGCACGGATAAAGGCAAATGCCGATTACATGGCGGAATATCTGAAGGAATACGGCTGGGAGTATATTGTGGTGGATATCCAATGGTATGCCAACGATGCGGGGACGAGAAGGGATGAATTTCAATACATTCCGTTCGGGGACGTGCAGATGGATGAATACGGGAGACTGCAGCCCAGCCCAAGACGGTTTCCTTCTTCGGCGGATGGGAGCGGGTTCCGTTCCCTGGCGGAGTATATACACGGAAAGGGACTGAAATTCGGTATCCATATTATGCGTGGGATTCCCAGGGAGGCGGCACATCGTTGCTGTCCGGTATGGGGCACCGGCACTACGGCGGACAGAATCGCCGATCCGTCTTCCATATGTATCTGGAATCCGGATATGTATGGCGTGAGGGATACGGCGGAAGGCCAGGCATATTATGACGGGCTGATCGGCATGTACGCACAGTGGGGGGTAGACTTTATAAAATGCGACGATATCTGTGACAGCCGGCTGTATAGGGAAGAGCCTTTTTCGGGCTGGCATGAAACGAAGATGCTGCATGGAGCCATCCGGAAATGCGGCAGGCCTATCGTGCTGAGCCTGTCGCCTGGGCCGGCACATATCGACAGGGCTTGGCAGTATCGCCAATATGCCAATATGTGGCGGATTACGGATGATTTCTGGGATGAATGGGACTTGCTGAAGGATATGTTCCGGCGTTGCGAACTGTGGCAGGATCATGTGGATACAGGCCGTTTTCCCGACTGCGACATGCTGCCTCTCGGAAAACTGGGGGGAGGCTTCGGGAACGGGGAATGGGACTGTAGGCTGACGGAAGAAGAGCAGAAAACAATGATGACGCTCTGGTGTATGTTCCGTTCGCCGCTGATGATAGGGGCGGAACTGACGAAAATGGACAAGCGGACATATTCGCTTCTTACCAATCGGGATCTTCTGGCATTATTGGGAGAGGAGTGCCGCGGGACGCAGATGCTGCGCACGGAAAAGACGGCGGTATGGAAAAATGTTAACCGTAAGACCGGAAGCCTGCATATCGCTCTTTTCAATCTGGGTGAGGAAGGGGAGGATATTTCTTTTTCCATGCATGAATCAGAGGATGCAGAAGGCGAAAAACGTACTTATACTTTATATGAGTTATGGGACAAGACGAAGCGGCAGACTGCGGATGCGGAAATAACCGCATGGGTTCCGGCGCATGGGGTGAAAGTCTATCGTATTATTTAGTGTGTGCCGGGGAACCTGACGGAAAACGGATTTCCGTGAGGCTCCCGGCGTATTGGAAGAGTGCCTTGGGGAACTGCTTTAAGAAGGGAAGTCCGTTTTCCAGAAGCCATGGAGGTTACAGTAGGCATAGGCGGCAACGGGCAGGTCGCCGTCCTGTAGGAGGAAATGGGCGGCCGGCTCTTTATCCGGGCTGAGGGAAACTCTTTGGCAGCCGTCCCGGGTCAGCAAATATATCCAGGTAATGCTGTGTTCGGCAGACATAGGGTGAAGTACGCTGCCTACGCTGACGGTAACGTGCTGCCCTTCCCTTGTAATGACGGGAAGATGCTTTTCCGTGGCTCCTTCCGAAGTGTTGGGAGTCAGTTCGGTGAGGGCGGGGCAGATGTTCAATGGGTCAGCCGTGCCGGGGTGGGTGATGGCTTCGAAGATGAGGCCGGTGTCTTTATGGATATAGAATTTAGGTTCTGTTTTCATAATGATTTCCTTTCTTGTTTCGATGCTGAATATTGGTCTGTTTTTGCAGGCAGCGAGGCTGATTGCCGCCGCTGCGGAAAACGGCTTGGCCGGAAAGCTTTCCGAAGACAGCTTGGTGTTCTGTCCAGACAGCCGTTACATGGATAGTATGCAGGATTCCGTTGGTTTTATGCATTGTTTGGACTGCCTGCCTGTTTTTCTTTTCGCCGGAAAATATTTTTCACAAAAGTCCTTTGGGCGTAGCATAGGCGGCTATCTTCCTGCCGACAGCAGCGTTAAGATTTTGCCCGCTTTTGTGCTTCGTCCGGTGAGGCCTCAAATTCTTCGGCAGAAGGAAGTTTTAAAGACAGTGTATTGACTTTTTCAGGGATATTGTATACTATTTTATAGAGTTTATGCTTTGAGGGAACATGGGCAGAGACAGTTATGGAGCCGGTGAACGGGCCGGCGGCGAAGAAACGGCGCCGGCCGGATTGTATGTAAGGAAGGGAAAAAATTATGCAGGAAAAGAATATACCGTACAAGATTTATTTGGAAGAAAATGAGATGCCGAAACAGTGGTACAATGTACGCGCCGATATGAAGAATAAGCCGGCGCCGCTGCTGAATCCGGGTACGCTGCAGCCTATGACTTTTGAGGAACTGCGGGGAGTGTTCTGCGATGAATTGGTCAGGCAGGAACTGAACGATACGGATGCGTATATTGACATTCCGCAGGAAATTCAGGATTTTTATAAAATGTACCGGCCTGCGCCTTTGGTGCGTGCTTACTGTCTGGAGAAGAAACTGGACACTCCGGCTAAAATCTATTATAAGTTTGAGGGGAACAATACCAGCGGAAGCCATAAGCTGAATTCCGCCATTGCACAGGCTTATTATGCAAAGCAGCAGGGCCTGAAGGGAGTCACTACGGAAACCGGCGCAGGACAGTGGGGGACGGCTCTGTCCATGGCCTGTTCTTACTTCGGGCTGGACTGTCATGTATATATGGTGAAGGTGTCTTATGAGCAGAAGCCTTTCCGCCGTGAGGTGATGCGTACTTACGGTGCGCAGGTAACGCCTTCGCCTTCCGATACCACCAGCGTGGGGCGGAAGATTCTGGAAGAATTCCCGGGAACCGGGGGAAGCCTTGGCTGTGCCATTTCCGAAGCGGTTGAGGCGGCTACCAGCAGAGAGGGATACCGGTATGTGCTTGGAAGCGTGCTGTCCCAGGTGCTTCTTCATCAGTCCATTATCGGAGAAGAGACAAAGGCTGCATTGAATAAATATGGTATTAAACCGGACATCATCATCGGGTGTGCCGGGGGCGGTTCCAATTTAGGCGGGCTGATTTCCCCTTTTGCAGGTGAAATGCTGCGCGGCGAGGCGGATTACAGAATCATTGCGGTAGAGCCGGCTTCCTGTCCCAGCCTGACAAGGGGGAAATATGTTTATGATTTCTGTGATACGGGAAAAGTATGCCCGCTGGCGAAGATGTATACCTTGGGAAGCGGTTTCATGCCGGCTCCGAACCATGCCGGCGGCCTGAGATACCATGGCATGAGTTCCGTTGTGTCCCGGCTGTATCATGACGGGCTGATAGAAGCCGTCAGCGTGGAGCAGACGGCGGTATTCCGTGCGGCGGAGGAGTTTGCCAGGGTGGAAGGTATTCTTCCGGCACCGGAAAGTTCCCATGCGATAAAAGTTGCCATGGACGAAGCCATAAAGTGCAAAGAAACCGGGGAAGAGAAAACGATTGTATTCGGCCTTACGGGAACCGGCTATTTTGACATGGTGGCATACGGCAAGTACCATGACGGGGAAATGACGGATTATATCCCTACGGAGGAAGATTTGGCAAAAGGCTTTGCGGGGCTTCCTTCCGTTCCGGAAACGCTGTAATTTGGGAAGAGGATTTTGATTCGCGGGCAACGGGCCAAGCAGCCGCGCTTATATGGATATTTGGCGGCTGGGGAAATTACGTCATTTTTAGAGATATATGCGGGTTAAAAAGCTGTTTTGCAGATAGGGAAGGAAATTTTCAGGTGGAGGAAAATATGTATTTCAATTTACTATGGAATGAGTTTGCCACACTCCCCGAGGTAGAGGCGATTGCACTCGGCGGTTCAAGGGCCGGTGCGGACTATGATGAAAAATCGGATTATGATTTATACATTTACTGTACCGGTATACCGTATGAAAGCGTGCGGAAGAATATTTTGGAGAAATGCTGCCGGTATATGGAGATTGGGAATTCTTTTTGGGAACTGGAAGATGACTGTACAATGAAAGACGGGACAGACATTGATATTCTGTATAGAAATATCGGGGATTTTTCACGGACAATTCATTCGGTAGTCGAAGGGCATACTGCCTACAACGGTTATACAACCTGTATGTGGCATAATCTTTTGCATAGCCGCATTCTTTATGATAAAAACGGGAAGTTGGAAAGCCTGCAAAAGAAGTATAGGATTCCTTATCCGGAGGAACTGCGGGACAATATTATCCGTAAAAATTTACGTCTGCTCACAGGAAATCTGCCGTCCTATGACATACAGATTAAAAAGGCTTTTGCCCGTATGGATATGGTAAGCGTAAATCACAGGACGGCTGCTTTTCTGGAATCGTACTTTGACATTATTTTTGCATTGAATAAATTGACCCACCCAGGAGAAAAACGGATGGTTCCGTATGCGAAAGGACAGGCGGAAATTCTTCCTGCTGATTTTGAAGAAAATCTGCAAAAATTGTTTGAAAATATGTTTACGGATTCGGACGGGACATTGCAGGTACTGCGGGAGATGATAATCCAGTTGGAAAAAGTCTTAAAATGCAGGGACTTAATGTAGCGGATAAAAGCGGAAGGTAGGTTGATAATTTTTATCGGAAAGATGATTTGTAAGGGGAGAGGGTAAGAAATGTGAAAAGAATAATCAAAAGTATGGAGGACAGATATTTAGACATATCCGCGCAGTTTGTGGAAGATGTTTTTGCGGATTCGGAGGGAAAGGAATCCGCAAAGACTGTCAGACAGCTTGTTCTTGAAATAAGGAGCAAGCGGTTTTATCTGCCGGAATTGGAACTGGTTATGGTCAATGAAATGGACCATATGATAGGCTATGCCATGTTCTCCAGGTTTCATTTGGAAGGGAAATACGAAAACGAGCTGCTCCTGCTTTCACCTGTGGCAGTAAAAACAGAACTTCAAAGACAGCATATATCGAAAGACATTATTGAATACGGTTTTGACAAGGCTGTACAAATGGGCTATAAAGCTGTCATTGTTGAGGGAAATCCGAAAAATTACAGGGCGAGAGGCTTTCAGACCTCTGCTGCTTTTGGCATTAGGGCAGGAAAGGCAGTGTCGCTGCCTTCGCCGGAGTGCCTTATGGTAAAGGAACTGGTCAAAGGGACTTTGCCCCATATAAAGGGCGTGGTGGATTATTCGGACTATGAGTCTTTGGCGTAGAAATTGGAAAGGGAAACAATTGTGAAGTCAAACACACACAGAGGCAGGGGAAAGAAAATTATTCTGATTATAGTGACGCTGCTGCTGGCCATAATGTTTCTTATCTTGGCAGGCGCATGGAGTATGTTTGGTGAAAAAATCCGTGCGGCAAGGAGCGTCAGCCGGCTGGAAGACGGTCTGTATTATATGGAGTACAAGGGCGATTATGGCTTTGATGCGTTCTTGGAGCAGGGCGGGGCGGCATCGGATGCAGACATGGCTGTATATATTGCGGAATTTCTGTCAAACGGTTTTTATCATGCGGGAACAGTGGGGACAGGGCAGGATTTCGGGTGCAGCACTCTCTGTGCGGCAGAACCGTCAGGCGCACAGCTTATGGGGCGCAATTTTGACTGGGAAGAGTGCAGTGCGGTTATTGTACATACGATACCGGATAACGGCTATGAGTCCGTTTCAACCTGCAACATCGAATTTTTAGGATTTGGGGATGGCTGGAAACCGGAAGGGCTGGCAAACCAGTATATGGGACTGGCGGCAATTTATGTTCCGTTGGACGGCATGAACGAAAAAGGCTTATGTGTGGCAGACCTAATAAACGGCGATGAGGCAGAAACGCATCAGGAAAGGGGAAAACCGGCTTTAACTACGGTATCCGCAATCCGGCTTCTGCTGGATAAGGCCGCAACGGTGGATGAGGCTGTTGCATTGCTGCGGGAATACGATATGAATTCGTCGATTGGAACGGCACATCATTTTGCTGTTTCTGATGCGGACGGAAATGCTGTTGTCATTGAATATGTGGATAATGAAATGACAGTCACGGAAACATTTGCCGTTACGAACCATTACTTATCCCCGGGGAATAAATTCGGAACCGGGAATGCGGACTCTCATAAGCGGTATGATACGCTGACTTCCGTGCGGGAAGAGGCAGGGGGAATTATGGAAAGCACAGCGTTGAGGGATATGTTGGAAGAAGTTTCCGATCCGGACCAGACACAGTGGAGCATTGTCTATGACAAGACAAATCTGATGATAGATTTTTATTGGCAGAGGCAGTATGACACTCCGCATCATTTTGAAATTGACGGTAAAGGAACGGCAAGTATTGGAAAATAGACTTTTTGTTCCAGGGGCAATTTTTTTCGCTTTCGTTTCGTAACATTTCAGCCTGCAATGTCATTAAGTTAATAGCGATATTTGTATGGTTAGATTTCATCAACAGGGGTCTAACCATACAAATATCGCTATTAACTTAATGACATTGGTTCAGCCTGAATGTTGTGTTGGGAGGCGGACGCCCGTGCGTGAGTTTTTTTAGT
>CAJTVK010000175.1 GCA_910579645.1 uncultured Lachnospiraceae bacterium | reverse complement strand
GGTCTGGCAGCTGCGCAGGCAGAAAACCCAAAATTGATTTCCGTGCGGAAGAGCGGTAACGTTTGTGTTTTTGATGTATGTGTGGTAAAATTGGTTTGGGTAAGTGACTAAGGCAATTAAAGAGATTAAATTGATTACAGTAATTAAGAGTGTTTAAATGGCGGGGCGTGTCCGGGGCGTTAATCTGTGTAGGCACGTCCGTTGTTTTTTGTGGGAGATTTGTAAATAGGTTTCTGTGTTTATGTTGGCAGGGACTTGGAAGGAGGAAAAGAGAATGGATAATTTTAAGATAATAACAAATACTACGGCGGATTTGCCTTTGGATTATGTAAAGGAAAATAATTTGGGGCTGATGGTTTTTAACTATACGATAAAAGGGGAAACTTACAGCAGGGGGCATGAATTGGACTGGAGGGAATTTTATGGGATGATGCGGGAGGGGCATATGCCTACTACTTCGCAGGTGAATCCGGAGGAGTGCCGGGCATATTTTGAAGAGCATTTGGAGGAGAATAAGCAGCTGCTGTATTTGTGCTTTTCTTCCGGGCTTAGCGGGACTTATAATAATGCCTGTATGGCGGCCGGGATGCTTATGGAAGAGCGGCCGGACTGTAGGATTGCGGTTATTGACAGTAAGTGTGCTTCCATGGGGGAGGGGCTTCTTGTCCATAAAGCGTTGATGCAGCAAAAGGCCGGGAAGTCCATGGATGAGACGGCGGCATGGCTGGAGGAAAATATTCCGCATCTGGTACATATCTTTACGGTGGATGATCTGAATCATCTGTACCGGGGCGGCCGGGTGAGCCGGACGGCGGCAGTGATAGGTACGGTGGTGGGCATTAAGCCGATCCTGCATGTGGACAATGACGGGTATCTTATTCCTATTCGGAAAGTGCGGGGCAGGAAGAAGTCTTTGCATGCCCTTGTGGATTATATGGAAGGGAAAATGGGTAGTTACCGGGATGCCAATGATATTGTTTTTATCAGCCATGGAGATGCTTTGGAGGATGCGGAGGCGGTGCGGGACGAGGTGAAGGCACGCTTCGGCATAGACTGCTTTCTGGTGAACCATATCGGCCCTACCATCGGGGCGCATTCAGGCCCGGGGACTATTGCGCTGTTTTTTATGGGTGAATCGCGATGATTGGGCAATGGTTTGCGGTAAGCCGGATGGCAAGGTTTTGCCATCCGGATAGGGAAAGGCGATGAGCGGAATATGAAATTATTTGTGAACAGGCAGGAAGAACTCTGTTTTTTGGAAAAGGAATATAAGCGTGAGGAGTCGTCCCTTGTTATTCTTTACGGACGGAGACGTGTGGGAAAGACTGCGCTTGCTGCTGAATTTATCAGGAACAGACGGGCAGTATATTTTTTGGCTACGGAAGAAAATGAAACGCAGAACAGGATTGCCTTTAAAAATATTGTGGCTGAGCAGATTGGCGGGCATTTGCTGAGAAACACAGATAGCAGCAGTTGGAATCTGATTTTTCAGGCATGGCTGGATGCTGCTTCCGAAGAAAAAAAGCTGATGGTCATAGATGAATTTCAGTATTTGGGAAAAGCCAGCCCTGCGTTTCCTTCCGTATTCCAGAAGATTTGGGACACTATGCTGAAGGATAGGAACGTCATGGTAATTCTCTGCGGCTCCTTGATATCCATGATGGAAAGCCAGACCTTGGCGTATTCCAGTCCGTTATACGGGCGAAGGACGGGGCAGATCAGACTGCAGCAGATTCCGTTTCGGCATTATCATGAATTTTTCCCGAATAAAAAAGGAAAAGAATTGGTGGCATATTATGCTATAACGGGCGGGGTGCCTAAGTATATTGAGCTGTTTCATGATTTTTCGGATATTTATGCTGCTATCGAAAATAATGTATTGTCGAAATCCAGCTTTTTATATGATGAGCCTAATTTCTTGCTGCAGCGTGAAGTAGATGAAGTGGGGAGTTACTTTTCGATAATTAAGACGATTGCGGCCGGCAATCAGAAGCTGTCTAAAATATCGACTGTCCTTGAATTAAAACAGACCGTTATTCTGAAATATTTGAAAACCTTAATCGATCTTGATATTTTGGAGAGAGAAGTTCCGGTAACGGAAGAGAATCCGGAAACAAGTAAGAAGGGGTTATATAAAATTAAGGACAATTTTATGATGTTTTGGTTTAAGTTTATTTTTCCTAACTTAAGCTATATTGAATCCGGGCATGGGGAACTGGCAATGAAGAAAATCCGAGCGAATCTTGTGGATGCGCATATTGCTTATGTGTATGAGGACATTTGCATAGAAAAAATGTGGGACCTCAATGCAGAGGGCACATGGGGGTTTCATTTTGAGAAAGCCGGCAGATGGTGGAACGGCGATACGGAAATAGACATAGTGGCCATTGACAGAACCGGGGGAAATATTATTTTCGGAGAATGCAAGTATTGGGAAAATAAGGTAGGGGTGGATATTCTGGAGAGGCTGGAGCAGAAGTCAGGGCAGGTTGAATGGAAGAGAGATACGCGGAAAAATTATTTCGTTCTTTTTTCGGTCAGCGGTTTTACGGAAGAACTGACGGAGCTTTCGAAAAGGAGGAAGGATTTGACTTTGGTTGTTTAGAGGTGCAGGCGCACGGGAGCAGGGAAAGGTTTCCCTACTCGGTGATCTGCACCCGATACCCCAGATAATCCAGGAACAGTTCCGCATACATGGCATTTGCCCAAGAAAACCATTCCCTTGTATATACCGAGGCATTCTCACAGGAAAAGCTTTCGTGCATCACGTTTTTCCCGGCAGTGGTAGCGGCCATCTGTTCCAGAATCTTCCGTTTCTCTTCCGGGGAATCGGCGGTCAGTCCCTGCATGGCCATGGCGATGTGCCAGATATGGCCATACCGGGTATGCGGGCTTCCGATGCCTGCGCCTGCGCTTCCTTTATAATAAAACGGATTGGCTTCGCTTAAGATAAAACGGCGGGTATTTTCCGCGGTCTGCCTGTCTTTCCGATATCCGAGGTAATCCATGGAAAGGAGGCTGGGGACATTGGCATCGTCCATAAGGCAGAACATCCCGTATCCGTCAACTTCATAGGCATAGATCATGCCAAACTCTTTGGTAAGGGTTTTGGCATAGGTTTCGATTCCGTTTTCCACTTCTTCCCTGATTTGCCCTGCCAGTCCGGCTAAAGCGGCATTATGAAAGATATCCCTTTCGATTTCTTCCAGATACCGGAGGACGACGGCGGCGAACATGTTGGAAGGAATCAGATAGCCGAAGGTACAGGCATCGTCACTGGGACGGAAACCGGACCAGATAAGGCCGATTCCGGGTTTTGTCAGGGAACCCTTTCCGCCGCGGGAAAGGGTTTCCGTATGATAGGTGCCTGTACGGACAAAACGGTAGTCCGATTTCTCTTCATGATACTGTTCGGTACGGAAAACCGATAAGATTTTTTCTGCGCTGGCTTGGAAGATTTCGTCAAACTGTGAAATATGCCCTGTGTTTTTCCAGAGAAGATAAGCCAGCTGAACCGGATAGCAGAGGGAGTCCAGTTCATATTTCCGTTCCCAGAGCCAAGGGTTGGCGGCCAGGTCTTTCGGCTCCCAGCAGGCTCCGTTGGGAGACGGATTGAAGGCATTGGCATAAGGGTCGATGCCGATATAGAAAAATTGTCTCCGTACCACCCGGGCAATCATTTCCTGCAGGGCTTGGCTGTTTCCGGCGGGAAAGAGGTAAGGGCGCATCTGTGCGGCGGAATCCCGCAGCCACATGGCGGGGATATCCCCGGTGACCACATATGCGGTATTGTCTTCCGCTTCGGTAACGGCTTTTTCCAAAGCATCCCTATAGCATGTCTCAAATATATCAAACAGTTTCGGGCAGTGACGGCTCTTTGCCTGTATTTCCCGCAAAAAATTTTCCAGATTGTCTGCAATATGACGGTTCATGGCATTTCCTCGTTTATCTTTCGGCTGACAGTTCCTTTATCTGTTTTTGGTAAAATCTCAGCAGGTGAAGCATATGGCTTATGCTTTTGCCGAAACCACCTCTTCGGTTGCGGGCACACCAAAGTCTGTAATGCTCCCGTAAGAGGGAATCCAGCTGTTCATAAAGGCTTATGAAATCCGCTTTCAGAAGTTCTTTGTCCTGCCTGTGCCCGGCAAGGGAACGGTAGAGCATGGAGCCGTGGCGTATCATGCGGATGCCGTTCCTCATTTCCGCCGTAATCAGGGAAGCGTCGGCGCAGCCGAGACGGAGAGCGTCGATTTTTTCCTCCATTTTGTCCAGATAGCCCTGCAGCCCTTCATAGTCCGGCGCAAGGACCGGTTCTCTGGCAGGGATGTGATTGGTGCGGGCAATGTTGGCGGACAGTGTGAGGAGCCGCTGCATTTTGCTGTCGAACTCTTCCGGAGAGTCAAAGGAATATTTGCTTGACATTACGGCGAAACTTAAGGTGCAGTTATACAGGGGAGAATGTTCAAAATGATAGTAATTCCCCAAGGCATAGGCTGTCTGGTAAGCAGTGCCGGAGGCATCCTGGTAGAGGTACTGATTGCAGAACCGGCAGGCAGTCTCTTCGGAAGCCTTGCTGCCGCTCCAGCCGTAAAGGCCTGTCAGGCTGAAGGCAGGGTAGCTGCAGGAAATATACTGCCAATGCCCTAAGTCGCCCCAGTCAGTGGTGATGATTCCTTTGCCGCCGTAGGCCGCGGCACAGCTTACCGCATCCTGTATATTTTTTTTCATATTGTCGGAACGTCCGGTGAAGGAGCACCAGCTGCTGGTCCCCGGGCAGAGGCAGTAATCCAGGCCGGTCTGCCGCATCAGCTTGGCATGGGTTTCAAAATGCGCATCTCCTTCGTAGATCCAATCCAGAAGAACCACATCTTTCGGCAGGGATGCCACGCTGGCAGGATTTTCAAGAACCTGATCGCCCCACATCATCATGCGGCGGTGTTTGGATTTGCAGTAATCGTTGATTTTGCGGACGTAATCCAGATAAAGAGCGGACGTGCCGGTTTCTTTTGCCTTTTCCTTATTCTTTCCTTTGCCAAGTTCAAAGGGTTCGTCCATGTTTACGTTTAGGAAGGAGGAAGAGAAATTTTCCAGCAGGTCATCCAGCATTTCCGTGACGAAGCCCAGACTTTTCGGGTCATTCACGTCCAGAGTCATGGGAGGGCGCCAGAAGAGATTCTCAAACATAAATCCGTCTTCGCACTCCGCCAGAGGATTCAGCTGGGGCGTGGCAAGCCACTGGTCCATGTGCCCCAATACGTTCTGGTTGGGTACAAGGTCGATGAAACGGCTTTTGGCATATTTGTCCAAAGCGCGGAATTCCTCACCGGTCACAGGGGTTTCATCCGTGAAAAGGTAAGGGTAATTCTTATACTGATAGCAGTAACCTTCCATATAGAACTGCACATGGTTAATCCTCATGGAGGACAGCATGTCCAAGAGGGCATACATGGTTTCCATGGAAGGAATTTTATTGCGCCCGATGTCCAGCATGACGCCCCGTATATCCAGAGACGGATAATCGGTGATTTCCAGGAACGGGAAGCCGCCGCCGCACTGGCCGGAAAGCTGGCGCAGAGTCTGTAGGGCATAGAAAAGGCCGGCACCGGTTTTCACATGCACGGCAATGCCGGAAGCGTCAATGAGAAGCCGATATCCTTCCGGATGTATGTCTTCCTGTTTTTTTGCAAGGAACCGGCAGGTCTGCGCGGGCTTATCATGGGTGCACAATGCCTGTAGGGCAGATTCGGCAAAAAAGCCGGCCTGTCTGCATTCGGAAAGAATGGGTTCGTCAATGGCGGCATCAAATGCGGATACGGGATTTAAAGAGCCTTCGCCGAATTGGACATGGGCAGGCTCCGGATATATATGATACATAATTTTCCTCTTTTCTGCGCGGCTTTTTCTGTGCTGCAGGTTTGCGTTTGCCGCGCGGACGCAAACGGTGCGGTTCCTTTCTTAGCATTTATCCAACGGAGACAATGCCAGGGGAAGCGGGAACCAGTTAAAGGATTCCGGCAGCAGTTTTTCACGCATGCCCGGTTCCGGAGAAAACATGCAGGATACGAATTCCAAAGGAGTGAGCATGGTTTCCGGGGATTCGTCCAAAGAGGACACGGCGGCTTTCCCGTTCTGAACGGTGATGCGGAAAGAACCGCGGCCCTGCACGGAAAAATCCAGGCGGCCGTTTTCCAGCCGGCAGTATTCGGACTTTACGTCCAAGAAAAACTGCAGCACTTCCCGGCAGCGGAAAATCTGATAATTGTCGTCCGTCTGCAGGGTAAAGGATTCATAGAAAGCGGAAACCTCTTCCATAAGGGCTTTTTCATGGGGGGATACCTGCAGCAGCAGTTCCTGCCCCCCTGCTTTCTCCAGACAGCTTTGCAGGCAGGAAAAGGTCAGGGAAGAATCTTCCAGGCATAGTTCCTGCACCGTATTGTCATGGAGGGATACATAGCCCCGGAAAGTTCCGGCTTCCAGTACGGCGTAAAGCTTGGAGGCCCAGCTTTGGCAGACGGCGTAGAAATCATCGGAGTTTCGCAGCGGGAAAACGGCTTGTTTTTCGGACAGCCGGTGCATTTGAGGTAAATAAGGGCTTTGGCTGTCCGGAATTTCTTCCAGAAGGAGATTCCGAGGGGGAAAATTTCCGGCACAATGACGGAAGTTGTCCGGGATAAAGCGGTAGCGGTAATGGGTGCCGCCCAATTCATAACCATAATATTGGTAACGCTGCCTCCTTCCGGACAGGGTGCTCATGCAGATTCCGTCTTTTTCCATATCGGAAACGGCCAGTTTCATCAGCTGACGCATATGGCCGCTGCTGCGGGAATACGGGTGAACCGAGACGCTGCCTACGGCTGCGCAGGTAATGCGGCTGTCTTTATGGCAGAGTGTGACGGGGAGCACGCATACCGCAGCTTTTATGCTGCTTTCCTCCACGGCGATATAGTGGGTGGATTTTGCTTCCTTCCCTAGGCCGTATAGTTTCGGCAGAAGGACTCTGAAATCATGCGGGTAGTGTGCCATGCTGAATACCATATTAATGAAATCCAAAATTTCCGGCATTTCCTCCGGCATGGCTTTCCGGTAAAGAATCATATGATACCTCCTCCATACAATGTGTTAGAAAACAGAAATGTAAACTGACAATTAGTTATGGTTATATGGTATCATAGAAGGGGGAAATATACAATAAGTGAAATGATTTTTTGGGGGTTAGTGTAGGTTGAACTGTTGCGGAGTGGGGGGCGGACGTGACGTTTTTGGAAATCGTGCCTGGCTTACGGCTTGGCGCATACGGCAGGGGCGGGGTACCGTGTCTGTGTCCGGGCGCGGCATCCGGGCGGCGGGTCAGGAAGTATCGGATTCCCCTTCAAAAATGAGATATTTCTAACTGTTTTTTTCTCCGTATTTGCTGCCACGGCGGCTAAACTCCCTTCGGTCAGACAACGCCGCCTGGAACGGCAG
>CAJTVK010000174.1 GCA_910579645.1 uncultured Lachnospiraceae bacterium | reverse complement strand
TGGCTGTCCGTAGGTTCCCGGGGCCGGCAGCTGCGCAGGCAGAAGACCCAAAATTGATTTCCGTGGCCTGCACTCCACGGTATACGCAAGCTTATGAACGAAGCAGACATATCACTGCTGTTTTCTCACCGTTTTCAATCACGGCAGCTATACAGGCTGCAGAGAGAGTATAAGAGCAACCAATCCTCTGTTCCGGCTGCTCTCATTTTTCTCCTGTTTCTTTGTATCGTCTCACGCCCACACATCTTCGTGAGAAAAAAGTTCCCCTCTTTCGATTTCCTGTCTGGCTTCTCTGATTGCTTCCACTTCATCCGAGGTTGCCGAATCCTACTGAACAAATTTCAGCAGAATCCGGCAGACCGTATCAATTTCTTTTTCGTCTGCTATCTCAGCCAGACCACGCAACGTGTCTCTGCTCATAAAACAACTCCTACATTCCTAGCCTTTTTCTGAATTTTCATCTGTTTAAAAGGCAAGAAAACGGTGTTAATAGATAAGCATCGCATCCCCGAAACTGAAAAACCGATAGCCCTCCGCAACGGCCTCCCGATAGGCCGCCAGAACGTTCTCCCTGCCTGCCAAGGCGGACACCAGCATCACCAAAGTGGATTCCGGCAGGTGAAAGTTGGTAATCAGCGCATCCAAAACCTTAAACCGGTATCCGGGATAAATGAAAATTTCCGTATTTCCGCAGCCGGCCCGCACCGTGCCCGCACCGTCTGCCGCACTCTCCACCGTCCTGCAGCTGGTCGTTCCCACACAGACGACTTTCCTTTTTGCCTGCTTTGCCCGGTTGATTTTCCTTGCTGCCTCTTCGCTCACCTCATAGTATTCGGAATGCATATGATGCTCCAATATGTTTTCCGCCTTTACCGGCCGGAAAGTGCCCAAGCCCACATGCAAAGTAACATAGGCAATGTCCACGCCTTTTTCCCTAATCTGTCTTAAAAGCCCGTCCGTAAAATGAAGCCCGGCGGTAGGCGCCGCGGCGGAGCCTTCATACTTTGCATATACGGTCTGATAACGGCTCTTATCCTCCAGCTTATGGGTAATATAGGGCGGCAGGGGCATTTCTCCCAGCCGGTCCAGCACCTCTTCAAATATTCCTTCATAAGAAAACCTTATCCTGCGGTTCCCCTCTTCCAGCACCTCCAGCACTTCCCCTTCCAAAAGCCCGTCCCCGAAGCGGATTACCGTACCCGGCCTCGCCTTTTTCCCGGGCTTCACCAAAGTCTCCCATATGTCCTTTTCCTGTCTTTTCAGAAGCAGCACTTCAATGGCCGCCCCGGTTCCTGCCTTCACTCCCATCAGCCGGGCAGGAATGACCTTCGTGTCATTCAGCACAAGGCAGTCGCCCGGCTCCAGATAATCTATGATTTCCCGAAATATACGGTGACCTGTTTCCCCCGTATCCTTACGGAGGGTCAGGAGCCGGGAGGAAGCGCGGTCCTCCAGAGGGTCCTGCGCAATCCGTTCCGGCGGAAGGTCAAAATAAAAATCCGATTTCCTCATTTCCTCCACTTTTTCCACATTCCTCCTGCCATCTTGCATTGGGGGCGAAACTACATGGAGGCATTTTCCAAAAATGCCACATATCCCCGTTTTGCCTCATATACATCCGCTTTGCTGGTAGCTTCCCAAGGCGCATGCATGTTCAGTACCGCAACGCCGCTGTCAATCACATTCATCCCGTACAGGGCAAGGATATAGGCAATGGTGCCGCCGCCGCCCAAGTCCACTTTTCCCAGTTCGGCAGTCTGGAAATGCACGTTCTCTTTATCAAAGATTGCCCGGATATGGCCAAGGTATTCTGCATTTGCATCGTTGGAGCCGCTCTTCCCCCTGGCCCCGGTGAACTTATTGAATACCATGCCGTTGCCCAGATATGCCACATTTTTCTTATCAAAGCTGGAAGCAAACGTAGGGTCAAAAGCACTGCTGACATCGGAGGAAAGCATGCAGGAAGCCGCCAGGCATCTCCGTACGTTCAGTTCGCTGTACTCTCCGGCCAGATTCATCACCTCCGCCACCATATTCTCAAAGAAACGGGACTCCATGCCGGTAGCGCCTACACTGCCGATTTCTTCTTTGTCCACCAGAATACAGCAGGCAGTCCGCTCCACATCGTTGCCCAATTCCAGCATGGCTTTCAGGGAAGAGAACGCGCATACCCTGTCATCCTGCCCGTAAGCCAGTATCATGCTTCTGTCGAAGCCGGCCTCCCTCGCCTTTCCCGCAGGCACTACTTCCAGTTCCGCAGAAATGAAATCCTCCTCTTCCAAGCCATAGCTTTCTTTCAGAATGGAAAGCACGCCTTTTTTCACGGCATCCTTAGCCGCCTCTTTCTTATCCTTCCCCTCTTCTTTCTTGTCGTCTTTTGCAAGCAGGATCGGCTTATTGCCGATAATAATGTCCAAAGCTTCCCCTTCAATGACCTTTGCCGCTTTTTTCTCCAACTGTTCTGCCGCCAGGTGAATCAGAAGGTCTGACACGAAGAATACCGGATCGTCCTCCGCTTCCCCGATATTCACTTCCACCGTAGTGCCGTCCTTTTTCACAGCCACGCCATGGATTGCAAGAGGTATGGTAACCCACTGGTATTTTTTCACGCCTCCATAATAATGGGTATCCAAATAGGCAAAGCCGCCGTCCTCATATAAGGGATTCTGCTTGATGTCCAGCCTGGGCGAGTCAATATGCGCGCCCAAAATGTTCATCCCTTCAGCCATAGGCTTTTTCCCCATCTGAAACATCACGATAGACTTGTTCATCCAAACGGCATATACCTTATCCCCCTGCTTCAGGGTTTTCCCTTCTTTTATGCAGGCCTGCAGTTCCCGGTAACCTTCCTTCTCAATCCGGTTGACAATGGCATCTATGCATTCCCGCTCCGTCTTTCCCTCATTCAGGAACTCCATATATTCCTGTGCATGGCTTTCCAGTTCCTCCAACTGTTTTTCGTCATAAAATGCCCATATATTCTTGTTTTCCATTCTCTTATCTCTCCTTTTCCCTTTCTGCAATGCGGCATCCAATCCCGCCTCTTCTCTTTCTGCAATGCGGCATCCAATCCCGCCTTTTCTCTTTCTGCAATGCGGCAGCCAATCCCAG
This sequence comes from uncultured Lachnospiraceae bacterium, assembly GCA_910579645.1. Classification (GTDB taxonomy): domain Bacteria; phylum Bacillota; class Clostridia; order Lachnospirales; family Lachnospiraceae; genus Kineothrix. The sequence continues at coordinate 4,482 of CAJTVK010000174.1, read as the reverse complement.
CTCTTCCCTTTCTCCAATGCGGCAGCCAATCCCGCCTTTTCCCTTTCTCCAATGCGGCATCCAATCCCGCCTCTTCTTTTTCTTCCGCCGCTCTTTCCTGCATCGCCTGACCGCTTTCCAAGACTGTCACACTTTCATTCCTCTTTCAAGCATCAATAAGCTTCCCAGGCGCAAGCACACAAATGCCATACGGCATTCGCCCCAACCCCACTGTGTCCGGTGCCGGTTTGAACGCCCCAAGGGGCGGGAATGTCTCCGCCCTCATTCATTTCTCCTGAAATTATCATTGTCTGAGTTCTATCCCCATTCCTTCCAGCCCGTTCAGAATCTTCTTCATGGCCGCCGTGATGTCGTTTTCCTCCAACGTCCTGTCTTTTGCACGGAAAGTAATGGAATAAGCCACCGACTTGAATCCTTTTTTAATCTGCGCCCCTTCATAAATATCAAACAGCCGGTAGCTCTCCAGAATCTTCCCGCCCCGCTGCTCTATCATAGCTTCAATCTGCCCCGCCAGAATCTCTTTCGGCACTACCATGCTGATATCCCGGGAAACGGCCGGATATTTCGCAATGCCGTCGTATTTCCTGTCAAAAGTGGCAAAAGGCACTACTTCCGGCATATCCAGCACAGCCACATAAACCCTTGTGCCGATGTCATAGTTGTCACATACCTCCGGATGCACCTCTCCCAAATATCCGACCACGGTTCCTTCATATACAATATTAGCCTGACGGCCGGGATGCAGGAATGTCTTCCCTGCTTTCGGGTCATATACCGCTTTTTTCTTCATGCCGATACAGTCAAAAAATTCCTCTACCACGCCTTTCATCGTATAGAAATCCCCCTCCCCATACATTCCAAGGGTAAACTGCATTCTCTCGTCCGGCAATTCCGTCAGCGGAAGTTCTTTTGCCAAATAAACATTTCCCAGTTCATACAGACGCACATCCTTATTCCTTCTGTTATAGTTCGTCGCAAGGCTGGACAGCATTCCGTTGAGGGGAATTGTCCTCATAACGGAGAAATCCTCTCCCAATGGGTTGGCAATGGTAATTGCCTTTCGCAGCCCGCTGTCTTCCGGCAGCAGCAATTTATCAAATACTTTAGGGCTTTCGAAAGAATAGCACATTCCCTGTGAAAAACCGCAATATTCCGCGATATCCCTTGCTTTCTGCTCCACCCTCAATTTAAAAGGCAGTTTTCCCGTGGTGGCCTCCCCGTTCGGCAGAGATACCGGAATCTTATCATATCCGTAAAATCTGGCTGCTTCTTCCGCAATATCCGCCGGTCCCAGCAAATCCTGACGGAAAGAAGGAATCTCCAGCATCCCCGACGCTGCGTCATATTTCAGTTCAATCCTATCAAAAATTGCCAGCATAGCTTCCTTTGAAATATCCGTTCCCAACAGCCGGTTCACTGCCTCCGCATCGAATTTAATCTTTCTGTTCTCTGTCATGGGAACGCAAACATCCACCATGCCGCCCACCACTTCGCCGCAGCCCAGTTCCTGAATCAGTTGGCAGGCACGGTCAATGGCCGCCTGTGCATTATGCGGATCCAGCCCTTTTTCAAATTTTCCGGAAGCATCCGTACGCAGGCCGATCCGCTTCGCCGATTTCCGGATATTGGTACCGTTGAACGTTGCGGCCTCCAGCAATACCGTCTTTACGTCGTCCGTTATTTTGGAATTTTCCCCGCCCATAATGCCGGCCAAACCGATTTCTTTTTCCGCATCGCAGATCATCAATATTTCACTGTCCAGCTTCCTCACCTGTCCGTCCAAAGTCTCAAATTCGTCGCCGTCCTTGGCTCTTTTCACTATGATTTTCTTCCCGGCAATCGTATCCAGATCATAGGCATGCATCGGCTGCCCGTATTCTTCCATCACATAATTGGTAATATCCACCAGATTGTTAATCGGGCGGATTCCGCTCGCAGCCAGCCGGTGCTGCATCCATTTCGGGGACGGACCGATTTTTATATTGGTACAAACCCTTGCCGTATACCTGGGGCACAAATCCGCATCCTGCACTTCCACGGAAATATAATCTTCCACCTTTTCCCCGTTTTCCCTTATCGTTACTTCCGGGGCAAGAAACGGCTTCCGGAACGTAGCCGCAGCCTCCCTTGCAATCCCCAGTACGCTGTAGCAGTCCACCCGGTTGGACGTAATCTCATATTCAAACACCGTATCCCTCAGCCCGAGAGCCGTAACGGCATCGCTGCCGATTTCCGCATCCTCTCCGAAAATATAAATACCGCTTTCCGGTGCTTCCGGATACATGTCCCTGGAACTTCCCAATTCCTCGATGGAACACATCATCCCGTTGGAAGGCACTCCGCGCAGCTTCCCTGCCTTAATTGCAATTCCGTTTTCAGGCAGCGGCCCTCCGTCATGTCCCCCGGCCACCTTGCCGCCGTCCAAAACCACGGGTACCCTGTCTCCTTCCTTCACATTGGGTGCGCCCGTCACAATCTGGATGACCTCATTTCCTATATTCACCTGACATACAATCAGCTTATCCGCATCGGGATGCTTCTCGATTTTTTCGATTCTCCCTACTACTATTTTTTCCAGATTCTTATCTAATCTCTCAAATCCTTCCACCTTCGTCCCCGACAATGTCATTGCGTCGCAATACTCCTGATCGGTACACTCCAGTTCCGGCACATATGCCTTGATCCATGACAATGCTGTATTCATCTATGTTCCCATTCCTTTCCGTTACTTATCTGCATATCTCTATTCCCGCGGGCAGCAAGCCGGGCAGTATACTTAAAGCCACCCTTATGCCGCTTAAACTTGGTTCCCCATTGCTTCCGGCCAAATCATTGATTTTCTCAGAACTGCCGCAGAAACCGAATATCGTTTTCATAGAGCAGCCGCATATCGTCAATTTCATATTTCAGCAGCGCAATTCTCTCCAGCCCGACCCCGAAAGCAAATCCCGTATATTCCTCCGGATTGATGCCGCTCATCTCCAGTACATGGGGATGCACCATGCCGCAGCCCAAAATTTCTATCCAGCCGCTCCCTTTACAGAACCGGCAGCCGTTTCCTCCGCATTTAAAGCAGGAAACATCCATTTCCGCACTTGGCTCCGTGAACGGGAAATGATGCGGCCGGAATTTTACCTTTGTCTTTTCACCGAACAATTCTTTTGCGAACTCCGCCAACGTCCCTTTCAGATCCGCAAACGTAATGTTTCTGTCAATGACCAAGCCTTCAATCTGATGGAAGGAAGGCGAGTGGGTGGCATCCACTTCGTCGGAGCGGAACACTCTGCCCGGCGCAATCATGCGGATTGGGATATGCCCCTTCTCCATCTCATGCACCTGCGTGGAAGAAGTCTGCGTCCGCAGAAGAATATCCCCCGTAATGTAAAAAGTATCCTGCTCATCTTTGGCCGGATGCCCGTCCGGTATATTTAACGCTTCAAAATTATAATAATCTTTCTCTACCTCAGGGCCTTCCACCACTTCATAGCCCATGCCGATGAAAATTCTCTCCACTTCTTCCAGTGCAATGGTATTCGGATGTCTGTGCCCTACGCTGTTCTTCTTTGCCGGAAGCGTTACGTCAATCACTTCCGCCTTCAGCCTTGCCTCACGGACAGCCCTTTCCATCTTCTTCCTGGAAGCTTCCAATACCCGCTCGATTTCTTCCCTTGTCTCATTCACCAGCTGCCCTACCTTAGGCCTGTCTTCAGGTGCCACATCCTTCATCCCCTTCAGTACGGCAGTCAGTTCCCCCTTCTTGCCAAGATAGCTTACCCGAATCTCATTCAGCTTTTCCAATGCGTCGCTGGCTTCAATCTGCCTTAACGCCTCTGACTTAATCTGTTCCAATTTTTCTTTCATCTGCTCTTCCTTCCTTTATTGATATATATTTAGCATAGTACTCCATCCAGACAGAAATTGCAGTTCCGCTCTGCATTATGCGCCACTGCGCATATGCAAAAATCCCCGGCACTATATAACATAATGCCAGGGACGAAATTTTCCGCGGTACCACCCATTTTCCCGCCTGCAGTCAATCCTGCCGGACGGGCAACTCTTCCGCTTAACGCGCGGCCACGTCTTATACTACTTATCGCCTGCACTTCCGTACGCATATAAGAAGACGGCGATGTTCCTATAAAAAGCTCCGGTGAGAATTTCAAACCACATCCGAACTCAGGAAAGCTTCCAGCCGACGGCTTCCCCTCTCTGGCAGAAAATGCAGTTCTGACGACCCAAAAACCGTACGGCGGAAACCTACCGAAACATGCCTCTGCGTCTGCACCTTCACAGCTTATTTTCTTTATTTTAATCCAACAGGGAAGACTTTCCCTTTTGTTGTTTGCTATAACTTCTTAATCATTCTAATGAATATCCGCTCACTTGTCAAGGCCGTTTTTTACTTTTACCGGTATATAAGTAACAGATCAGCCTGAATGTTGTGTTGGGAGGCGGACGCCCGTGCGTGAGTTTTTTTAGTGG
>CAJTVK010000173.1 GCA_910579645.1 uncultured Lachnospiraceae bacterium | reverse complement strand
GTCAGCTCTACCGGGCAGTCTTTTTTATAGACTTTGGATGTCTTTTTATTGATGCAGACATCCCCGCAGTAAAGGCAGCCATCCTCTGGCCTGCGGTTCCTCACCCTGCGCAGCAGAGCCCGTATCCTTGACACAAGGACGTCCATGCGGAAAGGCTTCGTCACATAGTCATCCGCCCCGATGGACAGCCCCTGCACCATGTCCTGCGCCCCGTCACGCACCGTCAGCAAAATGACGGGAATAGCTGTATTTTCACTTAGGCTGCGGCAGAAAGCAAATCCGTCACCATCCGGCAGATTTATATCCAACAGACATAAATCAATCCCGCTATCGAGATATTTCCGGGCCTGCGCGAGGCTTAATGCGGCATATGGCGTGAAGCCCTCCGCCTGCAGGCTGCGGCAGAGGGTATCAGACAGTTCCATGTTATCTTCAACAACCAGAATCTTATCCATACAAATTCCTCTTTCTTTGGGAGTATGGTTTTTATTATGCCACTGTCCGCCTTTATCTTCAACTTCTGTTTCAGGAATATTTCTTTAATCCTTATCTGTTTTATGGAAAAATGTGATAGAAAATATCAGATGTGATGCCATTGATTGCATTGAATATCTATGCAAACACGAAAACTCTGTACATTATCACAGAAACTCCCATCCTGTTTTCCAGCAGGCAGACCGCCGCATATGGCGGTCTGCCATAGTACGGCGGTTTGTCTTTTGTATTATTTGGCATTCAGTTCCACCAAAACAATCTCCGGGCGGTTATTGAAACGCAGTGGTATGATGCTGTTTCCAATACCACGGCTGACCACCATGTTCGTGCCGCTGTCTGTATACAGCCCGGCATCATACTTAGGGAATAAACCCTGATTAGGAGCAATCACTCCGCCGATAAACGGCAGCCGGAACTGGCCGCCATGCGCATGGCCTGCAAAGACCAGATCAATGCCACAGTTTACATACGTTTCAAACAGTTCCGGTCTGTGTGAGAGCAAAATGGTATACCCTCCTTCACCGCTATCCAGATTTCTCAATTTCGTACCGACCATAGCAGGAACTTCGCCAAACATATCCTCTTTGACCGTAAAATCCGGATCATCCAATCCAAACAGTGTTATGATTTCCCCATTCCGCTCTAAGGAAACGGCTTCATCCTCCAGCACGATAACCCCCGCCTCTTCAAGCCCGGATTTCAGATTGCCATATTGGGAACAGGCCGCTTCATGGTTTCCTGTCGCATAATAGGTTGGGGCAATCCTGACGGACTCCTGCGTGAAGCCAAGTGCTATCCCTACGTCCGTGTGGCTGGCATCTATGAAATCCCCGGTTATCACAATGATGTCCGGCTTACTTTCGGACAGTAGTTTTAATAATTCCGCATTGCCATCGCCAAATTCAGCGTTATGCAGGTCTGACACCTGCGCTATCCGGAAGCCTGAAAATGCGGCGGGGATACGGCTGCCTGAAACCGTGATTACATTAATCATTAATGCCGTATTGCCCCATACCGTCCAGATAACTAAGAACAAAAACAGCAAGATCGCTATGTATAATAAAGTAAAATATTTCTTAGAAATTCTTTTTTTCATGCTTTTCCCTTTCCATGATAAAACAAAAATCTTTCACGGATAATATCGGATTAAAGGGTATTTTATCAACCACTATTGCGCGAAATTCTCATCAGGTCGTTTTCAGCTATCAGGCAGACCGCCGTATATAGCAGTAAACCATAGCGGCGGTCTAAACCCTACTCTACAGTAATCTGGATAGTCCCTTTATAATCCATTCCATAAAGCCCAATATAGTTTGCACCACTTTTAAGCTGCACTGTAATACTGCCGCCCCCATTTTCAGCCAGTACATTTTCCTCCAAATCCGGGTCAGTATAGACCAGCCGACAACCACCAGAAACAGTATCAAAAGAATAGCGTATTGTAATTTCCCGGCAATCGCTGCCTTTGAGATCAGTATTTCCAACCAGTATATCCTGTCCGTCAAAACCGCTCACCGATGCATCATAAGTTGCCAGAAAAGCCGCATTATCCGAAGTACGGTTTCCATCAAAAGACTGATAAGGTGTAATGAGAGCATTGCTTTTCCCTATGACAACATTGTCACCAACCTGCTCTGCGCCACTTCGCAAACCGTCCGCCAAATTCTCCAACCCAGAACACGCTGTATATGAGAGAATCATGATTCCAATTAAAAGAAAAGCTAATTTTTTCTTAAAAAATTCCATAGCCCCTCCTGCTTACTGCATAAAAGTCAGGAACAACGCCATTGCAGCAATGCCTGCCATCAACAGGCACCAAAACGCACTGATAATTGTTGACGCAATATTTACAAGGCTGCGACTCTCATTACTCCTAACACAGACGATTGAAAGGATAATGCCTGCCAAGGCACAGACAATATTGACACCCGCCCAGACCGTATTTACCCCTTCTGGCAATGTAATTTTAAGGAACACAGGGATGAGCGTTGCCAAAGGCAAAATACTGATAATCAACGATGCCTTGCTTAACGTTTTCAATTTTTTGTTTTCCATCATCATTTACCTCATTTCTTTTTTCCCAAATCTTATTGCAGCAACCACAACCATCAATACAAAGACCAGAACCGCAGCCGGCAGGAAAGGAAACAGCATAAATGCCGCTGTGCCAGATTCCACCGTAAAATCATGCAAGGAACAGGACACCAGATAACCGCTGTAGCAATACGGGTATGCTATCCATAACGGTGTATTTGCGACCAGTACGCCGGGAATGACCAGGAGCAGGTTCAGGCCCACAGAAAACAGCGGCTTTTCAAACAGGACCGTGATCGCCCACATAGTCCCCACGCACGGCAGCATTGTCAGAAACAACCCCGCACACCATTTCACAAGATAGAAAACCGGCAATGTTTCAGCCACCCCCATTGTCCTTGTTGCAACTGTCCCGGCTATTACAAATACTGCAAAAAACACAGCCATCTCCATAAACAGATAGAATACCAGCACGCAGAATTTCGCCATGGAAAGTAAATACCGGCTGACCGGCAGGGCCAGCATTTTTAAGATCCCATTATTCCCCGTTTCCCGTCCCGCAATCATCACACAGACCACGATCATGGAGAACGGCAACAGATAGTATGCATAAACCAGTGCGCTCTGGATGAACATAGCAGGCCATGCGTTTGTATATTCCGAAGTAAAATAATGACTTAAGTTTGCAACCCCGGAGACAACCACCAGCAACGGGGCAATAAAAATCAATGGTACAATTTTTGATCGTTTCACTTTCATAAATTCAATTTTCAGAACTTCCCCAAAATCCATTCTTGCAATCCCTCCTTATTCATAGCGTAGATTCTTTGCCATCCACAGCCCTGCGCCCAGAAAAAGCAATGTCTCAATAACAGTGGCTGTGACAACCGTCATATCTGGCTGTGCGCTCATGGCAACTGCAGGCTTCAGCATTATGACAAAGGGATGGGCCAACAGCAAGACGGAACCTGAATTAGCCAATGCCATGCCGCTCAAAAATCCGGCTACCCCAACGCCCAGCGGCATCCACATATTGACGGAGCGGGACGAGACCAAAACCATAAATGACAATACAGGCATTGACGTCAGAAATGAATAGCCTGCAAATTTAACCAGCGCTCCTATTTCAAACGCTCCCTGCGGTAGCTCCGCCATACCAATCCACATAAGCGACAGATTCTGCAAAGCGACCGCCACCAGAAACATGACCAACAAGATCAAAAATTTGCAAAAATACATTCCCGAAACACTCATGGGGAGCATATACATCTTTTTAACGGCATTTCCCTTAAATTCCATATTATAAATCATGCAGGCGGCAACTATGATGCCGAACATATTCAAGACCATGATCATGCCATAAAGCTGGGTCAGCAGGACATCCATTGGCGCAAGTGGGAGCCCCAGCAATGCATCCTTCCGCACAAGGAAGTTGAGGAAAGCATAAGCTGCGCCCAGAATACCGACTGCCAGCAGCAACGGGATAACGCCCGTCCGTTTTTCTTTCCGAAATTCGACAGCCAACGCATTCATAGTTTTGCCCTCTGCTTTCTGCTGGTGTTATCCTGCTCCACCATGGTTAGGAACACATCTTCCAGATTAGTACTTTCTGCCTTTCCCGCACTGTGCCGCAGGTCCTCCAGGCTCCCTTCAAACAGAAGGTTTCCATGATTGAGGATTCCGATGTCATCCGCCATCAGTTCTATTTCAGATAGCATATGGGATGAGATCATTATGGTGCAGTCATAAAGATCCGGCAGGGACTTCACCAGATTCCTGATCTCATGGATGCCGGAAGGGTCAAGCCCGTTCGTCGGTTCATCCAGAATCAAGACAGGCGGCCGCCCCAACAGCGCACCAGCAAGACCGAGTCGCTGTTTCATGCCCAGCGAATATTTCTTTGCCAGACGTCCTCCAAATTCCTCCAGGCCGACCAGCTCCAAGGCATCGTCAACCGAAGTCTCTGGCAGCCCCAAAATACGGCGGATAATATCAAGATTTTCCCGACCGGTCAGGTTTGCATAAAAAGATGGCGATTCAATAAAAGAGCCTACCTCTTTCAGTATGTCGATCCGGTCTTCCGGAAAATGTCTGCCATCAATGGCAAAGCTGCCTTTTGTGGGGGCAGTCAGTCCCAGCAGCATCTTCATGGTAGTCGATTTTCCTGCGCCGTTGGGGCCGAGGAATCCGTAAATACTGCCTTTCCGAATGTGAAGTGAAACATTGTTGACAGAAACAAAGTTTTTATATTTTTTCGTCAACTGTTCAGTGGTAATGATATATTCCATAAAACCAACTCCTTTCCATGTCTCTATGGTACAGCACCAACCTGACATTAACTTTCCCGTGACCTTACTTTTTCCTTACTTTTTCAAAAAACGGCTTATATATAAAAAAGAGTATGGTATAATGTCCGCAAAGGGCAGGATAATCTGCCAGAATCACGGAGGTTTCAACCATGGATCATTCCTTTTTACAAAATAAAAAACTCCTGCTTGTGGATGATGAACCGGAACTGCTGCAAATGGTTACATCCATCTTATCGGATGATGGGTTTGGGAATATTGTGACCGCGGTTTCTGCAAAAGACGCAGTCTCAATGTTTCAAAACGAGAAGCCGGACCTTGCTATTTTGGATGTAATGCTGCCGGACGGGGACGGCTTTTGGCTTATGCAGCAGATACGAGCCTTTTCAGATGTGCCGGTGATTTTTCTGACTGCGAAGGACGAGGCGGCAGACAGGCTCTCCGGGCTTGGTCTTGGGGCGGACGACTATATTGCAAAGCCCTTCCTGCCGCAGGAACTGTTGTTCCGCATTTATGCCGTCTTGCGCCGGTGCTATAAGGAAGACGCACCGTTTGTCGAACTGGATGGCTGCACCGTTGACTTTGGCCGGGCCGAAGTCCGCAAAGCCGACAAGGCCATACCTCTGACCGCCAAAGAATATATTTTTCTGGAAACGCTTGCCCGCAGCGAAGGAAGGATCGTTACCGTGGATACGTTATGCGAAGCCCTGTGGGGCGATAACCCCTTTGGCTATGAGAACAGCCTGAATGCCCATGTCCGCCGAATCCGCGAAAAAATCGAAACAGACCCGTCAAAACCCGTCTCCCTGATCACGGTCAAGGGACTCGGCTATAAACTGAACATAAGGAAGTGAAGCCATGAAAACGCTTGGAAAATATATATCAAAGTATCTGGCAGCCTTTGCCGGGCTGGCCATCTTTCTGCTGTTAATCAACGGCATTGCTTTTGGCTGGACATTTTATGGAGTTGTGACAAAAGATTACGGCAGCATTTCACCGCAGAATATATTAAACAGGACTGCCTCAGACGCTTCCTTGAAAGGCATCCCGCAGGAAGCGTCTGATCTGTTAAGGAACAGCCATATCTGGGCCGTTTACCTTGACACGGAAGGAAACAGAATCTGGGATATAGACGCACCGGACGGGATACCGGATCATTTCACTGTCCAAGATGTGGCCGTATTTGCAAAAGGGTATCTTGCCGATTACCCCGTCTTCATCAGGAACACGGATGACGGTATGCTGATTTTAGGTTATCCGCAAGACAGTTATATGAAATTGCCGAGCAACTATTATTCACTGCGTTCCATCAAAGCCTTTCCTTTTTTTATTTTAGGAATACTGGCGGCTGACTTTACTATCTTATTTTTAGCTTATTATTTCTCCAAACGGAAAATCCTTAAAAATGCCAGGCCGATCATAACCTCCATCGAAACACTCGCAGACGGCAGGCCGGCTTCCCTTCCTGTACGCGGGGAACTGTCGGAAATAGCGGACAGCGTCAATAAAGCCTCCAATATCATTAACAGGCAGAACAAAGCCCGCGCGAACTGGATCAGCGGTGTTTCCCACGACATACGGACACCACTCTCCATGATCATGGGGTATGCGGAACGGATTTCACAAGAAAAAAGAGCGGAGCCCCGCATCCGGGAAGAGGCTGAAATCATAAGACGGCAAAGCATCAAAATCCGGGAGTTAGTTCAAGATCTTAATCTCGTATCGAGACTGGAATATGAAATGCAGCCCCTCCATAAAGAGCCTGTAAGCCTGGCAGGGCTGCTACGCTCCTATACTGCCGAATTACTCAATACAGGCCTTCCTGATGAATATTCCTTAGATATTGTAATCACACCTATGGCGGAAACAATTTTCTTTTCCTGTGATGCCCGCTTAATTTCAAGAGCCATAGGTAACCTTGTGCAGAACAGTATCCGCCACAATCCGAACGGCTGCGGCATCACACTGACCCTTGACTGTACAGACAAAAATATTTCCCTTTCCGTATCCGATAATGGGGCAGGCATATCGAGCGAAAAATTAAGAGAACTAAACGAGAAACCGCATTACATGGAAAGCACGGATGACAGACTGGATTTGAGACATGGACTTGGCCTAATCCTTGTACATCAGATTGTAAACGCGCATAAAGGAATTATGCAGATTGAAAGCAACGAACAAGAAGGCTGCGAAGTTGTTTTAGATTTTCCGATTGAATCTATAAACTGAACCAATGAAACCGCAACTCCTTACACGAAAACCCTTATACTATCACGAAAACTCCCAGCGGGTTTCCGTGATAATACAGTCAGTTTCCGTGTTTGTATAAAGGTTTTACCTGCGAGTATCGACCAGTCCTTTTCACACTTATTCCATCTCCCTGAACGTGCCAGCCATTCCCCCGACAAGGCTCCACTGGCGCTGCATATAGGATTTCAGATTTTCCGTGCTTTGCCTGTATGCCTCCCGGACTGTTTCCGGGTTGTCGAAATGTTCCATGACTGCACTGGCGGCGCAGTACCCGCTCTCCATCCCGGCAGATATGCCCTCTCCCATCGGGTTTAAGAACCCGGCGGCTTCCCCTGCAAAAAGGATGCGCCCCACGCCGTAGTCCACACGGCATCCCGGACGGATATGCGGCATCAGCCCTCTCTTGCTCCTAGTTCATACAGCGTCTTTCATACTTAATTGCCATAATTTACATCATATTTTGAAATAAAACCCTCCTGCTCCTTTGGAATCTCATTTTTAATATAGTCCATATACATCTCCTT
>CAJTVK010000172.1 GCA_910579645.1 uncultured Lachnospiraceae bacterium | reverse complement strand
GACAATTATTTATAGATGATGTAATGGTTTGGGGTGAGGCACTTTTGAAATCATATTATTTAGAAGATAAAGTTGCAAATTATCCAAGAATAATTATTGATAAAGATATTGTGAACGAAATTATTCAAAACAATGTACTATGTGAATACTTAAGAAAAGATTTTGATAATTTGTATTTTTTGAACTTTCTGAATGATTGTCATTTTTGTGATAAAATGTTAATGAACGGATTTCAAATCATGCAAGAAGAAGCTGGTATAAAAATAGATGAGAAATTGTATCAGAAATTTAGTTGGCATATGAATTTTGTAAATGCTGAATTAGATAGAAAAAATGAAAAGAAAGATAGAAAGTATCGCCTATCAATGCTTTAATACAATTATAGCAAATAGCTTATCAAACATATATTAGCATGAATGATTAAGATACAATTCTAAAAAGGAAAATCTTAAAGGAAAAAGTCGGAAACACTTTAAGATTTTCCTTTATTAATTTACAAAAATACCAAAGAATCTTCCGCATCCACCCACATCTGCATACTTCCCTCAAGATACAATCTTGCGTATTCGAGTGGTTCATCTATTGCCAGAGCATTAAAGGCACATTCAGAGCAGGGAGTAGTTTTCAATCTTTCTTCTGTTTTATTACAGTCTATCCGTAAAAAGTAGCCTGCCTAAGTGTATATGTCAATGCTGTTATGGTGGATATTGTATGTTGCGTAAATTATATTCATTTTATCTGTCCTCTTTTCATTGTTTTTTGAAAGCATTTCAATCAGTTTACCAATTCCCATATATTATGTGTTATAATGTTTTAGGTGATTTTGTTTCCCTCATTTTTTCCCTTAAATATCATCAAATCACAATCGGGATTTATACGGGCATTGCAAAAGTACGGCATGGCATTACATATTCCATCTTTCCAGCCTCCCCTACATCCCAATCATGGAAGTGAAGTCCCCCATCATCTCGGATATTTTAATCTGCTGGGGACAGACCTGCTCGCAGCTCCTGCAGCCGATACAGCTTGCAGGACGCTTTTCCTCCGGCATACTGCCTACTGCCATCGGCGCAATAAAACCTCCGCCCGTAATTTTATGTTCATTATACAGGGCAATCAGTTCCGGTATGGGCAGCCCCTTCGGACAGTGGCTGGTGCAGTAATGGCAGGCCGTACAGGGAAGTCCTCCCTTTTTAGTCTCCTCATCCGCATATTTTACCAACGTGTCAAATTCTTCTCCGTTCAACGGCTTATCTGTTTCCCATGTGACGATATTAGCCTTTAACTGCTCCAAATCGGACATGCCGGACAGCACCACGGTCACGCCGGGAATACTCTGAAGGAAACGGAACGCCCAACCGGGAACCGTTTCTTCCGGGCGAAGGGACTGCATAGCCGCCGCCAGTTCCCCGGAAGCCTTCGCCAGTTTCCCGCCCCGCAGCGGTTCCATCACCCAGATCGGGATACCGGATTTCTGAATGCTCTCTGCTTTTTCCATTGCGTTCTGAAAATGCCAGTCCATATAGTTAAGCTGGAGCTGACAGAACTCCATATGCTGTCCGTATGCCTTCAGAAAATGCCGGATTACCTCTACACTGCCGTGGGCTGAAAAGCCCAGATGACGGATGCGCCCGTTTTCTTTCTGTTTTAACAGATACTCCAAAATTCCATATTGCGGATTCAGATATGCGTCAATGTTCCCCTCATAGACATTGTGGAATAAATAAAAATCAAAATATTCCGTCCGGCATTTCTCAAGCTGCCTTTCAAAAATTTCCTCCGCCTTCCCCATGTTGGAAAGGTCATAACCCGGAAATTTGCTGGCAAGGCAATAGCTTTCCCGGGGATAGGCGGATAAATATTTTCCCGCCACCAGCTCCGAATTTCCGTCATGGTATCCCCATGCCGTGTCAAAATAATTGATTCCGTTTTTGTAAGCATAATCAATCATTTCTGCGGAGGCGGCTTCATCCACCGCCCCGTCATTGCCGCCCAGCACGGGCAGCCGCATCATGCCAAGCCCCAGCCCGGACAACTGAATATCCTGAAATTTTCTGTAAATCATATAGTACCTCCCATTACTCCAAAGTCTTTGTAATCCAAAAATACACATCCACGCCCCAGGTATCATCCAGATTGGAAGTATAGGCTTCCTGCACAGCCTCTGTCAATCCTTCCACATCCGTATAATATCCTATGGGCGTGGCGGTGATATTCACCCCTTCCATGTCCTTGAAATAAAACCGGAGCTGGCCCCCGCTGAACAGATACAGTTCCCCGGTCTTTACATCCGTGGTGGTCTGCTCGTCATCCCTGGTGTAATTTCCCCGGACACTCTGCGCCACAAAACCGCCTTCCTCGTCATAGGTATAGGTAGGAAACAGCAGTGCGGAACCGGAAAGGTAATCCAGCATGGTCAATGCCGCGTCATTATTGTACATATCCACATTCCATTCGGCAGTACCGTCCCTGCCGATGCGGACAGAAATAGCATCTGCAAGAATATCACCCTCATATTGATCCCCTCCTTCTGTCTCAGCCATGCCGCTGCTCTCAGACTGTGCAAGATTATTTTCCGTGTCCCTATCTCCTGAATTACTGTTTCCTGCCCCGGTATTTTCCCCGTTTACCACTGCCGCAGGCGGCTCTCCCGGATCTTTGTCCCCTGCCCCGCAGCCGGAAAGCACCGACAGGGCAAGGACAGTTATTGCAGTCAGAATTGTCAGTTTGTTCTTTTTCATGTTCATCGTCTCCTCTTTCTTTTAATCTTGATTTTCCGTTATCAAAGTTACTATGCTCGCCTGCTTTAGTCTCGCAGAAAAAGCCCACGCAAATAAAAAGAATAATACCGGTATGACCACAAGCGGCAGGAATGTTCCCATTATACTGAAACCCGCATGGAAATCCCCGATTCCGAATGACCGGAACACCTTTCCGATCATCCTGTCAGCAGACAGGACAGAAAGCAGAATCCCCACCGCCGTTCCTGCCGATGCCACAACCAGAAAACGCAATGAGAACGACCGCCGGAGCCTCCCCGTGGATAACCCCATACTTTTATAGACAGCCAGATCTCCCGTCTCCGCCTGCAGCAGTTTTCCAGAAATGAGCGCCACCGATACAAGGATAAACACCGACGCAATCAGATAAAGCGCCAAAATGAGGATATGCATCAGAAGGACAATTCCGCTTAATCCTGACCAGCTGTTGGTATGCACATCAATCCCTCGGTAATGCTCCTGCAGGTAACGCATTGCAAAATCCCGCATATTCCCATTTTCCAGAATATAGTGATAACACCAGATATAGCCGGTAATATCGCCGATTTTGGAATACCCCTCCATGCTCATGCCGATGTTGCTGCCCATACCGTTTGCGCACTGGTAGATTCCTGACACCTGATAGTCTTCGCTGCGTCCGTTTGCCGCCACTTTCACGGTATCCCCTATGGAAAGCTGCAGTTCATTTGCCACAGTATCCGTGATCAGGATGCTTTCCCCGTCGCAGACACGCCCCCTTAAGATATGGAACCATTCTGTATCATTCAGCACATTTGCCTCATATTCCTGCCCGTTTACCGTGACGCTTTCCATGGCCAGCTCATACCTTTCCTGAACAGGGGAATACCATTCTATGACCCGTTCAATCTCGTCCATCGGCACATCTTGGTTAAAGGGCTGCACCCCCAAGTCATGATCCGCCACGCTGAAGGCATTCATCAGCCCCTCCCCATTTGGCCCCAGCCATGTTCCCATCCGTCCGATCACTGCCAGGAAAACTGCCAGAAAAGCGGCTATCAAAAACAACGCAATATAATTTTTCTTTCCGAAACTTAATTCCCGCAAGGCAATATCCCATTCCAGAAACCTCTGGCGGATTTCCGGGTGCTTCGCCTTCTGCACCTGTTTTCCCCCCGCCGTTTCCCGGATGATTTCCATGGGCACAACCGTCAGGATCTTTCCCGTACGCAGAATCAGGAATACAACTGACAGCAGAAGCAGAGCCGTAAACAGCAGGAAACAGAGCATAAGCGGCAGTTTTACAGAAACCAGCATCCCCGTGGAGGTCACCAGCCCCCTCGCCAGAAAGCCTGCAATCCATTCCGCAAAGCATAGCCCAAAGAGCATCCCCGCCAGAATAACACCCCCATAGAGCAGAAAATATACATTCCGGATTTCCTCTCCGGGCATCCCCAAGGTTTTCAAGACTGCCATGTCCTTTTTATCCTGCTCCACCACCGCAGATAAGCTGTGTCCCGTCACGATCATGCAGACAACGAATAAAACTAACGAAAAAGCAATCAGAAATCCAGAAAGAATGTTCTGCAGCAAAAGCATATAACCCCAAATGGACTCCTGCCTGTAGCTAAATTCCGTAAAAAGGGATACTTCCGATTCTTCCTGTATTGCCTCATGAAAATCCAATGCAGAAAGAGGACTTTCCGGACTTTGAAAAATATGCAGCATGGCTCCTTCCTGCCCCAGTACATCCACGTCCGCAGCAGCGGAGAGGATATCCTGCATGGAGGCATAGTCTTCTTTGCTAATCAGAAAGCTTTTCATGTCAATCATGGAACTTCCCATAAAACCGTCCGCAAAATATCCTGCCACGATCAGGTTGTAAATACCGTCCTTGCGGGACAGCTCAAACTGTATGCTATCCCCGATCTCCACATCAAATGCAGACTTCATGGCCGGGGAAATATAGACGGTTCCCGGAGCAATTTCCGGTGTAAAATCTCCCGAATCTGACACGCTATATGCCGATTGTTCCGAAACATAGCCCTCAGAAATTTCCGCTTCATGGACAGGCAGCACATTTCCGCTTTCATCCGTCAAACGGTAAGGAACCGAACCGTCAGGATAAAGGAGCTGCCCTTCATTATCAGAATAACTTCCGTTTACCTCATATCCGGAAAAAATAAGGGGCTGGTATGTCACCTGTTCCACATCCGGAATCGTTTCGATCTCCTCTGCCAGACTTTCCCGGTCTCCGTTTACCCATATGGTAAGCTCCCCGAATCCCAGACGCTCCATCTCCGCCTTTACAGACTGCTTTCCGCTGATATACAGCGTCAAGGAAGAAAACAGGCACAGGGAAAGGACTGCCACCAGCAGGAATATCCCGCAGATACTTTTCTTTTGCTTTTTCCAGGCTGCTATTAACAGCATTTGACACTTTTTCATATATACTCCTTGTCTGCCCTACAAATTGCGGAATTCCGGAAGAACGCTATTCTTGCGTTCTTCCGCGTGAAACTTAGTACTTCTCCGCAAAGCAGCCTCTGCCGCAAGCGGTTAGAAGTACTTTTCACGCTACCATCGGAAACCCTCCAGCCAGGATGCAAGTTTCTGTTCCCTCTCCCTGTCCTTTCCCTGATAGGGGCTTAATTCCAGCTCCCCCACAATGGCGCCGTCCTCCAGGTACAGGATGCGGTTTCCCCGTAAGGCAGCCTCCCTGTCATGGGTTACAAGCAGAATGGATTGCCCCTGAGTATAAAGGGCTGTCAAAAGATCCAGCACTTCTTCTGTATTTGCCTTGTTCAAGGCTCCTGTCGGTTCGTCCGCGAACAAAATCCTAGGCTTTGTAACGACTGCCCTTGCCACGGCCGCCCGCTGCGCCTCCCCGCCGGAAACCTGTGCCGGCAACCTGTCTTTCGCCTTTTCTAAGCACATTTGGCGAATCAAGGCATCTGTTTTTTTCCGAATCTCCTTTCCAGACACGGAGCCACAGATCAACCCCGCCATGCGTATATTTTCCTCCAGTGTCAGACTGCTGACTAAATGGGTACGCTGGAATACAAACCCAAAATCCTCTGCCCGCAGACGGGTCAGCTCCTTTTCCGAGGCATGGGCAATATCAAGCATTCCATCGGAAGCTGTCTTTCCATCTGACTGCTTTCCCTTATAGAAAAGCTGCCCCCCGCTTAACCGATCCATTCCGCTGATCGCATAAAGAAGGGTGGACTTACCGGAACCGGAAGAACCCATGATGACCGTAAAATCGCCTTTATACAGTTCCAGGCTGATTCCCTGCAGAACGGTTGTCTCCCCAAAAGTTTTTACCATATCTGTTCCCTGATAAATAATCTCTTTCATCTTTACACCCATCTGTGCGCTGCGGCGCACGCTCAAATCAATAGTTGAATACGCATTTTATTCAACCTTTATTTCCTCTCCAACCGAAAAAAGTAACTGGTATCATAATTTTCTCTGTGGTAATACAGAACCTCTCCCGTCTGCTAGTACTGCATTGCGTAGATGCAAAGGGCGAATCAATATTATGCTTGCTGACACTGCTTAACGCATCCCGTATGTCTTCCATGGTAAAAACTTTTCGTTCTTGTAAAAGAGCATCCAAAATTTCATACCGGATATGGGATTCTTCTGAGCCAATCCCATATTTTTCTCCCTCAGACAGATAAAAATTGGTTGCTATATCCGTTTCCACAACATGTATTTCATTGTCTATGTATTCCACTGCCACGCTGCGTCCCGAAGCATCCTCTATGGAAAAATGCACCATCATTCCCGCCGATGCATGGAGGTCATATCCGGAAAGCAGTTCTACCGCTTCCTCCACACTGGCCGCCGTTCTTATCACCCTCCAAAACATGACTATGGCAATTATGATAACCAGCAGGATTAACGTGGCTGTCACCAAAAGAACCTTTTTCCACCAACGCATTTTACATTTCATCGGATCTTTCCACCTTTGCAATCATATAATCCAAACAGGCAAGCTGCTCTTTTCCTCTTTTTAATTTTTCATTTTTTTCCCTGCGGAAACGGCAGATTAGCCCACACTGTCCCTGTTTGTTCCCTTTCTCTTGATAACGCCGGTACTGCTCCAACATTGCCGGGTCAGCGCCTTCCTCCGTTAATCTCTGACAAACCGTTGTTTTTTCCTGCATTTTAATAACCAAACCTTTCCCATAACCTGCAAACTTTAATGCGAACTATGTTCGCTATGCGCAGGCACAAATTCGCGATTGAAAAATCTCTGATTTTTCAATCTAATCCCCTCATTTTTTATTGCAAAATAACAAACAGCTATATAAAATATATTTACATAGATTTTACGAATAAAAAGGAGCATCCCCTATGATCGAAACCCGCCTGCTGCAGTATTTTCTCGCCGTTGCCGAGGAACAAAGCATTACGAAAGCCGCTGAATATCTCCATATTTCACAGCCCACACTGTCCAAACAAATGATGGATTTAGAAGAAGCCCTAGGCAGACAGCTTCTTGTCCGCGGCCGAAAAAAAATTACCCTGACGGAAGAAGGGACGTTTCTGCGTGGCCGTGCCCAGGAGATTATTTCCCTGATGGACAAGACCGAGAGTGCTTTCCGGGAAAATGAACAGAGCATTTCCGGCGATGTCTACATCGGCTGCGGTGAGTACCGCTCTACTTTTACCATTATGCAAATCATCCGGTCGATACAGGAAGAATATCCTGACATCCGGTTCCACTTTTTCAGCAGCAATGCGGATGCCATCATTGAGCGGCTGGACAAGGGGCTTCTGGATATGGGCTTCTTACTGGAGCCGGAAATCACTCCCCGCTACGATTATAAAAAGCTCCCGCTGCGTGAAGCATGGGGCATCCTTATGCGGAAGGATTCTCCCCTTGCGAACGTGGAAACAATCTCTTTTGCCATGCTCGCAGATCTTCC
>CAJTVK010000171.1 GCA_910579645.1 uncultured Lachnospiraceae bacterium | reverse complement strand
CCCACGGAAGTGCCCAGAGGAAAGACCGGCTGCGGAGCAGACGGGGTTTTCTCTGTGGTTGGTTGGTACTTTTGTGGGAATGATGCGGAACTGGAAACAGCATCATTCCCACGGAAGTGCCCAGAGGAAAGACCGGCTGCGGAGCAGACGGGGTTTTCTCTGCGGGGAGTGGTACTTCTGTGGGAATGATGCGGAACTGGAATAGGAGGACAAAATATTGGAAGGAACGCAGCGGTATTTGGCAGTTGACATTGGCGGAACCGTAGTGAAATACAGTATCTTCAACAAATGTTATGAAGAATTGGAGCAGGGGGAGGAACCGACGCAAAAAGACCCGGGACGCTTTCTGGAGCAGCTTTTTTCCATTGCGGACCGTTACTGCGGACAGGTGGCGGGAGCGGGCATCTGCATGGCCGGATTCATTGATCCTGTCACAGGGGAAAACACCGATTTCAGCGTAGGGGAGAATTTCAGGGCATGGAACCTGAAAAAAGAACTGTGGGAAAAAATGAAAGTTCCCGTCGTCTTGGAAAATGACAGCAATTGCGCGGCATTGGGGGAACTGACAGCCGGTGCAGGAAAAGGGCTTAAAAATTTCGTGCTTCTCACCATCGGAACCGGCGTGGGAGGCGCGCTGATACTGGACGGCCGGCTGGTCAGAGGAAGTCATTTCAAAGCCGGGGAGGCCGGTTTTATGCTGCTGGGGACAGAACAGCCCTATGTACAGGCAGAAGCCACCTCCGTGCTGGTACGGAAAGTTTCCGAGTCCGTGGGCAGACAGGTGGACGGGCATTATGTGTTCAGCCATCTGGGAGATCCGGAGACGGAAGCCATTTACAAGAACTGGCTGGAGCGGATTGTGCTGGCAGCCGGGAATCTGGCCGTACTGACGGATCCGGAGGCCGTGCTTATCGGCGGCGGGGTATGCAGGCAGGAACGCTTTATCAGCGATTTGCGGGAACGGCTTTATACATTTTTCCCCCATCTGCAGAATTATACACGGCTGGAAGCGTGCCGGACGGGCAATTTGGCCGGGAGAATCGGCGCTCTTTCCCTGCTTTTTGAAGAAATGGGGATATGAGGTACATGAAGCAGTCACTTGGCTCATTGCCCGCAGGAAAAAAGAAAGTTGCGGAAGCTTTGTGTATACGGCAGCAACGACATTGGCGATTTCTGTAAATTGCAGCAGAACAACATACGGAGGTAACTATGGCAGGGATTAAGATTGCAACAATAGGAGGCGGTTCCAGCTATACGCCGGAACTGGTGGAAGGTTTCCTGAAACGATACGAAACGCTTCCGGTAAGGGAATTATGGCTGGCAGACATACCGGAAGGGGAAGAGAAGATGAACATTGTGGCTGCGTTGGCACGCCGGATGACAGAAAAAGCGGGCGTACCCATGGAAATCCATACCACATTGGACAGACGCAAGGCACTGGAAGGTGCGGATTTTGTCACCACCCAGCTGCGGGTGGGGCAGCTGGCGGCACGGATCAAAGACGAAAGGATTCCGTTAAAGCATGGCATCCTTGGGCAGGAAACGAACGGTGCCGGGGGACTGTTTAAAGGGCTGCGCACCATACCGGTCATTATGGATATCTGCCGGGATATGGAGGAACTCTGCCCGGAGGCATGGCTGATTAACTTTACCAATCCGGTGGGAATGGTCACGGAAGCGATTCACAGATTTACCGGTTTCCGCAAAATGATCGGACTCTGCAATGTGCCAATCGGCATGCATAAGGCGATTGCAGACAAACTGGGCAGACCCATGGACGAGGTGGAAGTAACCTTCGGAGGCCTGAACCATATGGTATTTGCTACCCGGGTAGTGGCCGACGGCGAAGACGTAACGGAGAAAATATTAAGGGACTGGGGCAGCCAGAGCGTCATGAATATCACGGGCATATCATGGAATCCGGAGTTTGTCCAGGAACTGGGCATTCTCCCCTGCTCTTATCACAGATACTATTACATGACCAAGGAATATCTGGCCGAAGAACTGGAACAGTACGGAAAACACGAACTCCGTGCGGAGTTGGTCAAAGCCGTGGAAGATGAACTGTTCCAACTCTACCAAGACAGTTCCCTGTGCGAGAAACCGAAGCTGTTGGAGAAACGGGGCGGCGCTTACTACAGCGATGCGGCCTGCAACCTGATTCATTCACTGTACAATGATCTGGGAGATATACAGACGGTAAATACGGTGAATCAGGGAGCCATTGACAATTTCGAGGATGAGGAGATTGTGGAAGTAAGCTGTGCCATTACGAAAGACGGCCCCCGCCCGGTAAAAGTAGGACGACTGCCCAAGGCAGTGAACGGCTTGGTACAGCAGATTAAATCTTTTGAGATAGCCGGCAGTACGGCTGCAGTGACAGGCGACAGAAAAAAGGCTCTCTTGGCTTTAATGATCAACCCTCTCGTCATGTCACAGAAAACCGCAGTGGAAGTGTTGGAGGAATTATTGGAAGCCCACAAGCAATATCTGCCTCAGTTTTTCAGATAAAAGGACGGAATTAGGGACATTGCCTTGGGCATACAGAAAAGGAGAAAAAGCTTGGAATGGAAATAATACGATTAAAGGAGACTTCCCCGGAATGGAAAAAGGCATGGGAATTGTATACAGAGGCTGCGACAAGAGGAGAAATCCTTTATGCCAGTATGGATCCGGACACCTTCCGGGGCAGTTTATCCTGCCGGACAGAAGGAATCCGGACAGTCAACCTGATGGAAAAAGACGGGCAAGCCTTTGCGTCAGGCTGTCTGGATAAAAATTCCGGAAAGCTGTTCGTAACCATGGTGCTTGTAGAGGAAAAAAGGCGCAGGCAGGGGAAAGGAAAAGAAATACTGTCTGTCTTGGAACACCTGTTGGAAGAGGAAAAAGGATGCCCGGACACAAAAACAATTTTTGAACTGTCGTTTTTCAATCCGGTTACGCTGACTTGGGAAGTGCCGGGCTTACATGGAGTTACCCATCCGAACGCACCGGGTGTGGATGTAGGGGGCATGGCATATCTCTTTTTCAAAAATTGCGGATACCGGGAGTTTGCCTTACAGAACAGTTACTATCTGAACCTGAAAGATTTTGCATATCCGGAGCGTTTCAGGGAACGGAAAGACGGGCTGGCACAGGAGGGAGTGACTTTTCAAACCTATGACCGTAGGCACCATCGGGGAATGGAAACTATGCTGCAGGAATTCGGAAATCCCATATGGGAAAGAGAAATTTCCAAAGAACCGGACCTAGGCCACGGTGGACGCCCCATTTTGGTACCTGTTCAGGGCGGGCAGGTACTTGGATTTACCGGTCCTCTGTCCGTAGAACCGGGCGGACGGGGGTATTTTGCAGGAATTGCCGTTTCGGCCGGTGCCAGAGGCAAAGGACTTGGAAAACTTCTGTTTTATGAATTATGCAGAGGACTGCAGGGACAAGGCGCCTCTTATATGACTTTATTTACAGGGGAAAATAACCCGGCCAGAAATATATATGAAGAAGCCGGCTTCCGCATTGTACGGTCATGGTCGGATATGCGGAAACAGAAATAGACGATACCGAAAGAAGAGCCTGTCTGAGAAAGGAGCATGGACATGAGCAATAAAGAGGAAAGAAAGACAATCATGGCTGTCGGAGGCCATGTGGGCGATGCGGAACTGACTTGCGGAGGTGTATTGGCGACCTATGCCTTAAAGGGCTATCAGATTGTGACGGTAGCCCTGACCGGAGGGGAACGGGGAAATCCAAGTCATCTGACCGTAGAGGAATACCGGAAGCAGAAGGAGGAAGAAGCCCATAAGTTTGCGCGGATGCTGGGCGGCGAGGCAGTCATATTTCCCTATACGGACGGGGAGCTGCCTGACCGGGAAGAAGTCCGGCTGGAACTGTGCGATCTCATCCGCAGCCGGAAACCGGAAATCCTTATGACCCATTGGAAACACAGCATGCACAAAGACCACGAACTGACGCACCGCATTGTAAAGGATGCTCATTTCTATGCGGGTCTGCCGGGATTGGAAAGAAAAGAGAACGCGCATTTTGCCAAGGGACCTTATTATGCGCAGAACTGGGAAGATGCGGAAGGCTTTTCCCCCTATCTCTATGTGGAGGTATCGGAGGAAGGCTTCGCACTGTGGCAGAAAGCGATACAGGAACATTGGTTTGCCGTAAATTCCCCCAGTTTTCCCTATATGGAATATTATTCCCATCTGATGAGGTGTAACGGCTGTCTGGCAAGAACCATGTATGCAGAGGCGTTTGACTTGGATGCGGAATCCAAAAAACTGTTACGGAAAGAATTTTAACGGGAAAATCAGCAACGGACAGAAAGGCATGGGAGACAAATGGTTTTAAACGGAATTGACAGAATCAGCGAGTATGACAATGTTTTCCGCGGAAAACGGCTGGGGCTCATTACTTCCATATCAGGCGTAAATGTGAAGCTGCGCGCATCCATTGATATCCTGTCGGAAAAATATACGCTGGCGGCATTGTTTTCCCCGGAGCACGGGGTCAGGGGAAATGTGGAAGCAGGAGGCGTGGTGGACACTTACCAAGACCCTTATTCCGGCATACCGGTATACAGCCTCTACCGAAAGGAATCCAAGCGTTTTACGGATGAAATGCTGGAAGGCATTGACGTACTTGTTTATGATATTCAGGATGTGGGAACCAGGTATTATACTTTTATTTCCACGATGTATTATGCCTGTCAGGAATGCGAGAAAAGGCAGATGGAATTCATTATTCTGGACAGGCCAAACCCGCTGGGAGATAAAGCGGAGGGAAACCTTCTGCAGGAAGGGTATGAAAGTTTTGTAGGGGCATATCCGCTATGCATGCGGTACGGCCTGACGATAGGGGAACTGGCAGGGATGATTTATGCGGAGCAGGGATATTCTTTTCCGCTTACGGTCATTCCCGTCCAAGGCTGGCAGCGGGATATGCTGTTTCCGGAGACAGGAAACCTATGGGTTATGCCGAGCCTTGGCCTGCCTAGGTTTGAATCGGCGCTTTTATATCCGGGCACCTGCCTGTTTGAGGGGACGAACCTGTCGGAAGGGAGAGGAACTTCGGCGCCTTTTGAAATCATAGGTGCTCCTTATGTGGACGGTTACCGTTTTGCGCAATACATGAACGGAAGAAAACTTCCGGGCGTGCTGTTCTCGCCTGTTTATTTTACACCTACGGCATCCAAGCATGCCGGTGAAGCTTGTGAAGGCATCCATATTCATGTATCCGACGTGCATGCCGTAGAAGCCTGCAGAACCGGGTTGGAACTTCTGTTTGGCTTTCGGGAACTTTATCCGGAGCATTTTTCTTATCTTCCGCCATTTCGGGAAGGAGGAAGGAAGAGTGTGGAATTACTGTTCGGAAGCGATGAAATCAGCAAGGAAGATGCGTCCTTGCAGAACATATTAGAGAAATTTGAAAAAGACAGCCAAAGCTTTACAGCCAGAAAACAGCAATATCATCTTTATGGATAGCGATTACGGAACTGGAAACAGCAATCCCCGAAACAAGTGCCCAGAGGAAATGGCGGCCGCAGAGCGGACAGCATTTTCTCTGTGGGCTGTGGTACTTGTGTAGGGGATTGCGGCACTGGAATAAGGAACAACAAATATGAAAATAGAGGATATGTCATTAGAGCAGAAGATTGGGCAGTTATTTGTAACAGGTTTCCCGCAGGATCATCCGTCAGAGGAATTTCTCCGGCTGGTGAGGAAATACAAAATAGGAAACGTCATTCTGTTTTCCCATAACATAAGTTCCATGCATCAGCTGTCGCAGCTTACAAAGGAACTTTTCAGGGAAATAGAGGCGGAGACGGGAGTGATTCCGTTCATCAGCACGGATGAGGAAGGCGGCGTTGTGTCGCGCCTGCCAAAGGATGCGGCAATTATGCCGTCGGCCTTGGCACAGGCAGGGGCAGGGGATCCGGAAGCCGTTTACCAAGCCGCCCGGATTACGGGGGAGCAGCTTAAGGCGCTTGGAATCAATTTTAATTTAGCTCCGGTACTGGACATAAACAGCAACATGGACAATCCCCTAATCGGGGTAAGGAGTTTCGGGGAAACCTCCGGCCAGGTCATCCGTTTCGGGGAAATGGCTTTGAAGGGGTATCTGGATGCCGGCATTTTGTGCAGCGGCAAGCATTTCCCCGGCCACGGAGATACCGACAAAGATTCCCATCTGGCACTGCCCATAGTGAATGCGGACCGGAAACTGCTGCAGGAAAGGGAATTGGCTCCGTTCTCCCGTTTAATCCGGCAAGGGCTCCCCGCCGTAACGGTGGGACATGTCATTGTGCCGGCATTGGAGCCGGATTCCATACCATGCACCTTGTCGCGGAAAGCCGTCACGGGGCTTCTTCGGGAAGAAATGCAGTTTGACGGGCTGATTATCTCGGACTGCTTGGAAATGGCCGCAATCAAAGAATTTTACGGCATAGCCAAGGGAGCGGCAGAGGGACTGAAAGCCGGCCTCGATCTGATTTATATTTCCCATACGGCATCTGCGGCGGAAGAAGCAATGCTGGCAGTAAGAAAAGCGGCAGAAAACGGGGAAATCCCCATGGAAAGAATCAATCAGGCAGTATCCCATGTACTGGCCGCAAAGGAAAAGTACGGGGCATGCAGTTGGGATGAAGGAAAAGCAGGAACGCCGAAGCAGCTGTCCTTTGCCGAAAAATTTCTGGAACAAACCATCCGCCCTCTGCCGTCTTCGGCGGAACGCTATTTCTGCCTTGGCGAACATCCTCTTTTTATAGGAATAGAGCCGGGACGGGTGACCTTGGCTTCCGACGGGAAAGGCCCGGAAAATTTCGCCTATTTTATGCAGGCTCATTTCGGCGGCGAAGCCGTTGCCTGCAGCGCGGAGGTTACGGAAGAAGAAATCCGGAAATGCCTGGAGAAAGCAAAGGATAAGTCCTCCGTTACAGTGGGGACGCTGAACGGGCATTTAAAACCCGGGCAGTGCAGGCTGCTGGCTGCCTTGGACAGACTGGAAATTCCCATGGCGCATGCCGCGCTCCGGGATCCGTACGACTTGGATAAATCGGCGGAGAAAGCATTTAAAATCGCGTTGTATGAATATACCGTCCGTGCAATGGAGAAAGCCGAAAAATATTTTATCCGCCGGCCGCACTGACGCAAAAGGCAGGCACCGGATGAATGCGATGATGTACTAATCCATAAGCCTGCCTGATATTTTTGCAGAAAACAGATTGCAGGCAGGCTTATGGAGAAAATGCATCCGGAATTTATCTGCTGCCTTAAATGCCGTATGACTAAAAGTATTTCTTCGGCAATATACCGTAAAGACCCTCCGCAGTCTACAAGCTTTTCGGCCTGCGTGCATAAAGAGTCATAAACTTGCGGAAGGCGATTTCCTGACAGAAGATGCTGAATATAAAGAAATGTCGGGATGCCGCCGGATAAGCAGGGGCACACCGTATTCATCCATGCCTTTTTCCCTGAATCCATTACTTTTCCAGAACCTCATCCTGTCTTCCCTGCCATCGCAGTTGAGTTCATAATATGTGGCTCCGTCTTTTTCCGTATACCTTTGCAATAATTCAAAGCATTTATGGCCATACCCCCTGCTGCGGAAAGGCGGGAATATCCAATAATCTAAAATAAAGCACTTTCCGTCTTCGCTTTGGTAAGTACAGTAGGATGCAGCACCTATTTTCCGGCCTGCTTCCATAAAGTAAACAAGATGATGCACATCTTTCTCCCTTTGCATATGCTCCATGATGGCAGAACGGTATTCCTGCCCTTTAAAATATTCCTTGTCATCCAGGTCTGTGATGATGCCATCCCGTATAAGGTATTCAAAATGCGCTTCCCAAAAAGTCTCTATTTCTTCTATTGGTATTTCTTTGATGCTTAACATTGTACCCTCCCTATATTGT
>CAJTVK010000170.1 GCA_910579645.1 uncultured Lachnospiraceae bacterium | reverse complement strand
TGGGCAGATTCCGTAACAGGGAAGCCGCAGGCTGAACTGTTACATTCATTTTCATGATTCTTCATTTTTATGTGGAAAAAATTATGCAGATAGGTTATGATAGCTATATACTTTGATAGGAGAGGATTATGGGAAAGAAGATAAATCAGGATTATGATGAAAGACGGTTATATAGAAGGAAGCGGCGGATACGCAACCAGATTATTGCATATATTACGGTTGTGATTTTTTTTGCTGCCATTATTGCCGGTACGGTATTCGGAGTCCGGGCATTGACTAAGCTGCTTTCCGAAAAGAGACAGGCGGAGGAACTGGCGAAACAGCTGGAGGAAATGGAAAATGAGGAAGAGACGGTGATTGAACCGCCGGTTTCGGTGGAGCCGCCGGAGGAAGAAGTGGACTGGCTGGAAGAAATGGTGGCGTCATCCATTGAAAATATGCCTTTGGAAGATAAGGTGGCAGGCTTATTCATAGTGGCTCCGGAAGCTGTCACGGGAGTATCTCAGGTGATACAGGCCGGTGAGGCCACACAGGAAGCATTGAATAAATATCCGGTGGGTGGTTTTGTTTATTTTGAGCAAAATATAGTGGACAAGGAGCAGTTTGTGCAGATGCTTTCCAATACGATGGGCATGAGGCCGGAATATCCGCTGTTTTTAGCCGTGGATGAAGAGGGCGGCTCGGTCAGGAGAGTGGGAAAGAGCAGCATTGAAGTGACGGAAGTGGGCGATATGGCGGATATCGGTGCGGGTGGAGATACCATGAAAGCATATGATGCCGGCACAACAATAGGCTTTTATCTTTATGAACTGGGGCTGAATGTGGATTTTGCGCCGGTGGCGGATATTGTGGCAGATCCGTCCAATTCGGCAATCGGCAAACGTTCCTTTGGGAGCGACCCGGTTCTGGCAGGGGATATGGCGGCGGCAATGGTGACCGGAATTCAGGAAAGAGGAGTCAGCTCCTGCCTGAAGCATTTTCCGGGGATAGGTTCCGTGGCAGGAGATACCCATGACGGCATGGCTGTGCTGGAAAAGAATTTGGATGAATTGCGGGCGGCGGAATTTCAGGCTTTCCGTGCAGGGATAGAGGCAGGTGCGCATTTTATCATGGTGAGCCATGTATCTGTGCCCAATGTGGTAGGAGACAATACCCCTTGTTCTTTGTCGGAAGAGATGATAACGAACCTTCTTCGCGGAGAACTGGGATATAATGGCATAGTCATTACGGATGCCATGAACATGACGGCGATTACGGAATATTATACGGCTGATGATGCCGCCGTCAGGGCATTGAAAGCCGGTGCGGACATGATTTTGATGCCGGAAAATTTTGAGACGGCATATCAGGGCGTGCTGAATGCGGTAAAAGAGGGGGTTATTGCGGAGGAACGCATCAATGAGTCGCTGAAGCGGATTTACCGCGTGAAATTAAGAGACAGGATAGATGCTGAGGGGAATGTGGTGGACAGCGTGGCAGGAGAGAGCCCGGAAGCGGCAGACGGGCAAGGGGCGGAAAGCAATGATGGAACCGTGCCGGAAGGCGAGACAGGGGCGGAAGGCAGCGAAGGAACCGTGCCGGAAGGTGAGGCAGGGGCGGAAGGCGGCGAAGGCACCGTGCCGGAAGGTGCATAGGCGGCAGCGGTGGGGAGAGCCGATGCGGAAAGCCGTTTTATTTCCGCGGGCAACGAGCCAAGCAGCCGTATTTGTGCGGATATTTGGCGGCTGCCGTGAGGGTCAATATCCCGCTGTAAGCAGCGGGACTGTTGGATTTGGAAGCAATTACCGTATAGATAGTAAAGGAGAAGAAAAATGGGAATAGCAGCAGCGTTTATGGTTCCGCATCCGCCGTTGATTGTACCGGCGGTAGGAAAGGGAGAGGAGCAAAAGATTCATGACACAGTGGCTGCTTATCAGGAGATTGCAAGGAGAGTGGGGGAACTCAGGCCGGAAACGATAGTCCTCATTTCCCCGCATCAGGTCATGTATGCGGATTATTTTCATATATCTCCGGGAAAAGGGGCGGAAGGGGACTTTGGGCAGTTCCGTGCAGGAAAGGTAAAGCTGAAAGCAGCTTATGATACGGTATTCGTGGAGAGACTGTGCAGACTGGCGGACAGCAGCAATTTTCCGGCAGGGACGATGGGGGAGCAGGAGAAGAAACTGGATCATGGCACTATGGTACCGCTGTATTTTGTGGAACAGTTTTGGAAGGAGTACCGGCTGGTGAGAGTAGGTCTGTCCGGTCTTTCTTTGCAGAAGCATTATCAATTGGGGCAGTATATTAAAAGCATTGCGGAGGATTTGGACAGAAAGACAGTGGTGATTGGCAGCGGTGATTTATCTCACCGGCTGTTGGAAGAAGGCCCTTACGGATATCGGGAAGAGGGGCCGGCTTATGACAAACGGATTATGGATGTCATGAAGAGGGCTGCATTTGACGAACTTTTGGAATTTCCGGAGGAATTTTGTGAAAAAGCAGGGGAGTGCGGTCATCGTTCTTTTACTGTGATGGCAGGGACATTGGATCGGACAGATATGAAAGTGGAAGCCCTTTCTTATGAAGGGCCTTTTGGCGTAGGGTATGGCATCTGCAGTTATGTGCCCTGCGGAGAAAATCCGGAGCGGAATTTCGGAGAGAAGCATGAGAGGAAAGAGCGGGAACGGCTCAGGAAGCAAAGAGAAACAGAGGATGCATATGTACGCTTGGCACGCAGGACGATAGAAGAGTATGTAGGCAATGGGCATAAGCCGGAGGTTCCGGAGGGACTGCCGGAAGAAATGTACAGCCGTAAGGCAGGTGTTTTCGTTTCCCTGAAAAAGGAGGGAAGACTGCGGGGCTGTATCGGGACAATCCGGGCTGTATGGCCGTCCGTTGCAGAGGAGATTATAGAGAATGCAATCAGCGCAGCTTCCAGGGATACCAGATTCTGGCCGGTGGAACCGGAAGAACTGGAGGAACTGACAATCAGCGTGGATGTACTGGGCGACACGGAGAAGATAAGTTCGGAGGCGGAACTGGATGTGAAGCGGTACGGAGTGGTGGTGACAAAGGGAAATAAAAGAGGATTGCTGCTTCCGAACCTGGAGGGTGTGGATACGGTGGAGGAACAGATAGCAATAGCAAAGAGCAAAGCCGGGATTGGGAACGAAGAAGAGGCGGAACTGGAACGGTTCGAAGTGGTGCGGCATTATTGATTTCCGGCCGGATGGAGCATTAAGACATGTTCTAAGGCAAAAGGCGGTAAATTCGCAGAGAAAACAAGATACACTGGAGATGATTATGAAAGCGGTATGTAATGTATGTATGCATCATTGCAGGTTGGAGCCGGGGCAGGAGGGAATCTGTCTTGCCAGAAGGAATGAAGGAGGCACTGTCATATGCGGCAATTACGGGATGGTCACTTCCTTGGCATTGGACCCTATTGAGAAGAAGCCTCTGAAAATGTTCCGGCCGGGCAGCCGTGTGCTGTCGGTGGGGAGTTTTGGCTGTAACCTGAAGTGCCCGTTCTGCCAGAATTATGAGATTTCCATGGCAGACGGCGAGTCGGCAGAGAAAACGGTGGGAACGGCATATATGCTGCCGGAAAAACTGGCGGCCATGGCTTTGGAATATGCGGCGGAGGGAAACATCGGGGTGGCTTTTACTTACAATGAGCCCTTGGTAGGATGGGAGTATGTGAGGGATACTGCCAGACTGGTAAAGGAATATGGCATGGACAATGTGCTTGTGACCAATGGCTCGGCCTCTCCGGAGATACTGGAGAAGGTGCTTCCGTTTATAGATGCCATGAATATTGACTTGAAAGGATTCCGTAAAGAATATTACCGAAAACTTGGCGGAGATTTGGAGACGGTAAAGACCTTCATTGCCCGGGCAGTGCCGTCCTGCCATGTGGAATTGACTACGCTGATAGTTCCTGGGGAAAATGACGGAATAGAGGAAATGGAAGAAGAAGCGGAATGGATTGCTTCCCTTGGAAGAGAGATTCCGCTGCATGTGACACGTTTTTTCCCGCAGTACCGCATGACAGACAGAGGGGCAACGGATACGGGGCATTTATACCGCCTTGTGGAAACGGCAGGGAAATATTTGGAAAATGTATTTGCCGGAAATGTTTTCTGACCGGATAGTGACATTGTGTAAAATCAAAGGTTTCAAAGAGCGCGAGACGGGACTCGAACTTTATTTTGCCTCGAAAAGCCCATAAAATCAAGGCGGAACGCAACTTTGGTTTTCGCTTCTGAAATGAAATAACAATAGTGTTTTGTGCTTTATCTTTTAATAAAAAAAACATAGTGTGTCAAGGGGCAAGCGGAGCGATATGCCGTAGGGCAACCCTTGACACAGCGGACGCAGGCCAAAGCAGAATGGAAAAAGAGGGAATGAAAAGACGCATTATCTTTCATTCCCTCTTGATTACGTTTTTTGCTTTTATGCCGCCTTGTTGTAATCAATAATCATGACTTCGCTGATAAACGATTCTGCCTGCCTGCTTAATTTCTCAATCTCTTTCATGATTGCCATTGAAAAAAATTCCTCACCACATTGGGAGCATTTCCGGCACGGAACATTTTTGACAATCAAGATACCGTTTTCCAGCTTCTCAACATAGATTGTTGTTGTTTCAATCATACGGTTACTGCCACAAGTAAAACAATTCATATTTAACGCCCCTTTCTTGTTTTAAAGTCCGGCTCCCCTTCATCAATATTGGGGTAGTATGCCGTTATTATATGCAAATTGATGTTATCGCTTGCAATGATTACATGTAAGTATCTGCCATTTATTGACATTCCCAATAATAAACAGCTTGGAAATGGTTTATCATCTTCATATTGCTTTATGATTTCGCCCTGCATAATGACTTGTATGATACTGTCTGAATTAATGTTTCTTTCCTTGCAACGTTTTATTACATGCGCAGTCATTATAATAGTATCGTCTGTACATAGTTTCCTTAAATCCTCAATATATAAAGCCACTTTTTCACCTGCTTTCTATAAAATATTATATCATTCCGAACAGGAAAATAAAAGAACGCTAGATTAAGGATAAACTGTGACAGTTTATCTTTTTTGAAAAATATATCCTCTTGCTAATTTTATACAGTGGCGGTATAATAAAAAACGAGATAGATAATAAAAGGCAGGATGTAGGGAACGCCAATTCCCTACACCCCTACGCAGGAGACACGACCTCCCACACAGCATATTATTTATGCGCCAAATCAAGTATAGCGAATTTCCCGCACGATTTCAAGGGAAAACTAGCGCATACTTGGATTATTTATGGTGTTGTATTTTTGGCGGTGTAGGAAAGAAAATCCTGCACCGCTTTCTTCATTGTTTATCTCGGCAGATTCACAGAGGGGCGTAAAAATATGCCCCCTCTGCTGAACTGTTCGGGATTTTCCAGCTCATTTCATTTAAACAATCTCTCATGAAGAAAGCGAGGTAATTAAGACAAAGAAAAGATTTTTGACAATCATGATGAAACATTCGTAAGATTTCTCCGCCGCATACGCGACGGAAAACCTGGGGATTTATCCTCGCCCACTTTAAAATTATTTTTAAAGTACTGACAGCAACTTTTGCGTTTACAATTTTCATGTTTTCTCCGTCAACAATAATGACGGCTCATGCGTTTGGATTTAATGGAGACGCAATTATGAATGATTCAGGTGAAAATGAAGATGTTGACTGGGGAAGTTTTGATTCCGGTTCATCCGACAGCAGTTCCAGTTATGAAGAACCGAGCCAGCCTGAATATACCGAGCCTTCACGGCCTGAATACAGTGAGCCGTCCAGCAGTGAATCCTATGACAGCGGTTCCAGCTCTGACAATAATTCCGGCTCTGACAGCGGTTCCGGCAATAACAGCGTTTCTTCCACCAGCAATGCTCCTGCTAACAGTACGCCCGCCGTTGTAAAGAAAGCGAACGATGTGACCGTAAGCGTAACCGGCGGCCAGAAATTCCGTATCGTTACGAATGCTGAACACACGGTATATCAGGTATACCACTGCGGCATCAGCAAGGCAAGTTTCCAGGTGAAAGACGCCGACGGCAACACAGTAGCATTCAGCAATGTAACGCTTGTACAGGGGGAAGATAAACTCTGGTATGTAAACATTTCCTTCGCGGAAAGTGTTGACACGAAAGATTTTACCGTAAGTGTAACAAAGGACGACGCAACCTATCTGTCAACCGAACTTGGCGTAAGCGGCATTAAAATCAATGGCACGGCAGTGTTGTCAACAGTTCCGGCGGCAGAAACATCATATGAAATAAAGGGCAGTGAAATATATTTGTCTGCTGAGGGTGATAGCATAAAAGGATTCGAGATAAAAGGCGATACACTGATAATGTATGATATTGGTGGTATTATTTGATGAAGCAGTATTGAAAAGGAAATAGTGATTGATGGGATTTGCTGATTATGGCGAGTCCTTATTTTTTTTCTTGCGTATTTTTATATGGGGTATACGGTATATATGCGGTTTTATATTTTTGATGGAAACACACATTTTTCAGTGTCAAAATAGGATATAGTGGTTAATGACTGAAACAATATGTTGAATGTTTATCTGATCGATTACATAATATTTTCAATTTGTGTAGAAAAATGTGGAAAATGGTGTGTATGTGAGATATAATATATACATTCTTATCTTATAAGAAAGGGTTTAGTGTTATGAAAAAGCGAAATGTGATATTGGCAATTGCAATGATGTTTGCTTTGACTGGATGTGCATCAGAAGAAGATAAAAAAATAGCAGAGTCAGTAATGATACAAATTGAAAATCTTGATACTGTAACGATAGACGATGCGGAAGATATTTATTATATTCAAACAACATATCAGAAGCTGACAGATAATCAGAAAAAATTGGTTAAAAATTATCAAGTATTAAATGATAGTATTGTACAGTTAGAAGATCTTATATTGGATGAAGAAATAAAGAAAGACCCTACTAATGCGATTACGAAAGATGAGATGGTAGGAATATGGAAAGCAGATACCACGGATACACATAGGGGTTATTTCTATTTTACGGATAAAGGTTATTTGTACTATATGGCAAGTAAAACAGCAGTGAATCAATCCTCTTTTACATCTGAGTACATTATAGCAACATCATTTGAACTGGGTGAATATAATAGAACTACGCGAGAAAAAGATGGTGATTTTTATTGTATTCCTGATAAAAAAGATTACAATTTTTCAGTTACCAAAGATAAGAATGGTAAACTTGTAATGACAATTGTTGGTGGCATAGCAGGTGGCACATATACTAAAACTGGTGAAAAGGTAAATACTGAACCACAAAAATGTTTACATGAAGGATGTACAAACATGGCTGCAATAACAGGTGACTCTTTTTATTGTGAAACGCATTCAAACAAATGTATGGGATGTGGAAACTATATAGATGAAGACGCAATGTTTTGTTTGAATTGTATAGTTGAGGCATTAAAAGAGCAAAATTAAGTTGAAATATATAGTGGGCAGAGATAATCATGAATTTTACAGATGAGCAGTATTGAGGTAGTTCGGTAGGTCAAAAAATAGGCTCAATTTGTGGGAGCAATAGATAGGCGCTTTAGCGGAATAAAGCATCCGAAATAAAATGTAAACTAACCGGGGGTATATCTTGCGCCCGCTGCCCCTATGCCATCATACAGACCCCACATAAGCCACAAAATAACGCGCCACAGGACGATTCTAGCCACTTTGCACGCACACCCTGAAAGGAAACCACTAACGCCATTACAAGCCCGATTTGCCCCTAAAAACGCACAAATAAGCCACTAAATGCACCACTGAAATAACCAATGACAGGGCATAAAGAAAAGGCTGTGAGATACCGTACCTCACGGCCTTAAACATATACTGATGAACCGTCATTGAATTATTGCATAGCATTCCTTTTTCATCTTATCATAGCTTTTCTTTGATTCGGTATAGTCCATGCCGTCATAATCCCTTACGGTCACAACCCTGTTTTCATATTCTGTCAGGCAGTCCCAATATATGACTACGTTATCAACCT
>CAJTVK010000169.1 GCA_910579645.1 uncultured Lachnospiraceae bacterium | reverse complement strand
TGCGTCACAGTTTGTGGGAGATTAAGAGCATTTATGCTCTTGCCAAAATGAAGGGTGCATAGCGGGCTATGTAACCTGAATTTGGCACAAATATCGCGCAAAGTGGGGCGTGCAGATGACAGGAATGAATTTTATGACACGCTCCAACATAACATACAGGCTGAACTGATACAGAAATTGTTTTGCGGATTTAAAAAAGTATTGACATCAGTGAAGTGCAGTGCTAATATATGAAACAGTTGAAAATAATAAAATATATATAATGAAAACCGTTGAAATGGAGATAACGGCAAATGATGCACTTACAGAGAGCCGGGTGGCTGAGAGCCGGCAGAACGCAGTTTGTCAAATGGACCATGGAGGGCGCAGTCAAAGGTATTTTGCCGAGTATTCTGCGACGTAAGGCATACGTCAGTTGCCGGGGATATGTTGGTATCCTTATGAGAGCAGGAGTTTTCCTGAAACAAGGTGGCACCGCGGAGATTGGAGAGAAATCCGTCCTTGACAATATACGGAAATGTATATTGTCAGGGACTTTTTTGCGTGGATATGGCAGGGGATTATCCATGGATCGGTTCATTGTATATGCGGTCTGTAAGGATGGCAGGAAGGAGTAAGAATGATTAAAGAAGCGATTCGGAAAGTAGTGTCAGGGCAGGATCTTATGTATGACGAGGCAGAGAAAGTTATGGATGAAATTATGGGGGGAGAGGCATCGCAGATACAGATGGCGGCATATCTTACTGCATTATCGCTGAAGGGGGAAACAATTGATGAAATTACGGCATCGGCAGCCGGAATGCGGGAGCATTGCATCCGGCTGCTGCATGAAATGGAGGTTCTGGAAATTGTCGGAACAGGCGGAGATAGGTCTAACTCTTTTAATATATCCACTGCATCGGCCATTGTAGTTTCTGCAGCCGGAGTTCCCGTGGCAAAACATGGGAACCGTGCCGCCAGCAGTATGTGCGGTGCGGCGGATGTGTTGGAAGCATTGGGGGTGGATATAACGATACCGCCGGAAAAAAGCAAGCAGATACTGGAAAAAATAGGTATATGTTTTCTGTTTGCCCAGAATTATCATATTGCCATGAAATATGTGGCTCCCGTGCGCAGGGAACTGGGAATTCGTACGGTATTCAATATTTTGGGGCCGCTGTCCAATCCCGCAGGGGCGAACATGCAGCTTCTGGGTGTGTATGACGGGGAACTGGTGGAACCGATGGCACAGGTGCTTTCACGGTTGGGAGTAAAGAATGCCATGGTGGTATATGGCATGGACGGGTTGGATGAGATTTCCGTAAGCGCTCCCACCAGCGTTTGTGAGGTAAGGAACGGGAGATTCAGGAATTATATTCTGGAACCGGAGCGGTTCGGTATGACGAAATGCAGCAAGTCAGACTTGACAGGGGGAACGCCGGAAGAAAACGCACGCATTATCCGTGCAATCTTAAACGGGGAAAAGGGGCCTAAGACGGATGCGGTGATTCTGAATTCGGCTGCCGCGCTTTATGTTGCCAATCCGGCCATGACATTGGAGGAAGCGGTGGATGAGGTCAAAGAGATTCTTGCCGGCGGGAAGGCTTTGGCACAGTTGGAAAGATTTATAAAGATGTCCGGCGGGCAGACACCGGTATGTTAGCGGATATCGGATTCGGGGCATATCCGTAGGAAAGTAAGAGAAAATGAAAGGAGGCGCAAAAACATATGGGCAGGTCGATATTGGAGGAAATAGCGGAGCGTACGGCGGAACGGGTTGCGGAAGGGAAGAAAAGAAGGAGTCCGGCTTCGGTTCGGCGGGAGGCGGAAGAACTGGGCAGACAAACCGGCTTTCCGTTTCGCCGGGCGTTGGCTTCGCCGGGGATTTCTTTTATATGTGAAGTAAAAAGAGCCTCTCCCTCTAAGGGGATGATTGCGGAAGAATTTCCGTATTTATCTATTGCAAGGGAATATGAGGCGGCAGGGGCGGCGGCAATTTCCGTGCTGACGGAACCTTATTACTTTCTCGGGAGGGATGAGTATCTGCAGGAAATAGCGGGGGCAGTTTCGGTTCCGGTGCTGCGGAAGGATTTCATTGTGGATGAATATCAAATCTTTCAGGCGAAAGTGATAGGTGCATCGGCTGTTTTGCTTATTTGTGCCTTATTGGAGCAGGGGCAGCTGGACGAATATCTGGCCGTTGCCCATAGCTTGGGTCTGTCAGTGCTGGCTGAGGTACATACGGAAGAAGAAGCGGAGACTGCGGTGCGCAGCGGGGCAGGGATTATCGGCGTGAACAACCGCAATCTGAAGACGTTTGAGACGGACATCAATACCAGTGTGCATCTGCGCCGGAGCATTCCCGAGGATATTCTGTTTGTATCGGAAAGCGGGATTCAGACACCGGAGGATATGAAAAAGCTGACGGAAATAAAGACGGATGCGGTATTGATTGGGGAGGCTTTTATGAGAATCCCGGACAAAAGAGGGATGCTGGAGACACTGAGCGGAAGAAAGAAGGAAGGGTGAGAATCAACATGACGAAAATAAAGATTTGCGGCCTGAAAAGGGATTGTGATGTGGATTTTGTCAACGAAGCGTGCCCGGAGTATGTGGGGTTTGTATTTGCCCATTCCCGCAGGGAAATATCCGCAGAAGCCGCCAAGAGGCTCAGAGGCAGGCTGAAGAAGGGGATAAGGGCTGTAGGGGTGTTTGTGGACGAAGAGGAAGAGCGTATTGCGTGGCTGCTGAAGGAAGGCATTATTGATGCCGTCCAACTGCATGGAGGGGAAGATGCGGCATATGTGGCACGTCTGAAAGAAATGACGGGCTGTGAGGTGATTAAGGCATTGTGCCCGGGGAATTTGGCAGGGGATGAGGGATTTAGGGCAAGGCGGAAGGGGACAGATGTGTGTGAGGAATATATCAGGGCAGGGACGGATTATCTTTTGTTTGACAGCATCCGCCCTATGCAGGCAGGCGGAACGGGGCAGACATTTGACTGGAGTCTGATTCCAAAAGGGAATTATCCTTTTTTTCTGGCGGGAGGCCTGTATGCGGGGAATGCCGCAGAGGCAATCCGTGCGGTATCTCCTTATGCAATCGATGTCAGCAGCGGCGCGGAAACAAACGGAGTCAAAGACAAAGAAAAAATATTGGAGATTGTCAGGAGGGTAAGAAATGAGTAAAGGAAGATATGGCAGGCATGGGGGGCAGTACGTGCCGGAAACGCTGATGAATGAACTAATCAGACTGGAAGAAAGCTATGAATTTTATAAGAAGGATCCGGAGTTTAACAGAGAACTGGAAGATTTGCTGAATCATTATGCAGGCAGGCCGTCTCTTTTGTATTTTGCGGAGAAAATGACAAGGGATCTGGGAGGAGCCAGAATCTATATTAAGAGGGAAGATTTAAACCATACCGGTTCCCATAAAATCAATAATGTGCTTGGTCAGGCTTTGCTGGCAAAGAAGATGGGGAAGACAAGAGTAATTGCGGAAACCGGTGCGGGTCAGCATGGGGTGGCGACGGCGACGGCGGCAGCGCTGTTAGGGCTGGAATGTGAGATATTTATGGGGAAAGAAGATACGGAGCGGCAGAAATTGAATGTATACCGGATGGAATTATTGGGGGCCAAGATACATCCGGTCACTACGGGGACGATGACATTAAAAGATGCGGTCAATGAGACAATGCGTGAGTGGACAAAGCGGGTGGAAGATACTCTTTATGTATTGGGCTCCGTGATGGGTCCTCATCCGTTTCCGATGATTGTGAGGGACTTTCAGAGTGTGATCAGCCGGGAAGCGAGGGAGCAGATATTGGATAGAGAGGGAAAGCTTCCGGCTGCCGTGGTGGCCTGTGTGGGCGGAGGAAGCAATTCCATGGGGATGTTCTATCATTTCATTGGCGATAAGGATGTACGGCTGATTGGCTGCGAAGCTGCAGGGAAAGGTTTGCATACCGGACAGCATGCAGCGTCCATAGCCAAGGGGGTGCCCGGCATTTTTCATGGAATGAAGTCTTATTTCTGTCAGAATGAATGCGGCCAGATTGCTCCGGTCTATTCCATCTCTGCCGGACTGGATTATCCCGGCATCGGACCGGAACATGCATATCTTCATGATACGGGACGTGCACAGTATGTGCCGGTTACGGATGAGGAAGCAGTGGAGGCTTTTGAATATCTGGCCAGGACCGAGGGGATAATCTGTGCCATTGAAAGCGCTCATGCGGTAGCCCATGCATGTAAGATTGCGCCGTCCATGGCTAGGGCGGATAGTATTATCATATGCCTGTCCGGACGCGGGGATAAGGATGTTGCCGCAATTGCCAGATATCGGGGTGTGGATCTGCGTGACTGAAAACGGTAAAAAGAATGGGGAATGGAATCGCTATAGGGATAAAGAATAAGCGGGAAAGGAATGAGACAGAGAATGAAAAAGAAAGCGGAAATTAAAATAGGCGATGCTTTTCGTCATGGGAAGGCTTTTATCGGGTTTGTGACGGGAGGTGATCCTTCCATAGAGAAAAGCGAAGAATTTGTGCTGAAGATGGTACAGGCGGGATGTGATTTAATTGAGATAGGAATACCTTTTTCCGATCCGATTGCGGAGGGGCCGGTGATTCAGGAGGCTAACCTCCGTGCCTTGTCGGCAGGAGCCACGACGGATCGGCTGTTCGGCCTGGCAGCCGGTGTAAGGGAAAAGACGGATGTGCCGTTGGTTTTTCTTACCTATCTGAACCCTGTGTTCCGGTATGGATATGAAGCGTTTTGTGCAAAATGTGAAGAGGCAGGAGTGAACGGAATCATCCTTCCGGATATGCCTTATGAAGAAAAGCAGGAGTTTCTTCCTTATGCGGAAGCACACAAGGTGGATATTATCTCATTGATAGCGCCTACTTCGGAGCGGCGCATCCGGATGATTGCGTCAGAAGCCAAAGGTTTTGTCTATGTGGTGTCTTCTATGGGAGTGACAGGGGTAAGGAGTGAAATCAATACGAATTTGGATAAAATTATTGCAGCGGTAAAGGGTGTCACGGATGTGCCTGCGGCAGTCGGTTTTGGGGTAAGCACGCCGGAACAGGCAGCGGAGATTGCACGGACGGCTGACGGAGT
Organism: uncultured Lachnospiraceae bacterium; assembly: GCA_910579645.1. Taxonomy (GTDB): domain Bacteria; phylum Bacillota; class Clostridia; order Lachnospirales; family Lachnospiraceae; genus Kineothrix. Next base: position 2,969 of record CAJTVK010000169.1, on the reverse strand, counting down.
TATTGTGGGGAGCGCAATTGTCAGCCTGATTGCGCAGTATGGGGAGGATGCGGGGGAATATATCTATGATTATGTGAAAAAGATGAAAGCTGCCTTAATGAAAGAGTCGTAGCGGGCTGTGTTGACTGAATTTGGGTCAAAATCTCGTAAAGTGATGAAACGATGTATCGTTTCACCACTTTGCGAGATATTTGTGCCAAATTCAGGTTACATAGCCCGCTATGCGCCCTTCATTTGGCACAAATTTCCCACAAACTGTGACGCACATCTGACAGAAAGCAATTTTATGATACGCTCTAGGTCAAAAGGGCATTTAAAATTTGTTATTGACTAATATGCACCCAAATGGTATCATAAATGATAGCAATATGAGAAAGGGGTGCACGCATATGGGGAAAATGACAGAAGGCAGAAATAGTAGCCGCTATCGGACGAAAAGCATGGCGGCGGATGATGCCGGTGCGGGGAAGGTACAATGGCATGCAGCATTTTGTGCGGCTATGCGGTTGGAACTGAAACAGGACGAAAAGTTTTTGCAGTTCATGAATGAGTATAACTTAAACTCTAAACCGTTGGAAATTGACCTTCTGATTGTTAAGAAGCCGGAAAAACATATCATAGAGAGTCCAATTGGGAAAATCTTCCGGAAACATAATATTTTAGAGTATAAGTCTCCGAAAGACGAATTGAATGTAGATACTTTCTTTAAAGTGAACGGTTATGCCTGCTTGTATAAAGCATATGGCCGGTATGTGGATGAGATAAAAGCGGACAGTGTAACCATATCATTCATAAGAAGCGAAAAACCTTCAAAACTGCTGGAAGCATTAAGGAAAAAGGGTTTTGCTGTTGAAAATCCTTTCCACGGAGTGTACTATATAAGTGGGAAAACATATTTCAGAACTCAAATAATTGTTGTCAATGAATTGCCCGGGCTTCAGTACATTTGGCTTCAGTCACTGACAAAGGAGATTGACGAACTGACAGCCAGAGAACTGATTAGGCAGTCAAATAATTTAGTGTCCCAAGGAGACAAGGCTTTGGCAGATTCTGTATTAGCAGTAAGTGTGAAGGCAAATAAGGAGTTGTTTGGAAAAATAAAGGAGGGATATGATATGTATGAGGCTTTAAAGGAATTGATGGCCGATGAGATTAATTGCATTATTGAAGAAGTTAAAAAGGAAGTAATAGTGGAAGGAAGAAAAGAAGGAATAAAAGAAGGGAGAAAAGAAGGAAGGGAAGAGGGAATAAAAGAGGGAAGGGAAGAGGGGAAAAAAGAGGGAATAAAAGAGGGCAGAGAAGAAGGGCGCAAAGAGGGCGTGCGTGTCTTCATAGAAAGCTGTCAGGAATTGGGAGTATTATATGAGCAAGTGTTGGAAAAGTTGGAAGAAAAATTCGGCCTGACAAAGCAGGAGGCAAAGGAATATACGGAAAGCTGCTGGAAAAGGGATGCCTGATTGCGTCTAAGAATTTCTGTGTGACTTGAGGAATGAAGGCTAAATACGGCGGGCAGCTAACTGCCCGTCGTATTTAAGGGCGTTCTTTTGCTAACATCTCGTCTGCGGCCGATACCGATATCATGTATAGTCCCGGCAGCAGCTTTGCAGTAAGTTCAGGTACGGAGAACTGCATCAGATATTCCAGTTTATTCCAATTGCCGCTCTCATAGCAGACGGCAATATCCAACAGCCGTTTCAGCAAAGTATCTTGGCCGGATAAAGCAGCTCTTACACGGGGAGGAATTTGGATGGCCTGCAGCATTTCCTTCGGATTCTGTTTCCCGTCTGTCAGTATGGAAAGGATGCCGGTGGAATAGGCTTCGGCGGCATACTCATGTCGGCCGGATTCCCGAGCCAGTTTCTCGCACATAAAAGCCCGGATTAAGGCTGTTCTTATTATCTCGTCCGATTTGGTATCCGTTATTTCCCGAAGCAGAATCAGCATGCCCCAGCGGCGGACCTCGTCGTCTCCCATCAGGACAAGCGCACGCTTGACGGAAGTAATGCTGTTTCCGCGGTAATACTGGAGAGTATTCATGCGCCGCAGTAATTTATATGTCAGATGGGCATCGGAATTGATGATCCATGCAATATTGTCCATGTTGACGGCAGGGGAAGACAGTTCTTTGGACAGTTTTGCATAAGAAACGGAAGAAATATCCATATTATCTTTTTTCATCATAATGGGCTTGGAAAAATAGTAGCCTTGGAAAAGCCGGCAGCCAAGGGATGTTGCCTCATCTACGTCTTCTTTTGTTTCCACCTTTTCCGCCAGTAATGTTTTCCCTGCCGCAGTCAGAGCAGGGCAAAAGGAGGCGCGCTGCTTTTTGGTGGTATCAATAAAATCTATTTTGACAATATCAATTAAGGCGAGGATTTCGGGAGGGATGGGGGTACCTATGTAATCATCCAAGGCCACTTCGAAACCGGCCGATTTTAAGGTGTAAAGCGAATCAATAACTTCTACGGTAAATACCACATGTTCCAATATTTCGATGACAAACTGCTTTGAATCCAGCAGATAGGCAGCTTTATTCAGCAGGCTTCCGTCGGCAAAGTTCACAAAAGCCTTTTTGCCGTTGGTCAGTTCATACATTCCGAAATTCAGGATGGATTCGGAAATTACCGTACTGGTGGCTTCATCGTTGCTTATGGCGGAGGCATCGGAAAAATTTTGGTCGGTATTGCGGTATAAAAGCTCATAGGCCTGTACATCCCCGGCGGCATCGAAGATAGGCTGCCGTGCAATGTAAACGGCAGGCTGGCTCTCTTTTTCAGGAGCACTGCTTGGAAACTGACTGTTTAAAAATCCCATAATAATCCCCTCCCGCTATAAATGAACAAAATAATACATTTTTATTTTACCATATAGTCTTTATAAATTATATAGTACTTTATATATAAAATGTGGGTAGCAGTTCAGCCTGAATGTTGTGTTGAGAGGCGGACGCACGGGAGGGATTTTTTTGC
>CAJTVK010000168.1:7890-8144 GCA_910579645.1 uncultured Lachnospiraceae bacterium | reverse complement strand
GTCTCAGGCGGCGTTGTTTCTCTCACTCTCCGAAAAAAGAGGTCATCGCAAAATCATATCCCATTCAGCCGGTCATTTAGTTGTAACCGGCTTTGAAATTCAAAGTCGAAACTGTCTGTTACGCTTATCTGTTGCCGACAGTTCAAAGCGGTTTCAGAAGCGGCAGTATTTCCTTTTCGCATACCGCAGGCGTGTGCGGCGTAAAGCCGTACTCCCAAATTTTGTGAGGATATGTAATTGGTTGTGGTTCTCCT
>CAJTVK010000168.1:0-7850 GCA_910579645.1 uncultured Lachnospiraceae bacterium | reverse complement strand
ATACTTTCTAAAAAGTTTTTGAATTTTTTTTTCGGAAGATGGGCATACTATTTAATTTCAAATAAAAATCATGTTCGTTTATCTTTGGATAAAAGAGCAGAGCCGACAGGCTGTGATTGCTCACAAGCCTGCCAACTCTGCGTATTATGTGTCTGGCTTTTTGGTGATATGTTGTCCGCCCGATAAATGGGAGATTATAGCAAATACCCCATAGCGATGAAAAGATAGCTATACAAGTATTTTCTATTTAATCTTAAATACATTACTCCACTAAGAACAGAAAATATCATAGTAGAAATTCCGTTCCATATTTCTAGTCCTACTCCTCTTGATACGAAATGAAATGCCCCCCATGTAATAGCTAAAATAATACCACCAAAAGGAATGAGGCTTTCTTTTTTCAACAAGGTTTCAATCGCTTTTTGCCCATATATTATGATTAGAACAACAAGTACCACTTCAAATATATAGTATAAATATTGCGCACAAAATTGAAATACGGTTTTACCCTGTGCTTCTCCAATAATCTTTAATGTATGCCAATCAATGAAAGTCATAATTTTGCAGCCAATAAAACAAGCAAGCGTTACTATCCAATTTTTCAAGGAAATGATGTCCCTTTTGTTTCCTCTTACCGGGAAATGATACTGTTTCCTTGAAAAAAGCAGGAGAGCACCAATGAAAAACGCCCACATGAAAACCATTATAATACAATGAATACTTCTTTGGTACGCTGTATAATTCTGTATATCTACATGTAGAAATATCACTTCAATTCCGAATATTGACAGATATTCAAGCATAAATGCTGCAAATGAGAGCAGGCTCAGCCATAAATATTTTGTCCATTTTACTTCTCTAATCATTATTCTCACCTTATGAAATTCCGAGTTCTTTTTATACTTGACTTCCCGAAAAACAGGAATTGATAGCGATATTAAATCAATTCCAAAACTCTCTTATACAATGGGTCTAATTCGCAACCGCAGCTTCCACATTCTTTGTCTGCTTGCTTGATTGTTGATACTAAATTGTCTTTATCGGCTTTTCCCTCTAACCATTGTTGTGCGGGAATAGATATTAAATCCCAACCAGACGCAACGAATTTCTCCATAATAGATTTTAATTCTTCCACGATGTAGCTCCTTTCAGATAAGCAATTTTCGATTTTATGTTCTGGTTCTGCAACTTCTCAATACATAGGAAATTCACATTACTGTTATTTTTTCAGAAAATCGCTAAATTCTTTCAATTCCTTTTTTGTATTTTCAGAAAGTCTGTTATATTCTGTATTATGAATAGCTCCTTCTAATGTATATAAATGTACCAGACATATATTTGGATATTTCTGCTTTAGCTTAAGAAATGCGTCTTTTGCACCTGTCTCAATTAGTTCTTCGGAAGATTCAATACCAACAGATATTAGTTTTTTTTTCATTTCTCTGCCAATATTCATCATTGATGTTAATTCTGACATATTTATCTCCAATTCTCCGTGATTTACTTATCCTTCCAACTTACGGATTCTTAGTTTAACTTTTTTCAATTATACACGAAAACATGGGATTTTTCAATTCTCAAACTGTCTTTGCTTAAGTTTAGATGGGACTGCCGCTTATTACGGAAACACTGTCATTCACCTATGAATAAATTAATCATTCACGCCCTGCCTGTCGGCATATTCCGCTACCAGCCGAAAAAACATATCTTTTGCCAGTGCGTCTACACGTGCAAGATATTCATTCAACTTGCCGCTTGTAAGAAGGTTCATATACAAAACCTTAATGTTTAGCTTCAAATACCTTGCATGTCTCTGTCCCCATACGCCGATGTGCCTTTCTTTTTCGGCAGGTAAATAATAATCGCCAGTCCTTGTATATGTCCCGCCCATCTGCTCAAATAATGTCTTTTCCATAGTCCTAACTCTCCATAATTTTATTTTGGGGTTAATTGTTGACTTCTTTGATATGCACATTATCAACCGCTAAGTGCTGCTTTGAATTTTGCATTACCTTTCCACATGGTGGCAGAAAAATTACATTTTACAAATGTGTGATTATATTTTCAAATTATCTCCTTATGTGGTGACAGCCTTTCCTTTTCTTCTTCTGTATATCTTTCCATATCTTTATTCTTCTCATCCATAAAGCAATACCTCCATGTGCAATAGTAAAACTTGAATACATAATTAAATATCTTTCTTATATAAAACAAGTCTAACACATAAAATTAAATAAAGATATGCCAATAGAATATTTATAACCAATTGTACCGCCTCTGCGCTGGCTGTACATGTGTCTACAAATTTTTTTGACCGGGCAAAAAAAGACCGGGGGAAGCTGCGAAATCATCTATAGGGGTAAACTAGGTCTGCGAAGTTATCTATAAACCCAAAAAACAAAAAACCGGCTCATTTTTCTGCCAAATGAACCGATTTTTATTCAAAATTATAGGAGCGCAAACACCCGGTAAATCCCCGGAAGCCGCATAAAATCAGGCTTTTACGCCTGCTGATTTAAGATGCACAACTTGCGGGCTTGGTCCGCAGCAATGCAGGCATCAATAATCTCCTGAATATCTCCATTCATAATTTTGTCCAGTTTATACAACGTCAGATTAATTCTATGATCCGTCACCCGGCCCTGCGGGAAGTTATATGTCCTGATTTTTTCCGACCGGTCACCGGTGCCAATCTGGCTTCTCCTCAGTTCCGCCTCCGCATCATGCCTCTGCTGCTGCTCGATATCATAAAGCTTTGATTTCAGCAGCGCAAACGCCTTCGCCTTATTCTGCAGCTGCGATTTTTCCGTCTGGCTGTAAACTACAATCCCTGTGGGGTAATGGGTCAGCCGCACCGCCGAATCCGTAGTATTGACACACTGCCCCCCGTTTCCGGAGGCCCTCATCACATCCACGCGGATATCCTTGTCTTCAATAACAATGTCAATGTCCTCGTCTGCCTCCGGCATGACGGCCACGCTGATGGTGGAAGTATGGATACGCCCGCCGGATTCCGTTTCCGGCACCCGCTGCACACGGTGCACGCCGCTTTCATATTTCAGCTTGGAATATGCCCCCTGCCCGCTGATCATGAAATTGACTTCCTTCATCCCTCCGATGCCGATTTCATCCACATTCAATGTTTCCACTTTCCACCGCTGGCTCTCCGCATAATGCACATACAGACGGTATACCTCCGCCGCAAAAAGCGCTGCCTCATCGCCGCCTGCCCCGGCTCTTATTTCCACAATCACATTTTTATCGTCATTGGGGTCCTTAGGTAACAGAAGTATCTTAAGTTCATTTTCCAGTTCTTCCACACGCTTCTTCGAAGCATTCAGTTCCTCCTTCAGCATATCCCGCATCTCTTCGTCGGATTCCTCTTCCAGCATGGAAAGGCTGTCCTCAATATCCTGCCTGCACTTCTTATATTCCTTATACGCTTCCACTATGGGCGTAAGATCGCTCTGTTCTTTCATCAACGCGCGGAATCGTTCCTGATTATTGGTTACGGTGGGTTCGCCCAACTCACCCATTATCTCCTCAAACCGAATAAGTAAGTCTTCCAATTTATCAAACATTTTCATTCCTTTCTGCCATAAATACGGCTGCGCCCTACTCTCAAAATCTGCTGTCTGAAATTTTATCGTCCTTCTGATTCTTTTTTCCGTTTTTCTGCATGTCCTGCCGGCTTCTTACTTCCAGCCATACACTACCCGGTCCAGCCCGGCAAAGTCCTTCACCACAGTAACCTCCCGAAAGCCTTCCTGTTCCATAATATTCCGTACCTGTGCCGCCTGCTCACAGCCAATCTCAAAAAAAAGATACCCGCCCTTACGCAAATATCCGCCTGCCTGCGGGACAATCTGCCGATAGAAATACAGCCCGTCCTCTTTGCCGTCCAAAGCGCACAAAGGCTCATGCTCCCGCACCTCTGCCATCAGTCCCGGTATATCCCCGGCGGGAATATAGGGCGGATTGGAGACAATGATATCAAACTGCCCGCTTATGTTTTCAAACAAGTCACTTTGCACAAACCGGCAGCTTTTCCCTTCCTCCTCCGAATTTTCCGTTCCGCCGGCTACAGGTTCCTGTAAATTCCGGCCGCAGGGCTGTGCCCCGGCCATTCCCAAAAGCGTCCCCCGCTCTCCTGCCAGCAGCCTCCTGCCGTTCTGCTCCGCCACCTGCAGAGCCTCTTTGGAAAAATCGGCTCCGATTCCGCTGCACCGGTTAGAGTAATGCAGCAAACTAAGCAGAATACAGCCGGAACCGGTACACATATCCAGTATATCCATCCCGTCGTGAAGGAAACGCATCACTTCTTCCACCAGCACCTCCGTATCCTGCCTGGGAATCAGCACATGCTCGTTTACCTCAAAAGTCAGTCCCATAAAATCCTGCAGGCCTGTAATATATTGCAGAGGCACATGCCCTTTCCTCTTTGCAATATATGAAAAATAGACGCTGCTTTCCGCCTCCCCCACTTCCCTCTCCCCGTGGGCAAGCAAGTCGTTCCGGTTTGTGTGGCAGACATGCTCCAGCAGCAGCCTGGCATCCAATGCACATTCTTCAATGCCTGCCGTCTCCAGTTCACGGACACCACAGTCATATATTTCCCTATACTTCATACATGCCCTCTCTTATTCCTTATCCCTTTACTGTTCCCTCTTATTCTTGTCCCGTTTCCTCTTCCTCTTCTTCCTCACCGGCAGGCTCATCCACCAGCCAGGAATCATCCACCTCATATCCGAAAGTATCCGACAGATATGCTTTCCAGTCAAAAACCGCTTCCACCGATGCCATGGCCACCTGCACCATCTCTGCATCCGGCTCCTTTGTTGTCAGCTTCTGTAAGCACATTCCGGGGGCAGAAAGCAGCCGCACGATTAGGTTATTGCTTCTGCCGGCCAACCGGATAATTTCATAGGAAATACCTGCAATAACGGGTATGAGCGCAATTCGCAGCAAAATCCGCAGAACCGGCTGCTCCACCCGTATAAAAAAGAAAACGATAATGCTTACAAATACGACAAAAAACATAAAACTCGTCCCGCACCTCTTATGAAGCCGGGAACTGCGCATCACATTATGAACCGTCAGCGGGCGGCCTTTTTCAATGCAGTTGATGCATTTATGCTCCGCCCCATGATATTGATAAAGCCTCTTTATGTCCTTCATCAGGGCGATGGCCACGATATATCCGACAAAAATCAAAATCCGGATTGCGCCTTCTATTATCGCCATGACGGACGCATTCCGTATATATTCTTCAAATAATGATGTAATAAAATAGGGCAAAACCATAAAGACTGCCACGGCAAGGACTATGGAAAACATGGTCACGATTCCAAGCATGACATTTTCCGCCTTTTCCTTAAACAGCTTCCCCATCACCTTATCCGCTGCCGTTTCTTTCGCGTCTTCATCTTCGTAGAACGAAACGGAATGATTCAAGGTCTTCATCCCCAGCACCATGGAATCAAGGAAATTGAAAATTCCACGGATGAACGGGATTTTTTTCAGCGCACTGCCATGCAGGATTCCCGGGTATGCATCCACTTCCACATCAATCTCGCCGTTGGGCTTACGCACTGCCACTGCATACTTATCCTTATTTTTCATCATTACCCCTTCCAATACTGCCTGCCCGCCGATGCCGGAGTAACGATTGCCTTTGTCTTTCTTCATAACACCAAATTCCTCACATATTTAAAGAAGGTTGAGATAATACACCTCAACCTTTTTTCATGTAAACTTATTTGCAACAGATTTATTTTACGCCGTATTTCCTATTGAACTTATCAATACGTCCGTCAGCCCTTGCAGATTTCTGCTGGCCGGTATAGAACGAATGGCACTTGGAGCAGACTTCCACATGGATTTCCGGTTTTGTGGATCCCGTTACGAAAGTATTTCCGCAGTTGCAAGTTACAGTTGCCTGATGGTACACAGGATGGATTCCTTCTTTCATCTTTTTCACCTCTCTATGATTAAATTCATGTTTGTTCTCATCCTCTTCTGCCTTTCCGGCAGCTATGCTGCTTGTCTTACATCAAACAGCTTTTTTATTGTATCACAGCTTATGCTATCATGCAAGTATTTTTGCTAAAAGAACTTAATCTTTTTTACCATCTGTACAAATTCCGCATTGTTGCGCGTCTTGGAGAACATATCCAATATCTTTTCCACCGCCTCTTCCGGTTTTAGGCTGTTCAATGCCTTGCGCATGATGTTCATGGCCTCCTGTTCGTCTTCGGATAGCAGCAGGTCATCACGCCTGGTACTGGATTTCGGGATATCAATGGCCGGAAACATTCTTTTTTCGGAAAGCTTACGGTCCAGCACCATTTCCATATTGCCCGTACCTTTGAATTCTTCATATACCACATCGTCCATCTTGCTTCCCGTGCCTACCATTGCCGTGGCAAGTATGGTCAGGCTTCCGCCGCCCCGCATATTTCTCGCCGCCCCGAAGAAACGTTTCGGCATATGCAGCGCCGCCGGATCCAAACCGCCGGAAAGCGTCCGTCCGCTTGGCGGCACGGTAAGGTTATACGCCCTCGTCAGCCTGGTGATGCTGTCCAGCAATATCATTACGTCTTTCTTATGTTCCACCAGACGTTTTGCCCTTTCAATTACCATCTCGGACACTCTCTTATGGTGATCCGGCAATTCGTCGAATGTGGAATAAATCACCTCCACATTGGGTCCTTCAATCGCCTCCTTGATGTCCGTCACTTCTTCGGGACGTTCGTCAATCAGCAGAATAATCAGATGTACTTCCGGCGAATTCAGCTTAATTGATTTTGCCACTTCTTTCAGCAGCGTCGTCTTGCCGGCTTTCGGCGGAGAAACAATCATTCCCCTCTGTCCCTTCCCTACCGGACTCATTAAATCCATGATACGCATGGAGACAGAGGCGCTGGAAGTCTCCAGCTTCAGCCGTTCATCCGGGAAAATAGGCGTCATATCTTCGAAATTACAGCGGCGGGCCGCCATATCCGGCGTATAGCCGTTGATGGTTTTCACATACAGCAGTGCGCTGAATTTCTCATTCTGTGTCTTAATCCTCGTATTCCCCTCCAGAATATCCCCTGTCTTGAGATTGAAGCGGCGTATCTGGCTGGGCGCCACATATACATCGTTTTCTCCCGGAAGATAATTGGCGCTGCGTATAAATCCGAAGCCGTCCGGCATAACTTCCAATATACCGTGAGCCGTTATGCCGCTGTCCAAATCCGAAGGGTATTTCTCTTCTTCCGCATTATTTTCCCCCCGCTTGTCCACAGGCTTCCTGGCTGTGTTCATTTTCCTCGGAAAGGCATCCCGTTCCTTTGGCTGCTCCCTTGCCGGCTCTTTTACCGTCTCTTTTGCCGCTTCCTTTGCTGCTTCTTTTACCGGTTCTTTTGCTGCTTCCTTTACCGCTTCCTTTGCGGACTCTTTTGCAGGTTCCTTTGTTGCTTCCTTTACGGACTCTTTTACCGGTTCTTTTGCCGCTTCTTTTTCCTTGTCTTTTTCGTCTTCCCGCAGCATAGCTTCCACAAGATCGGCCTTTTTCATCGCGGAAGTGCCCCTGATGCCCCTTGCCTTTGCAATTTCCTTCAAATTAACAAGTGCCAGTGATTCATACTTTTCTCTCATATATTCCTCCACATTCCTTTATTATAAGTATAATGAATCTTATATAATATCTGTTTTCTTCATTTCCGGGGTTTTTTAACCGATATGCTAACGGAATTGCATCTAAACATTTTCATATGGATTTCATTATACAACAAGTTTCCTAAAATAGGAAGTCTTTTTTTCGGTGGGGTGGGGGGGATTGGAGGACGCATCTGCCGTGGGCGGGG
>CAJTVK010000167.1 GCA_910579645.1 uncultured Lachnospiraceae bacterium | reverse complement strand
TGAAAATATCCGGAACATCCACATTTTCCGTAAGCTACAGGTTCCGGCACAGCCTGTATGGAGGAAGGCCGGGGCATACGCTGTTTAGGATTGTAAGTAGTGTCAGAGGATACCATGTATAAGCATGGCAGTCTTTTGGCACTTTTTTTGTTTCTGCGGTATGTGCATAACTGCCGGGAACAGAAACAGATTTGTGGATCACCACACGCAGTATGGAATGGAAACCCTCAGAGGACCATTCCTTTTTTTGTGCGCAGCAACGAGCCAGTCAGGGATGCCTGCATCCATAGCTGGTAAGAACTTTAGTTCTTTTGTGTCGTATCAGCGAGCAGCTTTGCTGTGAGTGTGCCAGAAATGCCCATAAGGGCTTGCCCGCATAAGCGGCTGGATAAAGAATGCCTCCGAAAACGGAGAGATAAAAGAAAGGTGGAAAAAAGAATGAGTGAAACAAGAGTATTTGCCGACGGATACCGTGGTGTATTCCAGAATCAGGAGGATTTCCTTGACTGCTTGAAAAGTATTGGGAAAAATTCCTTCTGGGAGAGAAAGACTTCCAAAAACCTGCGCCTTGTGGCAATCACCAGCGGCAGTAAGGTGGAGGAGGAACTGAAGCAGATGTATGCGGATGAGGGGCTGGATGAGGACATCATCGCGGATACCATCATCAATACGGGGCTGCTTCTGAAAATCAGGAACCAGTATTACCCTGTCAGGGACTGTGCGATTAAGAGCATCCTCGACCGTGCGGGTATCTCCGGCGCGGGGCTGCGCAGGGTGGAAAAGGGCGTGTATGCGCGAATCCTGAACGACTGTCTGAAGGTGGCAAAGGGAGAGGCGCTCCTGCGCATCTCGGAGGGCAAGGTCTCCGCCGTACTGGGAGGCGACTGCCATGACTATGCCGTGCTTGACATGGAGCAGGTATTCCTGCACTCCGTGGACTATCTGACAAAGAATTTCAGGGGCTGCAGTTATCTTGCCGGTTTTTATGAGCATGACATGGCATCCGCACTCTGGGAGTTTTCCGGGGAGGACGGTCTGCTGGATGCTTATAAAAAGGAACTGGCGCTGCATGGGAAGACAGCGGAGGAAATGAAACCCGTTGTCAGGATCACGACCTCGGATACCGGTTCCGGTGGGGCGAATATCTACCCCATGCTGGTATCGGGAAGCGAGAACATCACCATCAACTTAGGCAGCCCCCTGCGGCTTGGACACCGTAACGGCACGCGGATGGCGGAATTTGACGCACACCTGAAGCTGCTGTATGGGAAGTACCAGCTTGCCATCGGGAACCTTGCGAGGCTGTTGGGAATTGAAATTGTGAACCCCGTAAACTGCATGAAGGGTGTCATGGATAAACTGGGCATCCCCAGGAAGTACGAAGCTGAAGCGGTGGATCTGTTCGTTGCACAGTATGGGGAAGCCCCCTGTACCGCGCATGAAATTTATTTTGGCATTTCCGAGATACTTTATATGCTCGCCTGCGAAGGTGAGGAGGGAAGCCGGATCACGCGGATGGAGGAAACCATTGCCAGGGCGTTGTCCGTCAACTGGACGGAGTATGACGTTCCGGGTGCCTATAAATGGTAGAAGGAGGAGAAAAGAATGGACAAATTTAGAAAAGAGGTTATAAAAGAACTGGAGAACGTGTTTGGGGACGGGTATCAGGTATTACCGTATGATAAACTGAAAAATAATGAAACGACGCTGCATGGCATCTGTATCCACAATGAAAATGAAAGGATAAGCCCTGTCTTATATCTGGAGGAATATGTCCTGCCTTATGCGGCGGGGAAGATGACCGTGAAAGAAATAGCCGCAGAAATGTTGGATAAATACTGCATGGGGGATATGCCCCGGAATATAGCGGACCATGTGGAAGATTTTCAGATGATGAAGGACAGGGTAAGGATAAAAGTCATCAATTACGGTGCAAATACTCGGAGGCTGCAACAGGTTCCGCACAGGAGATTCCTTGACCTTGCCATGCCCGCCCCGGATCATGTGAGGCACAAGACATACAGTACGTTCTTTTCCATGCTGGTGCTTGCGGATACCCACAGGAAGAACCTGTTAAAGCGCGGGTTCACGGAGCAGCAGATTGAGGAAAACGGCTATAAGAGTACGCCGGTATTCGGTTATAAAAAGCTGACGGAGAGGCTGCTGGCGGCAGGATGCACCGTGGAGGGTGTTCCGGGATTTTATCAGGATAAGGACGGGGAATGGACCATCCATTTCTCCAATAAATCCTCCGGTTTTCTGGTGCCGGTCCGCAATATGGACGGACTGATCGTGGGGGCGCAGATAAGGCTCGACCATCCTTACGATGGCAGGAAATATATCTGGCTCTCCAGTACAAACTTTAATATGGGTACATCCTCCGGAAGCCCCGTCCATCTGGCGGGCAGTCCGGGGGAAAAGACCATTTTTATTACGGAAGGACCGTTAAAGGGCGATCTTGCACATGCTTTATCCGGCAGGATTTTTGGCTGCGTACCAGGAGCGAACCAGTATGCAAACCTGCCCCCGTTCTTACGGGAAATGAAGCAGATGGGTACGCAGTCGGTCTACGAAGCCTATGACATGGACAAGCTGTTAAAGACTGCCTGCAGGGGTGACTACAATGAAAAGTGTACCCAGTGTGAAAACTACCGAAAGGACTGGAAACAGAAGGATATTTCCTGTGAAAAGAAATGCGTCAAACGCCAGAACATCCAGCGGGGCTGCCAGAAGCTCACACAGATCTGCCGGGAACTGGGACTGTCCGTGAAAACACTCACATGGGATATGGATGGCGACGGAGACTGGGCGGAGCATGTAAAGGGCGTAGATGATTACCTGTATGACCTGGAGCAGAAAAAACAGGGACAGATTTCATAAAAAGTAATACACAGGGCGGACTTCCATACGGGGTTCGTCCTTTTTTTGCGTAAAACGTAAGTAAAAACAATATTTTTGTAAAGCGCTGTTGGCTTTTACTTAAACCGTGCGTATAAAACAGTAAATAGGGAACTGACGGAGAGGTTCTTGTAAAGTGAGCTTTTTGACAGTTCCCACATAAAGGAGCTGAGACTATGATGTATCAAAAAATTATTGTACCCATTGACCACGGAAACAGGAACATGAAGACGGAGCATAAGATATTTACCTCCGGCTTTGTGGAGGGGGACTGCAGGCCCGCACTGGGGGAATACCTTCAGTATAGTGGGCGCTACTATGCCCTGACCGAGCAGCGGATACCTTACATGAGGGACAAGACGCTGGATGACAGGTTCTTTATCCTGACGCTGTTTGCGGTGGCGATGGAGGCGGAAAAGCAGATGTTAAACGCAAAGGACACGCTCCTTCAGGCGGTGTTGCCGGTGGGACTGCCGCCGAAGCATTACGGCGCGCTGTACCGGAAGTTTGAGGATTATTTTACGGGCAGGGGCATCCAGCAGTTTACATACAAAGGTATTCACTATCAGGTTGAGATTGTGGAAACAGCCGCCTTTCCGCAGGATTATGCGGCTGCCATGACTGTCTATCAGAGAATAGCGGAATTTAACAAGGTCATCACGGTAGACATCGGGGGCTTTACGCTGGATTACCTTTTGATCCGGGGAGGAAAACCGGACCTGTCTGTCTGTGACTCTCTGGAGAAGGGTGTCATCCGCCTGTATAATGACATTTCTTCCCGTGTCAATTCCGAGCAGGACATCCTGATCGACGATACGGACATTGACCGGATCATACGGGGAGAAAGGACAGATTTTGTTGAAGATGTCGTCCGTATTGTGGAGGATATGACGAATACCTTTGTAAATGACATCCTCGGCACACTCAGGGAGCGGGGGCTTGACCTGAAAGCGGGCTGCGTGGTATTTATCGGCGGCGGCGCCCTGCTGCTTAAAAAATATCTGGAGCAGTCCGGCAAGATTGGCCGCTGCATTTTTGTGGAAGACATCTGCGCCAATGCAAAGGGGTATGGTATGCTCTACCATATCCAGAAAAAGGGCAGATAACCGTATGGTGAAAAAGAACCCGTTTGTGACAACGGTAGGATTTAACAGGCATGATCCCGCCCATGTGGAGGTGGCGCAGTTCCTGAATGGCATGGAGCGGGGGAAGGCACAGTATATCGTGGATGCGGTTATTGCATACCAGAGCGGAGGGCAGGCAGGCGTTTCTGTTTCATCCGGAACTGAAAGGATGGCAGACTATGAGGCAATCCGGAAGATTGTGCTGCAGGTCATGGAAGAACGGGGGAACGGAACCTATGGCAGCAATATGGCTACTGCGGGAGCAGTGGAAACGGCTGAACGGACAGGAACTTCCGATGAAAATGGATTTGCAGGACTGGACGATGATGCGTTAGGCGGTATTTTACAGTCACTGGAGGCGTTTAAGGGATAGGATGAACAGAAACAGGAAATGATAACAGCGTAAAAGGAAGCCTTTTCCAGTCTTCTATGAATCGGCTTCCTTTTGTTCAAGCAGAGTATCGGTTGATATGTTAAAATATTTAGCGAGAATGGCAACTTCGTAGTCGGGTACAAAGCGGCTGCCCTGCTCGATACGCAGGATTGTCAGGTCACTGCACTCCATGCCGAGAAGCTGGAGCTGGCTTGCGAGTGCGGCCTGGGATAATCCCTTTTCCTGCCGGAGCTGTCTGATCTTGGAACCAATGATGTTTTTGGAGGTTCCGTTCCAGTAAATTTTCATAAATACATTCCCTTCTAAAGATGAAGTGTATAGAATTGATTTTACCGAAATGGAGTGATAATATACTTCTAAAGATGAAGTGCGGGAAAATATATGAAACAAATGACAGGAAATTGATATAAAATAAATCTTGAGGTAGGAGGAACAGGGTATGAATGATGTATGGGTAAAAATGGCTGAGTTTTTGGGCAGATTGAACGGGGAGAGCATCAGCAGGGAAAGCTATGTGCGTACTCCAGAATATGAAAAGGCATTGGAAGTTTGGAAAGAAAAGGAACAGGAGTGGGATGATTTTTTGGAAAACCTTTCAGCAGAACAAAAGGAAAAGCTGGAGGAAATAAAAGAATGTCAGGAGGACTTTGTTTCAGAACAGGAGTTGCGGGCATATATACAAGGCTATGTGGATTGTGTGCAGGTGCTATGCCATATAGGGCTACTGAAGGAGAATGAGGAACTGAAGTGGGTGGAGAAGATGGATGTGCAGTAAGCAGAATTATATACTAAATTCTGTCTGCATAGTGTCTTACCGACTTGCGTACCACAATTTGATACAATGCACCCAAGCATGAGTTTGGGTGCAATTTTTAGCAATAGGAATTTTAGCTGTTTATGTGTGAGGAGAATAAACTTTTCCACGGATTCTGCGATTTTATTTTTACTTTTTGAACCTTTTTCCGTTGCGAGGGTTGCTTTGCCCATAAACAAGGCATTTTGCCCCTGCATAGGATTAAAATTTACATTATTTCCATTAGGATTACTTTAGTATGATACCGGAATCCAAACTGTTTTTACGATATTCTTTAGGTAGGACTTTAAAATATGCTTTAAATGCTGCAGTGAACTTGCTTTGACTGTCATAGCCGACAGCACGTGCAATTTCTGCTATGCTTTTATTAGTTTCTTTTAACATTTTTGCCGCCTGCCCCATACGGTGTTCTTTGATGTGTGCTGCGAGGGAAGTTCCATAAACGGACTTAAAGGCATTTTTCAATGTTGTCGGATTGATGAGATATCGTTTTGCAAGTTCCTCTATCGTAATCCGTTGTTCCATGTGGTGCAAAAGCTGGTCATGGATTTTTTGGATAGATGCAATCAGTTCAGGCTGATATTGTGTCAGTCGGTTTTGGGAAATGAAATTCATTTTTGAAAGATAAAGCAACAGTTCTAAGACCTTAACTTTCTGATAAGACAGTTTCAATTCCTCCGGCTGATCATAAAATGCAGAAAAAATATTTTCTGACTGTTCGTTTCTGGCGAGGAAAACAGGGTTGTCGTTCTGACAGAATTTTTCCGATAAGACAGTTTCAAAAATATTGCTTTCCCTTAACAATTCCGGTGGATTATCAGAGGTTACCTGCAAATCAATATAGATGGTAAGCCCTTGGTATATACCACTTGGGAAGTTGAGCACGGAATCCGTACAGGCTTTCATGGTATGAAGGGAAAAATCACCCGGATTCAGATAAATACGGTTCCCGTTTTTCATTTCCCATATAATCTGCCCGGCTTTACAATAGTTAATCTGAATGATATGTGAAATGGCTTTATGCTGTACAGAGATCGGTTCAGATGAAAATGTCAGATAGCATAATTCTATACCGGGATAAAGAGGAGTGCTCTCATTTATGCTTTTTTCCTGGAGTTTTTTCATATCTTTTCGTATTTTTATTAGTTCATCATTCATAGGGCAGACCTCACAATTTTGGGCAGGTGATTTCCATAACCTGCTCAATCATCTGGTGCAGCAGGCGACCCTGCTGTGTATCAGCGGCACGGTAGTAAACTTCTTTTCCCTCCCGGCGGCAGACGATCAGGCCGCTGTTTTTCAATGGACGTAGGTGGTGGGACACGGCCGGGCTTGACATATCTAACATGGCAGAAATGTTGAGGACACATTCTTCCTGGTGGCAAAGGAGCCAGAAAATTCGGATTCTGGTGGTATCGCCAAGCTGCTTGAAAACCTCGGCTACCGTTTGAAAATAATCCACATGATTTAGCTGTTTTTGTATCAGTTCTGTTTGCGGTCCCTCTCCATGCTGGTGTGGTAGTTTCATATTTTCCATATTGTTTTCCTTTCTTTTTCATTTGCATTTCGCCCAAATGGAAATACTTTTTGCCCATTTGGGAGAGAATGCCTGAGGGATATTGACGAGTGCTTTTCTGTGTATTATACTGCAACCATAATAATTAAACAAGTACTTAATTATTAAATTATAAAACAGGAAATAAGAAGGAGGACTTTACAATGAAAAAGACTTACAAGATTGAGGTAGACTGTGCCAACTGTGCCAACCTGATGGAGGATGCAGCCCGTAAGACCGCCGGCGTGCAGGGCGCAACCGTTAATTTTATGACACAGAAGATGATCGTGGAATTTGACGAGGGACAGGAGCCGAAAGATGTTATGAAAAACGTGTTGGATGCCTGTAAAAAAGTGGAGCCGGACTGCGAGATTTTCCTTTAAGAGGTAGCTTCCAGTGATGGAATGACGCCCTTAAAATGCACTTCTGCAATTTATGGGTGTCATTTTTATTTCATAACGATTAAATAATTAAGTATTTTTTGAAAGGAGATTTTACCATGCAGGAATTGATAATAAGCATACTGCTTACAGTTGTTATTATAATGGCTGCTGTTCTTCTTATTTTTGTCGGCAGACGAAAAGATGGCATGACAAAAAAGCAAAGGGTTATGATGGTCCGGATTTTAATCAGTGCCGGAATCTTACTGGCACTCCAGTTTATTTCCGCAGAGATATTTGATGCGGTTGACAAATATTTATTCCCTTCCACAGGAAGATGGCTTCGCTTTGGGTGTTATCTGGCTGACTATCTGATTATTGGACATGACATTCTGAGGAAAGCCACAAAGGGGATTAAAAACCGTCAGGTATTTGACGAGAGTTTTCTGATGGCAGTGGCTACGATTGGAGCAATGGCGCTGGCTATTTATGAGAATGGCGAATATCTGGAAGCTATCGCTGTTATGCTGTTTTACCAGATTGGGGAATGGTTTCAGGGGTATGCAGTCGGAAAGAGCCGCCGCAATATCAGTAACCTGATGGATATTCGTCCCGATTATGCGAATGTAGAGAGTAATGGAAAATTAGAGCAGGTAGACCCGGATGAAGTAGGGATTGGCAGCGTAATTATTGTCTAGCCGGGAGAAAAAGTGCCAATTGACGGTATTATTGTTGAGGGTGCTTCCAGCCTGAATACAAGCGCATTGACCGGGGAAAGCCTGCCGAGGGAGGCAAAGGCTGGAGATGAAGTTATCAGTGGATGTATCAGCATGACTGGTGTATTGAAGATACAGACCACAAAGGAGTTTGGGGAATCCACAGTTTTTAAGATTTTGGATTTAGTGGAAAATGCAAGCTCCCGCAAATCAAAATCAGAGGATTTTATCTCGAAGTTTGCAAAAATTTATACTCCGGCTGTCTGCTATGCGGCGTTGGCACTGGCATTCCTTCCCCC
>CAJTVK010000166.1 GCA_910579645.1 uncultured Lachnospiraceae bacterium | reverse complement strand
CCGCCGTCGGCAGAAAATCCGGCAGGAAAAACAGTTAGAAATACCTCATTTTTGCCGCCGGAAGGCAAGCCCGAACCAACCGTCCCGGTCAGGGGAACCGGCCTGCCCATGCAAACGGGCACTGCACGGCGCTGCAGGACGGAGCATGCGTCCGCATGCCACACATCCATACAACCCCATTGCCAATCCCTTCACAATCCCTTATAATACACTCATACATCCAAAGCGGATTCACCGAAAGCCATGCCGCAGGTTTTTCCCACAAACCCGTCCCGGCATCCTATGCCCACAGGTGAAACGCTATTTACAAGGAGGAAAGAAAAATGATTCAGAAATTCAAATACGGACACCCCTTTGAAACCGAAGCGGTAACCGCAGACCTCCCCCTCTCGGAAGGCACCCCTTCCGTAGGGGAAATCAGCCTCACGGAAGGCTTCCGCTTCCGCTGCCGGCTGGAAAAGAACGACATAGCCTATGGCCTCGGCGAAGCCAACAGAGGCATTAACAAACGGGGCTACTGCTATATCAGCGATGCCGCGGACGACCCGGAGCATACCGAAGACAAAAGATCCCTGTATGCCGCCCACAATTTCCTTGTCATAGCAGGCAGCAAAAATTTCGGCCTGTTCGTGGACTACCCTGCAAAGCTTACCTTTGACATCGGCTATACCCGCTCTGACATGCTGACCGTCTCCTGCGGGGAAGCGGATTTATACCTCTATGTAATAGACGGGGAAAGCCCCTACGACATTGTAAGGCAGTTCCGGAAAATCATCGGCAGAAGCTATATCCCGCCGAAATTCGCTTTCGGCTTCGGCCAGAGCCGCTGGGGCTATAAGACAAAAGACGACTTCCGTAAGGCGGCCGACGGTTACCGGGAAAACCATATTCCTCTTGATATGGTCTATATGGATATCGACTATATGCAGGACTATAAAGATTTCACCTTAAACGAAGAAAATTTCCCGGACTTCCCGGACTTCGTAAAAGAAATGAAAGCCAAGGACATACGGCTTGTCCCCATCATTGATGCCGGCGTGAAAATCGAAAAAGGCTACCCGGTTTACGAAGAGGGCGTGGCAAACGGGTATTTCTGCAAAAGAGAAGACGGCAGCGATTTCGTGGCGGCTGTCTGGCCGGGATATACCCATTTCCCGGATGTGATAAACCCGGAAGCACGGCGGTGGTTCGGAGATTATTACCGCACCCTGACCGAGCAGGGTATCGAAGGTTTTTGGAACGACATGAATGAGCCGTCCATCTTCTATACTCCGGAAGGGCTGGAAAAATTGACGGAACTGATGCGCAAATTCGTAGACGGCAAGACCGACGAAGTACCTCCCTTTTACATAAAATATGTCATTATGAATTTGGCCAACAATCCAAAGGACTATGCCTCTTTCTATCATCAGGCAGGCGGGCAGAAAATACGCCATGACAAAATACATAACCTGTTCGGCTATAATATGACACGGGCTGCCGGGGAGGCTTTCGAACGTATTGCACCGGAAAAACGGTTTTTAATGTTCTCCCGTTCTTCCTATATCGGCATGCACCGCTACGGCGGCATTTGGACCGGCGACAACAAATCCTGGTGGTCCCATATCCTGCTGAACCTGAAGATGATGCCCTCCCTGAATATGTGCGGCTTTCTCTATACCGGTGCGGACTTAGGCGGCTTCGGAGCCGACACTACCAGAGATCTGTTACTGCGCTGGCTGGCTCTCGGCGTATTTACGCCTCTTATGAGAAACCATGCCGCCCTTGGCACCAGGGAGCAGGAATGCTATCAGTTCGAAGGGCCGAAAGACTTCCGCCATATCATAGAAGTGCGATACCGTCTTCTCCCTTACCTTTACAGCGAATATATGAAAGCCGCTCTCTCCGACGACTTATATTTCAAGCCGCTGGCCTTTGAATATCCGGGGGATGACATGGCGGCACAGGTAGAAGACCAGCTGATGTTAGGCAGTGAAATCATGATTGCCCCGGTATACACCCAGAATGCAAGAGGGCGGTATGTTTACCTTCCCGAGGAAATGATGTTCGTGAAGTTTATGCCGGATGGCACGGTTTACCGGAAAGAACTCCCGGCCGGACACCACTATGTGGAAATCGAACTCAACGAGGTCCCCTTGTTCATCCGCTCCGGCAAATGCATCCCTGTGGTGGATGCCGCGGAAAGCGTAGAACGGATTGATATGGGCACCTTGCAGCTGCTCGGTTATAAAGATGCGGAATATCTTCTTTATGAAGACGACGGAGTGCACAAGGATTACGAAAATCCGGCCAACCGAAAGCTTCTTACCAACAGCTGAAAATTATAACCCTAACCGGAGGTACCTATGGAACACGAACACAAAAAAGGATTAAATGCCGAGTTGGTTGAAAAAGACCTGAAACACTGCTGTAAAAGCGAAACTGTCTGCGGCCAGTGCCAAGGTTCCGCCTGCATCATCGGCTATGCCAGGCAATGCATGGAAAATTACCGGAAAGAACCGAAAAAAGAAGTCCCCCAAGGCACGGAGCATATCCCCACCATGGATTTCAAAGTATTTGACGAACCGGAACTGGAAATCGGAATTGCCCATATTCTGAAGGAATGTAAGGACTGTAAGGAAAACCATACGGAAAACTGCATCATCAATGTAATCCGCAATTGCTATGAAGTGGGATTATTGGGAGATATACAGCCCTTTGAAGGAAGCGCACTGCAATACCTGATGTACCTGAAAACAAACTATCCGGAAAAGGCCGCACGCATTGCAGCCATTTATCAGGAAAAAAAGAACTGAAAAACGCAAAAGTATTACAAAAAAACATCGGCAGGGAACCTTCTCCATTGCTCCCTGCCGACAGCGGGAAACGGAGCCTCATGAAAAATAAAGCCAAACAAATAGCGGCATGGATTTGCATCCTTGTCCTTTTCACCTTATATATCGCCACCTTCGTAGTCTCACTCTTGGATTTTCCCGGCTCGGATGCCCTATTCCGCGCCTGCCTGGCCGCCACTGTATGCCTGCCCATCCTGCTGTGGATTTATATCTGGCTGTATGGGAAAATAAAAGACCGGCATACCATGGCATCCTTCGACCTTTTCCAAACCCGCCCGGAAAGCCAAAAGAAGGACCGGAAACAGGACGAAAAAAAATAAGAAAACTCTATCATGACCGGAGGAAAAAATGCTTCAATTACAAGACAAATCATACTGCCCCACCTTGGATGAAATCGGGGACTATATAAGAAATCCCGTTTTCCGGGATTTCTGCACGGAAATCAAAGAGAAATATAAATGCCGTGAAACAATCGAATTCAGTTCCTGCAGCTGGGAAAAAGGCTGGAACGTTAAATTCCGGAAATCAGGAAAAAACCTCTGCACCCTATACCCCAGAGAATCTTATTTTACCGTATTGCTCGTAGTGGGACAAAAAGAAAAAGAACCTTTTGAATCCATACTGCCGGACTGCACTCCCACACTGCAGGAAATATACAGCCGGACGAAAGAAGGGAACGGCCAGAGATGGCTTATGGCGGACTTGGAAGATAAAGACGGCTTATACGATGATGTCTTCCGATTTCTCGAAATACGCTCGGGAGGCGGCGCAGGAAACCGATGAAAGCATCGGCATATTTCTTCCCCCACTCCCGCGCCGGCCACCCGTCAGCTTTAGCTGACACTCTTCCGTTAGGTGTCCGTGTGTAAGAAAAGGGACAGAACCGCTGTCTGCTGTCCTGTTCCCTTTTCCTCAAAAGTGCTTCCAAAAAGCCGCTTTGTTAAAACACCCTCTGAAAACCGCTCCGCATACCTCCATTATCCTTTTAAGCTTCCATCATCCTTTATGCTGTCATTATCCTTTAAGCTTCCATCATCCTTCCATGCTTCCACGGTATTTCATATCCAAAAACGCCTCCCGGTCATTCCGCAGCAAATAGCCATACTCCGGATTATTGCCCACCGCCATATGCTGAAAAGAACCGTAACTCTCCATAATCTCCGTACATTTCTTTTCCGAGGAGAGAGAAACCTGACACTGACTGCCGTCCAGCATTTCCCACCAGACATAAAAATTCACTCCCCGCCCCTGACGTACGGAACCGGTATGTACCCAGATTGCCTGACGGTTATCCAAAAGCATCTTCTCCAGTTTGGCACTGAAGGTCCAGTTTCTGCCTACCCAGACGCCATGCATCGCTTTTGCCGCCTCAAAGTCACTCTCCAGCTGTTCCATGCTCACCTCCGGATGTGCTGCCAAATATTCCTTAATGAGCTTACCGGCAGAGTTCTTAAAGGTCTTAAACAATATAAACAGCAAAATCAGCAGCAGAAATCCGCTGATTGCCGATATTCCATAAATATTTGACTTAGGCTCCCCATGAACCACTCCGTCACGGATCTGATATACCACGGTTTCCTCCGGAAAGCCCATCTCTCTCATGGCATATTCAAAATACCTTAGTTCCTCGCCTTCCAGCTTCTCCAAAGTACCTGCCACCGGCACGCCTCCCATCGGCAGGTTCTCCCCTTCCTCCATCGCTTTATAAAACTGGTCGGCACGCAGCATCATCTCATCTTCACGCTTTGCCGGCACTTCCACCGAAATACAGATTCCCCGGTTCTCATCAAATACCACCCAGGAAGAACGATGCTTCTTTGTCCCTGTGGATACCCCGTTTACCTTTGTGGTTTTGGTAGTTTCCATATATTCCTCCAACGGGCAGGCAGCTTCCCAAGACACATAAGTCCCTTCCAAATCTTCCAGCCTGTCTTCCGCCGTCAAAGGTTTGTCTCCCAATATCAGGTCCACCAGACCGGGACCCATTTTCCAAAACATAAATCCACACATCACTGCCAAAAACAGCCCTATCCAGGCAATATCTTTGAATTGTCCCATTCGTAATTTCCGAATCATTTCTTCTTCTCCCTTCTCTCCGCCGCTTTGCCTTTCCGTCCGTTCCGTGAAAAGCCGTAAAACCGTCCGCAATCTATGTAAGAACCTTACGGCTGTATGACCTCGTCCGCCCGTTCTCCCAGACGCTTACGCGCCAGCATCATGAAACGCCCGGCCGTATCCTCTTCGTTAAAGTTGACAGACACGTCACCGCTCTTTTTCGCCCGGGAACCCTGATAGAAAGCCCGGATATTATAATAAAGATAATTGGTACGCACATTATTTACACGGACCTGCCCGGAAACCGTCTCCGTTTCCAGTCTTTCCATGCGTTCCGCGTCCATCACTGCCAGACTGCCCTTTCCGGTAAAGATTACCCAGTAACGTTTTCCGAGAACCCCGTACAGAATATCCTCTTTTCCCTTTTCCAGCACCTTCCAATCCGTCTCCGCCGCCAGAACATCCTCTGCCAGAGCCTCCTGTTCCTCCCGGGACGGGATATACTTATCCAAGCTTTTTTCAAACATTCGAATCAGCTTATCCGGTGAAAAAGCGGAACGCCCTCCGGCCAGCATGGCCACTCCCATTAATTCACCCGCAGCCAAGCCAATCGCCAGATGACAGGCCAAAATTGTCTTCAGATCCGCGCCCACTGCCAATCCCAACGCCAGCATCACCGCCGGAGCGCCTATCAGGCACAAAGCCGACTGCCTGCCTCTCCGTTTGTTTCCCCGCACACACCAAGGTTCCAGCCATACACGCTGTTTCTCCAAAAGCTGCTCTCTGGCACTGCCGCTGTGCCCGCCGCCTGCCCTGCCGCCCTGTTTTTTACCGAGGGAGAACAGGCAAATCAGCAATACCAACAGTGCCGCACCCGCAGCCACCGCACAGATACTCAGATTTGCCCCGGAAATGCCGCCAATATATCCTAATTCTATCATATACCAACCGGTCTGTGCCTGAGCCTGCTCATTCATCTGTGAAGTGCTCATGGATTCGCTGCCGGTCATTGCCTCAAGAATCTCCCGGATTTCATCGGCATCCGTGATTTCCGTCAGAGTACCGCTGACAGGAACCGGCCGTTCCTCTTCCGCCTGCCGGTCTCCCCAGCTGGCTTTCAGTTCCTCCGAACGGTTCACTGCCTTCATCAGCCCGTCCATGCCGCCGGTCTTACGGTCCGGCACCACAATCTTTAAAAATACCTGCCTTTCCTCATCATAGGTCACATAAGCCATCTTGCTGACTCTCTGCGAATCGCCGGAATAATATTCCTCGATATACGACACTACCGGATGGGTCACTTCGTAAGTAATATATTCCCCTTCCAGCTGCTCAAGCCCCCGCTCCCCGAACTCTTCCAGCGGCCCGGCTGCCATCTGCAAGAAAGGCTTTCCCGCCAGCACTCCATAAAATATCAGTGTCAGAAGCGCCAGTGCTGCCAAGCCAGAATACCACTTTTTCATTTCTAAATCCCTGCTCCTTTCCCGGGCTGAAGCATACGGCTCTTTTATCCAATATCACTAAGTTAAGCCGCTGCCTGATTCCTTTCAGCCTTTTCTCTTTTTTTCTAATATTGTACCTTTTTTTCTTGTTCTTTTCAATATTTTTCTAATATTTATACGGTAATCCGTTTTTCGGTATTTTCAGAAAAAATAAGATGACTCATATTTATTTCCCGAGAATCGGCATTCCGCCGCAGGCGGCTTGGAATGGGCAGATTCCGTCACAGGGAAACCGCAGGCTGAACGGTTACGGAACCCGTGTATTTATTCCGAAAACACTTGACGCCCTTGCATAAAACCATTATAATGAACATTGTTCAATTTGAGCGATTTGGAACAACCTATTTATCATCTGTCCCGTTTTCTTCACCTCGGGCAAAATCATGCAGCGGCAATTTACCGGTACTCCGCTGCATGCAGACGGTAATTCGGAAAGGAGAGAATGCAAATGAATACTGTCGTCACCTCCAGAGAGGCCATATTGGAAGTAAGCCGGCAGCTTATCCAAGAACAGGGCTGGTCCGCCGTTAACATCCGCAACGTCGCTGCAGCCTGCAAGGTTTCCGTCGGTTCCATCTATAATTATTTTGGCTCGAAAACCGAACTGACCGCTGCGGCCATAGAAAGCATATGGAAAGATATCTTTCATTTCCCTGAGCAGGAAACGGATTTCACGGATTTTTCCCATTGCGTGAATTGGATTTTCCGCTGCATGGAAAAAGGCGCAGAAAAATACCCCGGCTTTTTTACCCTGCATTCTATGAGTTTTTTAGGGGACGAGAAACCGGACGGGCAGAAACGGATGGCGCAGTCCTGGGAGCATATCCAAAATGTGCTCCTTACGGTTCTGCTTCGGGATAAAAATATCCGCCCCGGAGCCTTTCATGAGCCATTGACCCCGCAGAAATTTACGGACCTCATATTTTCACTGATCATTTCGGCGCTTATACGGCAGAATTATGACAGCAGCGCCATTTTGGAATTAATCAAAAGAACCATTTACTGAACCGGTGTTTTATCCGGGCAGAACATAAGGAGGCAATTATGCAAGCTATCGTAGAGACTTTATTTGATACCGTTTATCTGACCACAGTCATCCTCCTCGGCATACGGATGATTGCAAAATGCGGCGGAAGACAGCAGTACCGCCTGTTCGGCATTATGGCCATTGTGCTGGGGATTGGCGATTCTTTCCATCTGTTTCCCCGGGCCATTGCCTTATGCACCACCGGCCTGGAAAATTTCACCTTTGCCCTTGGCTTGGGGAAACTGATCACCTCCGTTACCATGACCGTTTTCTATATCCTTTTATATTATGTATGGAGAATCCGGTATCATATCAGCGGCGGAAAAGAACTGACTGTTTCCGTCTATTTGCTTTCCGCGCTCCGCATCCTGTTATGCCTGTTCCCGCAAAACGGCTGGCTGCGTGCCAATCCGCCGTTAAGCTGGGGCATTTACCGCAATATTCCTTTTGCACTGCTTGGTTTCCTGGTGATTATCCTGTTTTACCGGGAAGCCGGACAGCGGAAGGACACTGCTTTCCGGTGGATGTGGCTGACCATTGTGCTCAGTTTCGGCTTCTATATCCCGGTAGTGCTCTGGGCCGATGCCGTCCCCATGCTAGGCATGCTGATGATTCCGAAAACCTGCGCCTATGTATGGACCGTACTCATCGGTTACCGTGCTATGGCACAGGAAACCACATAAAACCACAATATGTGCAACGGCTTCTTTTTCCATATGCAAAAGCCTAGTACATCATTGCATTAATCCTTGAATAATCAGTGCTTGATGTTTGCGTCAGG
>CAJTVK010000165.1 GCA_910579645.1 uncultured Lachnospiraceae bacterium | reverse complement strand
AACGAATTGATATTTTCCTTGTTAATGTTATTTATATATGGTGCTAGCACCATGCAATAAGGTTGGATAAGGAGAAAATTATTTTGGTGCCAAAACGGTGCCAAGAAATCATGCAAATAAAAAATACACCACACAAAAAAACGATTTTACGCTGTTTTCCGCAATACAAAACATAGAAAATACCACAAAAAACACTATTCAAATACCGTGAGGGTGATCGTACAGTAGGTTCTGGTAGGGTTGCCACAATCATTGAGTAAATAGAATTCTTGCGAATTCATTAGTAAAAAGCTATATTTTACGGGGCTTTCCGAGAAATCGGAGAGCCCTTTTTTCTTACCCTTAAATGAGAAATTATATAGGAGTGACCCATTTTGACTTTACTTTCTAATCTTTGACCTTATATCTGTATCAATTTGTTGGGGGATTGAATAAGGCAGTCCGGAAATAAAAAATAGATACTTGCAAACCGCAGATTCTCGTGATACTATTTATTTGTTGGAATGAAGAGCATTGATGAAGGAAAGGAGTGTTTACCATGCAGAAGAATAAAGCAATCCAAAACAGAATAATGAAACTGATAATCAAAGGTATGTCACTCCCAGTGTCTTACAGATAGTTCTTTTATGGGGGTAAAAAGTTTTTGGTAAGTATTTCAGGGATTTTCTATTACGTTATATTTGTATAGAAAGAGAACTTGTGACACAGCGCCTTTGGGGTGCTTTTTTTGCGCCCATCGGGCTTTCCATGACGGTTACGGATAAGGTGATTCCACAGCTTTTAGGAGTGGATATCGGCTGCGGCATGACCTGTGTAAAACTAAATAAGAATAATGTGGAGTTTCAGAAATTAGACAGAGTGATCCGGGAGAATATACCGTCAGGTTTTATTAGCAGGAAAGAACCCCATCATATGGCAAAGGAATTTCCCTATGGAGAGCTCCACTGCATCCGCCATATTAGCAGGGCAAAGGCAGACAGGAGCCTTGGCACTCTTGGAGGCGGCAATCATTTCATCGAACTGGATAAGGGTGATGATGGCAGTCTGTATCTTGTGGTGCATACGGGAAGCAGGCATTTGGGGGAGGAAGTAGCGGAGTATTACACGAAGCTTGCCAGTACCTGCCTGAAAGAACAGGGTATGGAAGTGCCTTATTACATGAGTTTCCTGGAGGGCGAAAACAAGGCTGCTTATTTAGAGGATGTGCAGGTCATTCAGCAGTATGCCGAATGGAACAGGCAGATTATCGTCAGGGAAATCCTTAAGGGGATGAAATGGAAAGCGCTGGAGTACTTTTCGGTGCCGCATAATTATCTGGATGATTCAGGTATCCTCCGCAAGGGAGCTGTTTCTGCAAAAAGGGGGGAACCTGTGGTTATTCCGGCCAATATGAGGGACGGGGTTATTTTGGGAATTGGGAAAGGCAATGCGGACTGGAATTACTCTGCGCCGCATGGTTCCGGCAGAAGGTTAAAGCGTGAGGATGTAAAGAATCAGTATACCGTATCGGAATTTAAAAAGGAGATGAAGGGTATCTACAGCAGTTGTGTCGGAGCGGACACTCTGGACGAAGCGCCTTTTGCCTATCGTTCCATAGGGGAAATTGCTGAGCAGATTAGAGACACTGTAGAAGTTACAGAGATATTGAAGCCTGCCTATAATTTCAAGGCAGGGAGCAAAAAGCAGGGGGACAGAAATTTATGATAATACAGATTAGTGCAGGGCAGGGACCCTCCGAGTGTCAGTTAGCGGTGGCGAAGCTGTTTGAGGCATTACAGAAAGAATATGGGGATTTGGAAATGCTGTCCGCAACCGGCGGCTATGAGAAAGGCTGTTATGATTCCCTCCGTTTCCGGACAGAGCAGAACCTGAGCAGCCTTGAGGGGACAGTGCTGTGGATTTGCAGGAGCCCCTTCCGTGCGAACCATAAAAGGAAAAACTGGTATGTGGATGTGAGCATTATCCCGGAACAGGGTGGGATCGCATCAGAGAAAGAATACCGTATTGAAAAGTTCCGCTGTGGGGGTAAGGGAGGCCAGAATGTAAATAAAGTGGAAACAGGCGTGCGGATCATCCATATACCGACAGGGCTTGTGTCGCAGTCCACCGAAGAGCGGAGCCAGTTCCGGAATAAGCAGCGTGCCATGGAGAAATTACAGGAGAAGCTTGCAGCTTTACAGAAAGAGCAGGAAGCGGTACAGAGAAGCGAAGCATGGCGGGAACATGCCCGTATTGTCAGGGGAAATCCGATCCGGATTTATGAGGGAGAGAGGTTTGTCCTGAAAAAACGTCAGGAGTAATACGACTGATTTAAATGGAACTTGGGGAGCGTGGCTACGGTCTGGACTATATTAATCTCATTTATGTAGGGGGAGGCGCATTGACAGCCAGGGATTATGCCGGGAAATACCGGAGCCATACAGCTTATGACTGTGACCTCTGCGCCAATGCGAAAGGCTATGAGTCCCTTGCCGGGCAGATCATAGGAAAGCAGGTGGGATGAGGGCTGAGAACCGGAAATCTATATTCATCCGTTTTAATATGGAAGATACGGCGGGCAGGGAACTCTGCCTGAAGTTGACAAAGGAGGCTGGCAACGCCGCTTCGCTGACATCCTATGTAAAGAGAGTGCTGGAAGAGTTTTTTAATCTGAATGCAAAAATAGCGGACAGGCAGGAGTTCCATACCCGTATGCTTTCTGTGCTCCGGTAAGAAATGCAGTTACGGGGGATGAAACTGGTAGGAGTACTTCTGACCGGAATTGGCACGGTGAATGTACCGAAGCTGCCGAAGCCGCAAACTTTTGGATTTGTGGGTATTGTATTCATGCCCAAATACCGAAAAAGAAGAGTGGCTGCAGGTAAAATAGCCCTTGGGGGCGCGCTTTACAATTCGGAAACATTTTTGAGGTATTCTTTATATTATTTGAAAAGGAAGTTGATACAAGATGGCTGAAATACTAATTGTAGAGGATGAGTTCTCCATTAATGAATTGATACGCAGAAATTTAAGCCTTACAGGGCATCGCTGTACGCAGGCTTTTGACGGGCTGTCTGCGGTTCAATTGCTGGAAAAGGAAAATTTTGATTTGGTTGTGTTGGATATTATGCTGCCCGGACTGGACGGCTATCAAGTGTTTGAAAGAACTTTTGGAACGCCGACTATTTTTCTGACAGCGAAAAGTGAATTGACTGACAAGCTGAAAGGCTTGGCTATGGGGGCAGATGATTATCTTACAAAACCGTTTCAGATGCTGGAACTGGCAGCAAGGGTGGAAGCGGTACTGCGGCGGACAAAAAAAGCCGAATCAGAATTTATGATGGGTGACTTGAAGTGTGATTTTAGCAGGCATCAGGTTTTTCTGAACGGCACAGCCGTCGAATGTACACCCAAAGAATATGAACTGCTGGAGGTGCTGATTAGAAACCGGAATATTGCCCTTTCCAGAGAAAAGCTGCTGGACATGGTATGGGGATATGATTTTGACGGAGGTACCCGTACGGTGGATGTCCATATTCAGAGACTGCGCCGCAAACTCCATTTGGAAAATCAGATCAGGACAGTATATAAGCTGGGATACCGGTTGGAGGTCCATGAATGAAAAAAAAGATTTTTTTTGCTGCGTTGGTTCTTTTTATTGTGTTTCTCAATTCAATGATTCTGATTGTTTCAATCATTATGCTGAGAGACAAACTTTCAGCTGTCCGGGACAAATGTCTGGCAGAGCATTATGTCATTGCCTCATCTTTGATTGGAGATATGCAGGCCTTGGAGCAGAGGGGGAATCATGTGGAAGAAAATATAGATGACCTGATGCGTTTGTATTCGCGGTATCTGCAAGGAAGGGGGAACGGACTTGCAGTGGCTTTTTCGGGGGAATGGATTTATGAGAGCCCTGCATTTGCATCGGAGGGAACCATGATTTTTCCGCCGGATACAGGATACAGCCAGGAAAGGTTTGTTTATATGGAAAACGGAAATTTTCCAGTTCTGTGCGTTTATGGCAGCTTCCCGGCTCCATGGCAGGAGTACGGGCTTATGTATATAGGAAACCTGGGCGATACCGTTCAGTCTTGGCGTCATACGAAAAATATTCTTTTTCTTGCGGGCATTGCGGTAATGCTTATGATGTCATTTTTTCTGTTTCAATTCCTGAATATTATTTTCCGCCCGTTAAGGCAAATTTCCGGTACATCTGCAAAGATTGCAAACGGAAATTACGGCAGCAGGATTCCGGTTCGCGGAAAAGATGAAATTTCCAGCGTGGCACACAATTTTAATCTTATGGCGGAACAGATAGAAAATCAGATTAAGCAGCTTGAGGAAGCCGCAGAGCAGAAACAGCAATTTATTGACAATTTTTCCCACGAACTACGAATTCCGCTGACGGCAATTTACGGATATGCAGAATATATCCAAAAGGCACTTTTATCAGAAGAAGAACGTTATGAATGTACGCAGTTTATCATGTCGGAGTGCAGCAGGCTCCAAAATATGGCGTATCAGCTTCTTGATATGGCATTGCTTCGCAGGGAGGGAAGGAAAGACGATAACTGTTCGGTGAAAGAACTTTTTGCGGAATCGGAAAAGGTTATGCAGGTGAGGGCATCGGAAAAGAAAATGAGGCTGACTTATGCCTTGTCACGGAATTGCATTGTCAGAGGAAATATGGAACAGCTTCTGATATTGCTCAATAACCTGATTGATAATGCAATTAAGGCAAGCCGGCAGGAAGATGAAATCCGTATCTGTGCATATGCGGAAGAATCCGCTGTAGTGGTGGAGGTGGAGGATCATGGGACTGGTATGGAGGCGGAGCAAATATCGCATATAAAAGAGGCTTTTTACCGTGTTGATAAGGCACGAAGCCGCACTGCCGGAGGGGCAGGACTTGGGCTTTCCATCTGCGAAAGGATCATACAGATTCATCATGCAGATATGTCATTTATTTCCGAACCGGGAGCAGGGACAATCGTGAAACTGTCTTTTCCTGTGGAAGGAAAACTCTTTCCGGAAAGGTGAATGATTTTACAAGTCCGCAATAACATTGATATTTTTTTGATACAGAGAGGTTTTATAGTGTATTCATCAAAACAAATCAGAAAGGAGTTTTGCTATGAAACAAAAAAATATTGTAAAATTGGCAGCGGCAACATTGGTCATTATCGGTGCGGGTACGATACTTTTTAATGCGGCGGCAGAAATGGCTTTGGCGGCAAACAAAGGAAAGGTGGAAACAGTTCCGACCAGTTATCAGGTTGCGGACAGCTTGGAAACGGCACTGCCTGAAGCGGAAAGGAAGGGAGAAAGCAGCGGAAAAGTAAATTATTCTGTAAGCATGGACAGCCTGAATACCGGAACGCCTACGGCTACGGATTTAACGATGGAAGAGGCGGCGGCGGCAGGTGCCCAATATCTGAGGAATATTTTCGGGCTGGATTTGGAAGGCGCATATGTTTATATGAGCTATTATCCGGGAACCGCAACTTTCCCCCGCGCTTTTTGGGCAGGCGATGTTCTGTTTCGGAAAGAGCAGACACCGGAAAGTACAAGATGGACATATATGATAGATGCCGTGACGGGAGAACTTTTCAATATTGATTATGGCAGGCAGTTAGATGTAAGCGTTCCGCTTGGTTATGATGCCGCTCTGGAAAATGACTATGGAACCTACGAGGAATTAGCCCGAAAGAAAACGGAAGATTGTGAACTGATAGACAGTTCTGCAGACAGGGTGGAATATAATTGTCAGGGATATTCCGGAAATGACCCGACGATTTCAGTGGATGTTATCGGCAGGAACGGGGAAATTGTCAATCTTACTTTTTCACGGTATGACCAGACATTTTTAGGCCTCATTACAGATGCTTCGCGAAAAGTAACGGAATCGGCACTGGACAGTATGGTTGAGGATGTGGTGTCCGTGGAGGAAGAGAAAGCAGGGGATGATACGATAACGTGGACAACGGGCATTGCAAAAGAGTAGGCTGTTTGCATTCCCACAATCCGGAAAGAAGAAAAAATAATTTTATGGTATAAGGTATGTTTTTTGGACACCAAAGCTTGTATAATAAGAACCAGATAAGAAATCATCTCTTTCTGGTTCTTATTTTTTATGCACAGCCCAGTGCGGATGAGATGTGCCGCTGACGCGGCGCACAGGGCGTGCGGCGAGCAGGGGAAGATGGTTCTTCCCTGCTCAATGGAGATAAGGAGGTGCCTATGAGTACGGATTTACTCTATTACATTATGGATTACAGTGGTAATTATTACAGAGTAAGTAAGGCAGACCAATTAGTGGCGGCGGCAAGAAATCTTCTTTTTATTGCATGATATCAATAGAAGAGGGGGAGGGGACTGAAAATTCCTGCGAAATACGGGAGGAAGGCATGCCGGAGACAGAGGATGCCAACTGTAATGTAGCACAGGGATATAAGGTATTTAAAAGACTTAAGGAACTGCGTCTTGAGAGAAAGGCGAAATTACAGGAACTGGATTGTTTGTATGCATTAACGGATTACATAGATTGTGAGGCGTTGGCGGATACTTGCGAAGGCAATCTGGCTGAGGTCGAAGAGATTATGAATGCAAAAGATACGACTGTTATTAGGGAGGCAGAGGCTGACGACGATGAATCGGAGCCGATACATATGGCGGAAACGATGCAGAATATGGTTGGCTAAGGGTGAACCTTAAAGCATTTTTCAAACACGCTCCCGGAATCATAAAATAAAGGAGGCCGTTATGTTTTATCATGCTTATGGCGGAAGTGTCCGCGTGGGAAATTCGGAAATGGATTATATATCTTTCGGAAATGGAAACAGAAATCTTATCATGCTGCCCGGACTGGGAGACGGGTTATCTACCGTGAAAGGAATGGCCTATGTTTTTTCGGTCATGTATAGGGTATATGCCAAAGAATTTAAGGTGTATGTTTTCAGCCGGAAAAATCATCTGCAAGCGGGATATTCTACAAGGGAAATGGCAAAAGACTGCGCAGAAGCCATGAACGTTCTCGGCATTTCAAAAGCCGATGTTTTGGGGATATCTCAAGGCGGTATGATAGCGCAATATCTGGCGATTGATTATCCCGGCTTGGTCGGCAGGCTTATCTTGGCGGTAACAAGTGCGAAGCCCAATGAAACGATGGAGCAAGTAGTTCGTGTGTGGATGGAAATGGCGGCGCAGGGAAATTATAAGGATTTAATGATTGATACGGCTGAAAAATCATATTCGCAAAGATATTTAAGAAAGTACCGCCGATTTTACCCATTACTTGGAAAGGTGGGGAAACCGAAAAGCTTTGAACGTTTTATTATACAGGCGGCTTCCTGTGTCAGTCATAATGCTTATGCGGAGTTGAACAAAATAGTATGCCCTACTTTAGTGATTGGCGGGAAGTGCGATAAGATTGTAGGAACGGCTGCTGCTTCTGCAATAGCCGATAGAATTAGTGGAAGTCAATTGCTTATTTATGATGATCTTGGTCATGCAGTGTACGAAGAGGCAAAAGACTTTAATGATAAGGTTTTGAATTTTTTAAGAAAACACTCTTAATCAATGTAAAAATGTATGAATGGTCTGAAATCTTTCCGGTTTCAGACCATTTGCATTACTTATTTGCATTAACTAAGGATTGGTACATGATTCCCCAGTCAAATAAGGAGGATATGATGGGACGCATTGTATCGCCCAACTCACTCAAAGAATATTCGACCCGTACAGGAACTTCGGGGTAAACGGTGCGTGTAATGATGCCGTCGTCTTCCATGGAACGAAGATTATCCGTCAAAACCCGCTGGCTGATGCCGGGGATATCCCTCTGCAGTTCATTAAACCGCCAAGGGCGGTCCAATAGCCTCTGCACAATGAATATCTTCCATTTATTGCTAATCAGCATAAGCGTTGTGGCAACAGGACAGGGTGGCAGTTCGTCTTTTGTCAACATAAAAACACCTCCTATGGCATATAACATTCTGTTTTGCACTAACTAAGAAAAAACTCACTACATAATAAAATAGTGCCTACTTTTACTTTTGGCTGCTGCAATTTATACTAAGTATAGACCAAAGAGGTCAGCAAATCAAGCAAACAAACGAAGGAGGTAATTATCATGAGCAATCTTGAAAATGTCGCTGCATTTGCAGTATCGTCCTGTGGATCGGCCTGCGGAGCAGGGGATCCGAACCCGGAGGAAAAGCCAGCATCCGCCTGCGGATCGGCCTGCGGGGCAGGGGATCCGAACCCGGAGGAAAAGCCAGCATCCGCCTGCGGATCGGCCTGCGGGGCAGGGGATCCGAACCCGGAGGAAAAGCCAGCATCCGCCTGCGGATCGGCCTGCGGGGCAGGGGATCCGAACCCGGAGGAAAAGCCAGCATCCGCCTGCGGATCGGCCTGCG
>CAJTVK010000164.1 GCA_910579645.1 uncultured Lachnospiraceae bacterium | reverse complement strand
CTGCCGTTCCAGGCGGCGTTGTCTGACCGAAGGGAGTTTAGCCGCCGTGGCAGCAGACCGGGCAGAAAAAACAGTTAGAAATATCTCATTTTTGATGCCGAAATCAGAATTCCATATCAGGCCGGAGCCGGAACGGACAGGCGCAAAAACAGCCCCGCCAGAAGCCCGCCCTACACAAAACGGTTCCTCGCCAGACGCGTCCTCCCTCAAACCACCATTCCGCATACATATTATTCCCTCCGTCATCCAATAATAATCAAATACCCCGCCAGAAACAACGGGATATCACCCTCGCAGCATTCGCCGGCATGCGCAGCCCAACCAACCGTTGATTTGCCGCACAGCACATGGCCCATTGCCCGAAGGAACAAAAAACAAAATAACAACATAAGGAGGTCTCTCCCCATGAAAAGAGACAAAAAAACCATGGACGGCAATCAGGCAGCCGCCCACGTATCTTACGCCTACAGCGACGTAGCCGCCATCTACCCCATCACCCCCTCTTCCACCATGGCCGAATATACCGACGAATGGGCCGCCGAAGGAAGAGAAAATATTTTCCGCCAGACCGTACAGGTATCGGAACTCCAGTCCGAAGCCGGAGCCGCCGGAGCCGTTCACGGCTCCCTCGCCGCCGGCGCGCTGACTGTCACGTTTACCGCATCCCAAGGCCTGCTGCTCATGATACCCAATCTGTACAAAATTGCCGGTGAACTGCTGCCCGGCGTATTCCATGTGGCTGCCAGGACTGTGGCCACCCATGCCCTTTCCATTTTCGGAGATCACTCCGACATCTATGCCTGCCGGCAGACCGGCGCTGCCATGCTGGCCAGCGGCAGCGTTCAGGAGGTGATGGATCTGACCCCCGTGGCACATTTATCGGCAATCAAAGGACGGCTTCCGTTTATCAATTTCTTTGACGGCTTCCGTACTTCCCATGAAATGCAGAAAATAGAAATCTGGGACTATGAAACGTTGAAAGAAATGGCGGATATGGAAGCTATCCGTTCCTTCCGCCGCAACGCCCTCAACCCCTCCAACGGCAAAATGATGGGTTCCGCCCAGAATCCCGATATCTTTTTCCAAGCCAGGGAAGCCTGCAACCCTTATTATAATGCCCTGCCGGGCATCGTCCAATCCTATATGGATGAGGTCAACCGCCGTATCGGTACCCATTACGGACTGTTCAGCTATTACGGTGCCCCGGATGCCGAACATATCATTGTGGCCATGGGCTCGGTATGTCAAACCATCCGCGAAACCATTGACTATTTAAACGCGGCGGAAAACCACCCCAAAACAGGATTGGCAGAAGTACATCTCTACCGTCCCTTCAGTGCTCCCCACCTACTGAAGGTCATTCCCGGAAGCGTGAAGAAAATCACGGTCTTAGACCGCACAAAAGAACCGGGGGCGCTGGGCGAACCTTTATATTTAGATGTGACGGCCGCACTGAAAGGCACCAAGTTCCATAATATCCCCATATTTTCAGGCCGCTACGGACTCAGTTCCAAAGACACCACCCCCGGCCATATTGCAGCAGTCTTCCGCAATATGGAACAATCGGGAAAAACTCCTTTTACCGTGGGCATAACGGATGATGTGACACACTTATCCCTGCCCATAGAAGAAAATATTTATACCGCCCCCGCCGGCACCGTCTGCTGCAAATTTTGGGGACTGGGCGGAGACGGAACAATCAGTGCCAATAAAAGTTCGGTTAAGATTATCGGAAACCATACCAATAAATATGTGCAGGCATATTTTGATTACGACTCCAAAAAATCCAGAGGGCTGACCATATCCCACCTGCGCTTCGGGGATTCGGAAATCCGTTCTGCCTATCTTATCAGCCGTGCGGATTTCGTAGCCTGCCACAACCCGGTTTTTCTTCACAAATATAATATGGTGCAGGATGTAAAAGACGGCGGCACTTTCCTTCTGAACTGTTATTTCAAGGAAGAGGAACTGGAGCAATATATTCCCGGCCAGGTAAAACGCTATATTGCGGAACACAACATTCGGTTCTATGTCATTGACGCTATCCGGATCGGAAAGGAAATCGGGCTGAACAACAAAATCAGCACCATTCTTCAGGCTGCTTTTTTCCGCCTTACCAATATCCTTCCTATCGAAGAAGCCAGACGGCTGATGAAGGAGGCGGCCCGCATCAGCTACCGGAAAAAAGGCGAGAAAGTCATACGCATGAACTTTGAGGCCATCGACAGGGGCATCGACGATGTGACGGCAGTTTCCGTTCCCCCGGAATGGAAAAATGCGGATTCCCAGCCGTTTGATGCCAAGCTTCTGCCCGACCGGCCGGAAGTCCTTGACTATGTGGAAAACCTACAGAAAATTATCAATGCCCAGGAAGGAAATTCTCTGCCGGTATCCGCTTTCCTGCCTTATGCGGACGGTGCCTTTCCTGCCGGCTCTTCCGCCCATGAGAGACGGAATGTGGCCACCGAAGTGCCGCAATGGATACCGGAAAACTGCATCCAATGCAACCGCTGCGCTTTCGTATGCCCCCATGCCGTCATCCGCCCTGCCGTCATGACCAAAGAGGAGCTTTCACAGGCTCCGGCAGGCATGAAATCCCTGCCCATGACCGGCATGCCGGAATATGCTTTCTCCGTCACAATATCGGAAACGGACTGTACCGGCTGCGGCTCCTGTGCCGGCGTATGCCCGGGTAAACAGGGCGAAAAGGCATTGACCATGTGCCCCGTAAAAGAGCATGAAGAACGCCAGCAATATTTCGACTACGGAAAGTCCCTGCCGGTAAAAGAAAAAGCCATTGAAAAATTTAAAATCTCCACCGTCAAAGGCAGTCAGTTTTGCCGCCCCCTGCTGGAATTCCACGGTGCCTGCGCCGGCTGCGGGGAAACGCCTTATGCCCGGCTGGTGACCCAGCTTTTCGGCGAACGGATGTATATTGCCAACGCCACCGGCTGCTCCTCCATATGGGCCAATTCCTCGCCATCCACGGCATATACCGTAAATGCCCACGGACAGGGGCCTGCCTGGTCCAATTCCCTGTTCGAGGACGGAGCCGAATTCGGATACGGAATGCTGTTGGCGCATACCGCCCTTCGGGAACGACTGAAGCGGCAGGCCGAACTGCTCCTGCCTGCCGCCCCCGTGCTGCAGCTGCAGGAAGCAGCCGAGGCTTGGCTGAACACCTATCGGGACGGAAAGGAAAACTTTGCCGCCACCGACAGATTCATCAAAGCTTTGGAATCCTATGTCACCTTATGCAGCAAAGATTCCATAAGCACACCCGTTCCTCCCCACAGGCATGATATCTGCGGACTGTGCATGTATCTGCTGGAAAATAAAGAGTACCTGGCCAAAAAATCCCAGTGGATTTTCGGCGGGGACGGCTGGGCTTACGATATCGGCTTCGGCGGCCTGGATCATATCATCTCTTCAGGCAGGGATATCAATATCTTAGTTTTTGATACCGAAGTATATTCCAATACCGGCGGACAGTCCTCCAAAGCCACTCCTGCCGGCTCCACGGCCAAATTTGCCTCCGGCGGAAAAAATACGAAGAAAAAAGACCTGGCTGCCATGGCAATGAGTTACGGCTACGTTTATGTGGCTCAGATTGCCATGGGTGCAGACTATAATCAGACACTCAAAGCCATTACGGAAGCGGAAAGCTACCCCGGCCCTTCCCTGATTATCGCTTATTCCCCCTGCATCAGCCACGGTATCCGCGCCGGAATGGGCAGTTCCCAGCATGAAGAAGCCAAAGCAGTGGAAGCAGGCTACTGGCATCTATTCCGCTTCTGCCCCTTCCTGAAAGAAGAGGGAAAAAACCCCTTTATTCTGGACAGCAAAGAACCCACCTTGGACTATGAAGAATTCCTTGCCGGAGAAAACAGGTACGACCTGCTGAAGCGCACCGATCCGGATGCCGCCGCACGGCTTTTTTCCCGCGCAGCGGAAAACGCGAAAGAAAGATATCTCTATTTGAAGAATTTAGTCGCTTTGTATGAAGGACATCTGTTATAATATTAGCTATGGCAGCAATAGCCTGCATCCGCAGGCCGCTATAAAAATATCACAATAAGAAAAGAGGTCAATATCATGAAAGCAGCAAAAGTAAAGGAAAATATCTATTGGGTAGGCGCTGTGGACTGGAATGTACGCAACTTCCACGGCTACCGGACAGGCAGGGGAACCACCTATGGCGCTTATCTGATTATGGACGAGAAAATTACGCTGATAGACACTGTGAAAGCTCCCTTTGCGGAAGAAATGCTCTCCCGCATCAGCGACATCGTCCCGCCGGAGAAAATTGATGTCATCATAACCAACCATGTGGAAATGGATCACTCCGGCTCCCTGCCCGTGGTGCGGAAACTCTGTCCAAATGCCGTCATCTACACTTCCGGCCCTGCCGGGGTAAAGGGGCTTACTGCCCACTTCGGCACGGACGAATACCTGCCGGTGAAAAACGGTGATTCCATTTCCATAGGAAAACGCACGCTGCAATTTGTTTCCACTCCCATGCTGCACTGGCCGGATAACATGGTAACTTATTGCCCGGAAGAAAAAATTCTCTTTTCCAACGATGCCTTCGGTCAGCATTTTGCTTCCACGGAACGCTTTGACGATGAGGCCTGCCTCTCCACCGTATTGGAGGAAGCAAAGAAATACTACGGCAACATCATTATGTGCTACGGAAAACAGGTACAGGCTGCCTGGAAGGTATTGGAAGGACTGGAATTGGAGATGATTGCACCTAGCCACGGAGTAATCTGGCGTTCCCACCTCCCTGCCATACTGGATGCCTATGCTCAGTGGAGCGGCAACGAACCGGATACCGGCGCTATCGTAGTCTATGACAGCATGTGGAACTCCACGGATCGGATGGCCAAAACCATTACGGAGGCATTCGGCGACTGCGGCATACCCGCCAAGCTGTATGACCTGAAAAACAACCATTATTCCGATATTGTGCCGGATCTGCTGACTTCCAAGTATATCGCGGTGGGTTCCCCCACTTTAAACAACCAGATGCTGCCTTCCGTAGCCTCCTTCCTCTGCTACCTGAAAGGGCTTTCGCCGAAAAACCGGGAAGCATTCGCTTTCGGCTCCTATGGATGGGGCGGTCAGAGCATCGAACTGGTGGAAAAGGAATTGGAAGCCTGCGGTTTTCATATCTGCTTGGATAAGATACGCATCAACTATATTCCTACCGAAGAGCAGCTTCAGGAAATCTATGATAACGTGGTAAAAACGGTTCGGTAACTTTTAAGCACTGCTTCAAACTTCATTTTCTATTTTCAGTTTTATTCTGAAACAGGCACTTAAAGCGGAATTATGTTATATTTTCAATTTTAATTCCGCTTTTTCCATGCCTCTTCCTCCACGTCCTTCTGCCATCCAAACCCATTTGTCCTCCATGACGTTTATAAGTCAATCCGTAAAACAGAATACGTTATTTTTTACAGAAGTCAGATACCCATATGCCATCTGACTTTTTTATAACAGCAGTATTCCGGATTTTGACTTTTTTGCCATTAATTTGATTAATTTTTACACCAATTTTAAATCTATTGCTAAATGATGTATCCTACAACCGATGAGGATACATGTTTATGGGATAGAGTATATATATTAACATGTAAGGGGTGGAACGAATGATAAGAATAGGTATTTATGATTCAGACATGCTCATGCTGTCTGAAATAGAGAATCTTCTCCTGCAATTGGGGAGCACCGAGAGGATTTTAATGGATATCGATGTCTTCAATACAAAATCAGATTTTTTATTCCATATAAGTGAAGATGTATTTGATTTAATTTATTTAGGAATTGACGAGGATTATGAAGATACTATTAAAATAGCACAGCAGGCTCACAAATTCAATCCTCATATTTCCGTTATTTATGTAGCCAAAGATGAAAAGTTATGGAAAACACTGTTAGAAGCGCACATGTTCCGGCTGATTACCAAACCTATAGATTATGATTTCTTCCGTAAATGTTTTAAAAATGCCTGCGAAAGGCTGCGCATGGCTAAGAATTATTTTGAATATAAATACAGACGGAAGCTATTCCGCATCGTATTCAATGATATTTTGTTTTTCGAAAGCTGCGGGCGGTATATCATTATACATACAAAAGACGGGGACGTAAAAATGATTGGAACCTTAAACACCATTGAATGCCAGATTGCCTATTCGGAAGCCGCATTTTTCCGTATCCATCAGTCCTATCTGGTCAATGAAAAATACATCAAAAATATTGAGCGTACCTCACTGCTGCTTTTTAATGGTATCCAACTGCCTATAAGCAAAAGAAGGTACCAAATGCTGAAAGGTCAATTTTAGTACAAACCTGTCAGGCCCTTGCCGGTTCCTCAGCAAGAGCCTGACAGATTCGTACCGGATTGTTTATATCACTTTCCGTGAAACGCCGTACCATTTGCGTCACATTTTTAGTATGCTCTCCCCCAATAAACCATTTTCTTTGCAGGTCTTCCGCAATAAACACAAGTCCCGGAGAGACATTCCTGCTCATAAGGCATGCAACGGCTGGTAACGGCCATATCTTCCTTTATTTTTTCCTCACACTCCGTTTCCCCGCACCACATAGCCTTTACGAAACCGGCCTTTTCCGCAAAGGTCTTTATGAACTCTTCTTTCGTCCTGGCAATATAGGTATGGGATTCCAAATGTGCTTTCGCCTTCTCAAGCATGCTTACCTGAATTTCCTCCAGAACCTGGGACACCGCCTTTTCCAATTCTTCCAGACGCACTTCCCTCTTCTCTCCGTTGTCGCGCCGGCAAATCACGCATTTTCCTGCCTCTATATCCTTGGGTCCTATTTCTACCCGTATCGGAATCCCCCGCATTTCCTGCTCAGAGAACTTCCATCCCGGGCTTTTGTCGGAATCATCCACTTTAACACGGAAGCCGGAAAGCCGCTCCCTTAACTCATAAGCCTTATCCAGCACTCCCTCTTTTTTCTGCTGGATAGGAATGATCATCACCTGCGTAGGAGCCACCTTGGGCGGAAGCACCAATCCCGAATTGTCCCCATGCACCATGATAATGGCTCCGATAATTCGGGTGGACATCCCCCAAGATGTCTGGTGGACATATTTCAGGGTATTGTCCTTATCGGTAAACTGAATGCCGAAGGCCTTTGCGAAACCGTCCCCGAAATTATGGCTTGTGCCTGACTGCAGTGCCTTCCCGTCATGCATCAACGCCTCGATGGTATATGTGGCTTCCGCACCGGCAAACTTCTCTTTCTCTGTCTTGCGTCCCTTGACTACCGGGATTGCAAGTATCTTTTCGCAGAATTTCGCATATACCTCCAACATCTGCTCCGTCCTCGCCTGCGCTTCCTCCGCAGTGGCATGAGCCGTATGGCCTTCCTGCCACAGGAATTCCCTAGAACGCAGGAAAGGACGTGTTTCCTTTTCCCAACGGACAACGCTGCACCACTGATTATATACTTTCGGCAAATCTCTGTAAGACTGAATATCCCCCTTATAAAAATCACAGAAAAGAGTCTCCGAGGTAGGCCTTACGCACATCCTTTCCTGAAGCGGATTCAATCCCCCGTGCGTCACCCAAGCCACTTCGGGCGCAAACCCCTCCACATGATCTTTTTCCTTCTGAAGCAGGCTTTCGGGAATAAACATAGGCATATAGACATTTTCCACTCCCGTTGCCTTGAACATATCATCCAGCTGCCGCTGAATCAATTCCCAAATGGCATAGCCTGCCGGCTTAATGACCATACAGCCTTTCACATTGGAATAATCAATCAATTCCGCCTTTTTTACCACATCCGTATACCATTGCGCAAAATCCTCTTCCATGGATGT
Organism: uncultured Lachnospiraceae bacterium; assembly: GCA_910579645.1. Lineage (GTDB taxonomy): Bacteria > Bacillota > Clostridia > Lachnospirales > Lachnospiraceae > Kineothrix. The sequence goes on along the minus strand of CAJTVK010000164.1, from coordinate 589 downwards.
AATTGCTTCCACCAATTTCTTGTCCGCCATTTTTTCTCCTTCTTTCTTCCATTTTATTTTTCCGGGAGGATACCGGCAAGGCAGTGCAAACAAAAAAAGCCGGCCTCCAATCCCGCAAGGGACCGGAAATCCGGCGTTACCACCCTAATTAATGCAGTGCACGGATGCCGCCCTTTGACACCGGCGAAAATCCTGCTTCTCCGCATTCTCTCATCCTACCGTTAACGCCGGTGCTACGTTGCGTTTGTGCAGTCTGCCGAAGTGATTTACCGATTACGCATTCCTGCTGTTCACGCAAGACTCCAAGGCCGGTTCCGGATTCCCGCGTAAGCGCCTCACACCTGGCAGCACTCTCTCTGGCACGCCGGCCGTCCGTACTATTCCTCTTCTCCGTCCGTTTCCATATATATTATATGATTTGATTTTAGGCGATAAAAACCCGTTTGTCAACTCCTAATTTTCGGCCTCGTGCCTGCGTTAGCGTTTGGGTCAGAAGCCTATGCGGCGGCAATGCAGACCGGCAAAACGCCCGGCGCGCCCACAGAACAATTCCTTTTTCAGACACGCTTTCGCTCGGCGGCAAACGCAG